>NZ_CP059081.1:997685-1330246 GCF_015602705.1 Acinetobacter lwoffii
AAGTTCAGTTGGAAGAAGATGATATTCGTAACGACAATGAGTACGAATGGCTACCAGTCGCTAAACTTGGTGTAAGCTTCCGCTTCTAAGATTTAACCTCATAAAAAAACGGGCTTCGGCTCGTTTTTTTGTTTTTTTAGAACAATTTTAAAAGTGGTAACCCAGTTTCAAACCTGCGATCCAGGCACTATTGTCAGAAACAGCGGATAAACCCGCTATTTGAGGAGTAAGCGAATCAGATATTGCAACCTCAGGTTTCTGAAATTTTAAATAATAGAGTCCTGTAGCAATATCCCAGGTCTCTTGGATCTTATAAAGATGGCCTAGTCCGATGCCCCAATATCCATCACTCGGATTTAATGTTGAAGCCGGATTTCCTGTACCGGAATCCCATAAAAGTTCGATAGAATTTATGCCAAAAGATGGCCATTGATGGGCAAGTCCAATTTTGCCAGACCATTGATCCTCACGATAATCAATCATTCTAAAAGGTTTTACTTCAGGGAACTGTAAGGCCGCATAGTCAATTACAGCGCCAAATTTAGGTGGCTGGATCACGAAATTTTGCCAGTTCGACCAACGCAGCGTGCCATAGAACGCATTTCGATCAGTTAAAGCTGTCTGAAAATCCAGATTTACTGACTGAGGAGTTTGAATTTCTGTATAAGGTGCTGGATTCGTACCTACAACAATCGATTCAGTGGTTTTATTGTGATGAGTGATTGCAGAACGATAGGTCAGTGCGGTTCTAAAAAAATATTCTGGAATCTGATAACTGATTCCTGCAAGCCAGCCCCAAGCGGGATCTCGTTCAAGTGTGGCCCGATACCCATTGAATACATAAATGTCTGCCCGGATAAATATAAATTTCCTTTTAAGCTCTGATAACTTAGCCCTGTATAAAAATTCCAGTTATCGTCTGGTTGAAAGCCAATTAATGAGGTCAAATTATGGCTCTCAAACTGAATGGTAGCAGCCTCAATTGGAAGTGCCGCACCTGCAAAAACAGGATCATAATGATAAGCGATATCTATAGAATAAGGCTGATCGTAAATCAGTCCCCACGACACTTGAGGATTCAACTGGAATTTTAATGCGACATTGGAGATCAATTGGTTATGGGCAAGATTTCCTGTTGAAAAATCGGTGATGCCTAATTGTTGCAGCTCTTCGGTATGTTGTACCTGACCGCTGATATCAGGGCGAATCCAGGCCAATGAAACTTCAGCATAATGATTTTTTTCAAAAAACGATTGGATGCTTTGGTTAGATTGTTCAAACGCTGCTGCATAACCTGACCCGGAGAAAAACAAGCCCATGGAGAAAAGAGCAAATTTATTATTGATCATCTTGGTATAATTCAATTTATTATGCACGTGATTATGCTTGATATTTATATTCTTTATCCACTCAAAAAATAAAAAAGAGGCGATGTAGCCTCTTTGATTAAAAACTTAAAATACTGCAATTTATTCGTCTGGATAAGCCACTTTTTTCAGTGCCTTAATATCTGCGTCTGGTGAGCAGAGGGAAATAAACTCGTAGCCATAACCGCGTAATAAATGACCTTTACGCACTGCAATCCAGGTGGTATTTACGCCGAAAATATCGGTTTCAATCTGCTTTAAACGGTAATCACGCTCCGGGTCATAGGCCACATCGTTGACAATGCCGATGCCCATATTCATTTCTACATAGGTCTTGATGACATCGGCATCAAGCGCGGACATCACAATATCTACATCAAAACCAGCTTCTTCAAAGGCGGTATCAATCTTGGAGCGACCGGTAAAACCACCATGATAGGTAATAATCGGGTAGTGCGCCAGATCTTCGATGAGCACGTGTTCTTTGCTTGCCAGTGGATGATTGTGCGGGGTAATAATACTGTGTTGCCAGTTATAGTAAGGCACGCTGGCCAGATTATCTTCAGTGGTGAGCGCTTCAGTCGCAATACCGATATCGGCTTGACCTTGAAGTAACATTTCCGTGATTTCAACCGGGCTGGCCTGTTGCAAAATCAAATGAACTTTAGGGAATTCTTTTTTGAATTGGCTGACAATTGGTGGCAACACATAACGCGCCTGGGTATGCGTCGTGGCAATCGTTAATGTGCCTTCATCGACTTTATTGAAATCATCCGCCAGACGTTTGATATTGTCGGCATCGACCAGCATGCGTTCCACAATGCCTAAAAGTGCCTGACCTGGTTCGGTTAAGCCCAGTAGGCGTTTACCTTTACGGATAAATAGCTGCACTCCCAGTTCATCTTCCAGATCTTTAATATGCTTACTTACCCCGGACTGTGAAGTATAAAGCGCAGCGGAAGCTTCAGTTAAATTAAAGTTTTGTCTAACCGTTTCTCGTATAATTCTTAATTGTTGGAAATTCATAATTCTCTTACCCTAGAAGAGGATGGGGCATTTTAAAGCCCCATCTTTTGATCTTAAGCGACCTGGTTTTCAAATAAATGCAAGTTCACCACACTTAACCAAACAGTTTGATTTGGGCGGAATTGATGCGCTCTCGCTTCATCAGGTGTTAGTAAAATTTCGATCAGATTGCCTTGACGATCATTTAGCTCTGCAACTACTTTACCCGCGATCCATAATTCACGAATGAAAGTCGCTTGAATGGCATTGTCGTGTGGCTGTGCATGGATGCGTAGTTCATCTGGACGTGCGAATAAAATCACTTCACCTTGAGCGGCATTTTTTGCACCCTCAAATTGAATGCGGTCTTCGCCGAGTTGGATGATGCCTGCATTGTTCTGACCTTCAAAACGGTTCGCCTGACCCAAAAAGTCGAATACAAATGGAGTTTTTGGTGTTTCATAGACCTCACGCGGTGAACCGATCTGCTCTACATTGCCTTTGTTCATTACTACGATCTGATCTGCAACTTCAAGTGCTTCTTCCTGATCATGAGTCACGAAGATCGAAGTAATATGCAATTCGTCATGCAGGGTACGCAACCAGCGACGTAGCTCCTTACGGACTTTGGCATCCAGTGCGCCGAAAGGTTCATCCAGTAACAATACGCGCGGTTCAACTGCCAGAGCACGTGCAAGGGCAATACGCTGACGCTGACCACCAGAAAGTTGAGCTGGATATCGGTCAGCAAGGAAACCGAGCTGAACCAAGTCGAGTAAACGTGTCACACGTTTTTTAATTTCCGCTTCCGATGGACAAGTTTTACGTGGACGCACACGCAGGCCAAAGGCGATGTTGTCAAATACCGTCATATGACGGAACAGGGCATAGTGCTGGAATACAAAACCAACTTCACGCTCACGCACATGAACATTGGTGGCATCCTGACCTTCTAAAATCACTTGGCCACCATCCGCAGATTCCAGGCCGGCAATAATCCGTAGCAAAGTGGTTTTGCCACAACCAGATGGGCCAAGAAGCGCGACCAGTTGACCATCCGGGAAATCCAGCGAAATGTTTTTCAGTGCATGGAATGCACCAAAGTGTTTTTCAATATTTTGTACTTGAATACTCATGTGGGCATTCCTTAAGAAACTGTTGAATCTTCATTACGTTTGTCTTGTTTTTCCTGGCGCAGTTCCACCCATGTTTTTAAAATCAGGGTTACAATTGCGAGGAGAGCCAGAAGCGAAGACACGGCAAACGCAGCACTAAAGGTATATTCGTTATAAAGAATTTCGACGTGTAGCGGCAAGGTATTGGTTTCACCACGGATATGGCCAGAAACCACCGACACCGCACCAAATTCACCCATGGCCCGCGCATTACACAGAATCACGCCATAAATCAGACCCCATTTGATATTGGGCAGGGTCACTTTCCAGAAAGTCTGCCAGCCAGATGCGCCGAGTACAATCGCAGCTTCTTCTTCGTCGGTTCCTTGTGCTTCCATTAACGGAATCAACTCGCGTGCAACAAAAGGTACAGTAATGAAGATAGTCGCCAGGACAATTGCAGGCACCGCATAGAGGATCTTGATATCATGATCCATCAGCCAGGAACCCATCCAGCCTTGGGTACCGAAAATCAGCACCAGCATCATACCCGCGATTACAGGTGAAACCGAGAAGGGGAGATCAATAATGGTTGTCAGGAATGATTTACCGGGAAAGTTAAACTTCGCCACAGACCAGGCTGCCGCAACACCAAATACGACGTTAAGCGGTACTGCGATTGCAGCAGTCAGCAAGGTAAGTTTCACAGCTGACAAGGTATCCGGATGCACCAGCGCTTGGGTATAAACGCCAACCCCTTGTTTAAAGGCTTCAACAAAAACCAGAATCAAGGGCAGAATCAGGCAGCTTAAAAAGAAGATTAAGGCAATAGTGAGCAGCGTATAACGTACCCAAGTTGGCTCACGGGTTGCATCACGGGATTGCAACTTTTCAGCCAGCGCATTGCTGTTGGTATTTAAACTCATCGCGCAGTTCTCCCGGTACGACGGCTAGCCCATGCCTGTAATAAGTTAATCAGGAATAGCATCACGAAGGAAATCAGTAGCATGACGACAGCAATCGTGGTTGCACCGGCATAGTCATATTCTTCTAGGCGAGAAATAATCATTAAGGGTGCAATTTCCGTTTCAAAAGGCTGGTTACCAGCAATAAAGATCACTGAACCATATTCACCGACACCACGGGCAAAGGCTAAAGCGAAGCCAGTGATCAGCGCAGGCAGCAGAATTGGGAAAATCACTTTGGTCACAATCTGAAAACGGTTGGCACCCAATGCAGATGCAGCTTCTTCCAGTTCGGTTTCCAGATCGCTAAGGACTGGCTGAACCGTACGCACTACAAAAGGCAGACCAATAAAGATCAATGCCAGTGTAATACCAATCGGGGTATAAGCGACTTGAATGCCAATCGGTTCTAAATATTGACCAATCCAGCCGGTCGGTGCATATAAAGAGGTCAGGGCAATACCCGCAACCGCAGTGGGTAAGGCAAAAGGCAAATCTACCAGGGCATCGACAATACGTTTGCCCGGAAAGCTGTAACGTACCAGACACCACGCCAGTAACAGGCCAAACACTACATTGACCAGTGCAGCGACAATGGCCGCGGTGAAACTTAACTGCAATGATTTCAAGATACGTTCAGAGCTCAGGATTTCCCATAAGCCATCCCAGCCAATGCCCAGTGATTTAATAAAAACAGCTGACAGCGGGATCAAAACGATTAATGACAAATACGCTAGGGTAAAGCCTAGAGAAAGACCAAATCCTGGCAGCACTCGGGATCGCTGCGACATGATTACTCCTCAGAAGAGAGAAAGCTGATTGAAGTCAATCAGCTAAAATAAAAAAACAATTTGGGCACAAGCATAATTTGCAGCGACTAAAATGCAAATTTAAAATAACACTTGCTCTCATCAACTTTGCTGATATGGGGCATAGTGTTTTCTGAAATCAAATAGTGTTCAATTTCAGGAAAAGGGCCAAAACCAGAAGCGACATTGACATGACCGACTGCACCCAGATTAATTGGTTTGATTTTCCAGGTTTGGGCCAGTATGTGGGCATCTTCAAAACTTAACCAGGGATCATTTTCACTGATCAATAACGTGGTGGGCACCTGAAGCTTGAGCTGTTGAAAATAGGTGCTGTAGTCAGTCTGACTGTCGCGCGAAAAACCATTTTCCCCAAATCGTGCCGGATTAGCTGGTGCCACCAATAGCAGATTTTTTACTTTTGCATTGAGTTCGGGATGTTGGGCAAGGGCCGCAATACTGGTCAGACAGCCAAAGCTGTGTGCGACAATCTGAACCTCTGCTGGAATGGCTTGCAGAGTTTTGACAAATTCTGCTACCCAGATATCCAGTACCGGATGATTCCAGTCCTTTTGCTGCACACGGGAGCATCGCATCAGCCGGTGTTGTAAGCAGGTTTGCCAGTGGTTGTATTCACTGCCACCTACACCAGGAACGATAAGCGTATGAATCATGTCGATGCTCCTATATCAATCAGCTTGGAAAATTATTTCGCGCTGTTGGCTTTAACGATCTGGTCAAATACACCACCATTTTCAAAGTGAGTCTTTTGTACTTTGTTCCAGCCGCCAAATTCCTGATCAACCGTCACCAGTTTTAATGGCTTAAATACTTGGCTGTATTTGGCCAGTACTTTGGCATTACGTGGACGATAATAATGTTTACCTGCCAGGTCTTGACCCAATGGCGAATACAGGAAGTTCAAATAACCTTGAGCCAAGTGCTGGTTGCCTTTTTTCTTGGCATTTTTTTCTACAATCGCCACCGGTGGCTCAGCCAGAATCGACAGAGAAGGGGTAATAATTTCAAACTTGCCCGGCTGTTCGCGAAGGGCTAAATGCGCTTCGTTTTCCCATGCGAGTAAAACATCCCCAATGCCACGTTCAGCAAAGGTCGTGGTTGAACCACGTGCCCCGGAATCCAGAACTTTGGTATTTTTATAAATTTTACGAACAAATTCTTGCGCAGTCTTATCGTTGCCGCCCGCCTGATGTTTGGCCCAAGCCCAAGCCGCCAGATAATTCCAGCGTGCACCGCCTGAAGTTTTCGGGTTTGGGGTAATGATTGCTACGCCCGGTTTGACCAGATCACCCCAGTCCTTAATCTCTTTCGGATTGCCTTTACGCACCAGGAACACGATGGTTGAAGTATAAGGCGTCGAGTTTTGAGGCAATTTCTTTTGCCAGTCCGCAGGTAACAGTTTAGCTTTTTCTGCCAGCACATCAATATCGGCCGCCAGTGCCAACGTGACTACATCAGCATCCAGACCATCAATCACGGCACGTGCCTGTTTGCCTGAACCGCCATGCGATTGCTTGAAATTGATTTTTTGACCGGTACGGCTTTCCCAATATTTGCCAAAATTCTTATTTACATCTTCATACAGTTCACGGGTCGGATCATAGGATACATTGAGAAAATCACGTGCTGCTGCACCAAATGAGGTTGCCGAGATAACAGCTGCTAAAACCCCAAGTTTTAATGTGTTTGAAATGCTCATCTGGACTGAATCTCTGATATGTTCTGTAACATAAGCGCAGAATAAACTTATTCTTTATGCATAAAAAATAATTAAAAATGAATTTTATATGAAAAAAAGAGATAAATAAGCTCTTAAGTGTTTGAAATAAGAATGGCCTTATGAATAAAGGCCATAATGAACTGCATTTAAAGTATTATTTTGCGTGATTGGCTTTGACAATCTGATCAAACACACCGCCATTGTCAAAATGCTGTTTCTGAACCTTGGTCCAGCCACCAAATTCTTTATCAATGGTGACCAGTTTTAAGGACTTGAATACGGTACTGTATTGCTTTAATACATTCGCATTACGTGGACGGTAAAAGTTTTTCGCCGCCACAGTCTGTCCAGCAGGTGAATAGAGGTAATTTAAATAGGCTTTGGCCAGATGTTCATTACCATCTTTCTTGGCATTTTTTTCTACGATTGCCACGGGTGGTTCAGCCAGAATAGACAGAGAAGGAGTAATGATTTCAAATTTTCCCGGCTGTTCGCGGACGGCCAAATGTGCTTCATTTTCCCAAGCCAGTAATACATCCCCAATCCCGCGTTCAGCGAAAGTCGTGGTAGCACCACGTGCACCCGAATCCAGTACTTTGGTTTGTTTGTAGATTTGACGGACAAAGTCTTGTGCTTTGGCATCATTGCCACCTTTCTGGTGTTTGGCCCACGCCCAGGCAGCCAGATAATTCCAGCGTGCACCACCTGAAGTTTTTGGGTTCGGGGTAATAATGTCTATGCCTGGTTTAACCAGATCTCCCCAGTCTTTGATTCCTTTTGGATTGCCTTTACGTACAAGAAAAACGATGGTTGAAGTATAGGGTGTCGAATTCTGCGGGAATTTCTTTTGCCAGTCTTTAGGCAGCAAACCACGTTCTGCAATTTCATCAATATCTGCTGCCAGTGCCAGTGTTACAACATCTGCATCCAGACCATCAATCACCGCACGTGCCTGTTTGCCTGAACCGCCATGCGACTGTTTATAATTGACTTCCTGGCCAGTGGTTTTTTTCCAGTAAGCACTGAATTCTTTATTAAAGTTGTCGTACAATTCGCGAGTCGGGTCATAAGACACGTTCAGGAAATCTTTTGCTGAAACGCTTAAGGCGCTTGCTGAAAGTAGCGCTGCCAGTACCCCAATTTTTAATTTACGCGTGTTCATTTTTTGCCTCAAGTTTTTTAGCTTTTGTTAGATGAGGCAAGAATAGCTTGAGATTTTTTGCATAAAAAATAATTAAAAAAGAATTGGATGTGAGTAAAAAAGATATATAGGTGAAGCCTGAATCTGACTGCTCAATTTTTCATTTTAGAGGCTGCAAAATATGCTGTATTTAAAAAATGCCCAACAGGTCAGCCAGATAGATGTGCTGGATCGTGGCTTTCATTATGGTGATGGCTGTTTTACTACGGCCCGGATTCGACATAACCGGATTGAATTGTATGATCGTCATTTGACACGTTTGCAAAACAGCAATCAGAGCTTAAGCCTGAATGCCAATCTCGATCTGATCACGGAAAGTTTACAGCTTCTCGGGGAATCAGAGGGTAAGCTGAACGGGACATTAAAGATTGTGCTCAGTCGTGGAGTGGGTCAGCGCGGTTATAGTTTGCCGGATCATCCCGCAGATCTCTGGCTATTTTATTATCCTCAAACCGTACAGGATTTTAAGTTTGAGCAGATTCAAAGTGGCATTTTACAGCAGGCATTAGGACTGACGATGCCGAGTCTGGTAGGGCTAAAAACCTTAAACCGTCTAGAGCAGGTTTTGCTGAAACAGGAAGCAGATCAACGCGGCTGGCCTGAGGCAATAGTGACAGATGTACAAGGTGGCATTGTCGAAGGGGTGAGCAGTAATTGTTTCATTCTTATAAAGAATACATGGATTACGCCAGAACTCCGTTATAATGGCGTCTTCGGTGTCATGCGTGCAGAAATTCTACAACGTATGCAAGATCAGGGTATTGTCTATGAGCAACGATATATCGGTATGGATGAAATTTCCCATATTCGGAGTCTGTTTTTCTGCAATGCACTCAGCCCGATGAAAATTGTCACACAATTTGAGCAGCGCGCCTTGGATGGCAATGCTTGTATTGAACTTTTTAACCGTCTTCGATTAAACCAGATGTCTTAATATGTCAGCTTCCAAACCTAAAGCCAAAAAGAAAAATAAAGCGAGATTCTCCTCATCTTTCAAAAGAATTGCCTTGGTCCTGATGGGGATTGCTTTGATCTTGGCGTTAATCCTGAAAAGCAGTTTGTGGAAGGAGTATCCTGTAGAAGGAAAAAAACAGCTGCTCGCGATCGAATCTGGTCAAACCTATTCCGGTTTTATTGATCGTCTGGCCACAGAAGATCAGGTGAGTTTCCCGATCATTCTCAAGCTGTATCAGCGCATCATGATTCATGACACCATGAAAGCGGGCGTGTATGAAGTACGCCAAGGCATGAGCATCCGTCAGGTCTTGGAGATGATTTCCGATGCAGACAATGCCCAGATGAGCCGGATTCTGGTAATTGAAGGCACGACCTTTAAGCAACTGATTGATGCCCTGAAGAAAAATGATTTAGTCACCAAAGAAGTACTGCATCTGCCTACTGAGCAATTACTCAAAGAATTGAATATTCCGTTTTCACATCCTGAAGGGCTGTTTGCACCGGATACTTATTTCTTTGCCAAAGGTGAAACTGACCGTAAAATTCTGACCAATCTGTATCAGCGCCAGATGAAAGCACTGGATGAGGCGTGGGCGAAACGTGCAACTGATCTGCCATATCAGAATAAATATGACGCGCTGATTATGGCATCGATTATTGAAAAAGAGACCAGTGTAGATCGTGAATTGGAACAGGTTTCTGGGGTATTTGTACGCCGTTTAAAAATTGGCATGCGTTTACAGACCGATCCAACAGTGATTTACGGAATGGGCGATAATTATAATGGCAATATTACCCGTAAAGATTTACGCACACCGACGCCGTATAACACCTATACTATTTCAGGTTTGCCGCCAACGCCAATTGCGTTGCCAAGCAAGAAAGCCATTGAAGCAGCCATGCATCCGGATAATTCTGACAATCTGTATTTTGTCGCTACCGGTAATGGTGGACATAAGTTCACGAGCAATCTGAATGACCACAATAAAGCCGTACAGGAATATCTGACGATTTTACGCTCGAAAAATAAGGAATGAGTATGTTTATTAGCTTTGAAGGCACAGAAGGTGTAGGTAAAACCACGCTCATTCGTTCGATCTATGAAGATTTTATCGCACAGGGTAAAGATGTCATTTTGACTCGTGAACCGGGTGGAACCCCAATGGCTGAGCAGATTCGTTCGCTATTGTTGACAGTGAATCATGAAGAAACCATGGCGCATGATACCGAGCTGTTATTGATGTATGCGGCGCGTGCCCAGCATCTGGCACAAGTGATTCTGCCTGCATTGGAAGCCGGGAAAATTGTCCTGTGTGACCGTTTTAGCGATGCCAGCTTTGCCTATCAATGTGCAGGTCGGGGTCTCAGTGAAACAAAGTTGCAATTACTGAATGACCACTTTGTCGCACGCATGCCGGACATTACTTTCTGGTTAGAAGCGCCTATTGAATTGGGGATGAACCGAGCACGTGAACGTGGTGCGCTGGATCGCTTTGAACAGGAAAAAGTCACTTTCTTTGAGAAAGTGAGAGCGGGATATGAAACTTTATGGCAACGTCATCCTGAACGGATCAAACGTCTGGATGCAACTCAAACGCCTGAGCAGGTATTTGAGCAGGCCTTAAGTTATTTAAAATAAGCTTGGAATTAAAATACTTTTTATTTAATTTTTCTCTAGGTTTATCTGTGAAGAATCTTCTATATTAAGACTGATATAGAAGATTTTTTAATCATATGAAAACGACCAAAACTGAGATAGAACAATTTTTACAAAAAGAATTTCCGCAAAGTCTGGAGAAGTGCCGGATTGAAGCCGTTTCTCCGCGTGGAGCCACTCTGCTTTATCAGGTGAGATCAGAAGAATTGCGCCCAGGCGGCACAGTTTCTGGCCCAACCATGATGACCTTGGCGGATTTTGCTCTTTATGTCGCGATTCTGGGTGAAATTGGATTGGTTGGTTTGGCTGTGACCACTAACTTGAATATCAATTTTTTACGTAAACCTTCAGGTGGAACAGATATACGGGGAGAGTGTAAGCTCATCAAGGTGGGCAAAGCATTGATTGTGGGAGAAGTCTGGATTTATTCGATTGATCAGGATGAACCTGTGGCGCATGTGACCGGAACATATTCAATTCCACCACAACGTTAATTATCTGAAATATAAAAGATTGACTGTAAATAGCCTAAGCTACCTTTGAGCAGATAAAAATCTAAAAAGAAAAGGAGATATCATCCAAGGATGTTATCTCCATCTACTTTTAACAATTCACCAAAGGCGTTTCCACTTCAAAATTTGGTGGGACGAGGACTGTTTTGCGTAATTCTGGTAGCAGCTCGGGATAATCCAGGGTGAAATGCAAACCGCGAGATTCTTTACGGTGCATGGCGCAGCGCACGATCATCTCGGACACCAGCACCAGATTGCGCAGCTCGATCAGATTTTTGCTGACCTGGTAATCCTGATAGTACTCGGTAATTTCTTTTTTCAGCATTTCAATACGATGTAGCGCACGTTCCAGGCGTTTGGTCGTGCGGACAATGCCAACATAGTTCCACATGGTCTGACGTAGCTCATCCCAGTTTTGCAGAATCACGACATCCTCATCCGGGTTGGTCACCTGAGAATCATCCCAAGCTGGAACTGCAGGAGCTGGCTGATCGGCCTTGAAATTTTCCTGAATGTGCTTGGCTGCACTCATTCCATAGACAAAACATTCTAAAAGTGAGTTACTGGCCATACGGTTAGCACCATGCAGGCCAGTATAAGAGGTTTCCCCAATCGCATAGAGTCCGACAATATCAGTCTGACTGTTTTCATCGACTATGACACCACCGCAGGTGTAATGGGCTGCCGGAACAACTGGAATCATGTCCTTAGTAATATCAATACCCAGTTCGAGCAAACGAGCATACAGGGTAGGGAAATGCTCTTTGACAAAGCTTTCATCTTTATGGGTAATGTCCAGCCAGACATGACGAATACCGAGCCGCTTGATTTCATAGTCGATGGCACGTGCCACGATATCACGCGGTGCGAGTTCGGCGCGCTCGTCAAAACGCAGCATAAAGCGTTCACCATCAGGCAGACGCAGATAAGCGCCTTCACCACGCATTGCTTCAGTAATCAGGAAAGAACGTGCTTGTGGATGATACAGGCAGGTCGGATGGAACTGGTTAAATTCCATATTTGCGACCCGGCAGCCGGCACGATAAGCCATGGCAATACCATCACCCGTAGCAATATCTGGATTTGAGGTGTAAAGATAGGCTTTCATGGCACCGCCACAGGCTAGCGCGGTAAATGGTGCCAAGAAGGTATGCACTTTTTCAGTTTTTTCATCCAGTACATATAAACCCAGCGCGCGATTATCGCCGTCTAACCCCAGCTTTTGTGAACAGATCAGGTCAATCGCAATATAATTTTCAAAAATTTTAATATTCTGTTTTTCTTGAGCACGTTGTACCAGAGTAGTGGAAATGGCACGACCCGTGGCATCGGCCGCATGAATAATTCGGCGCTGTGAATGACCACCTTCACGGGTGAGATGTAATTGTTCCTGTTCATCGAGGGTAAATTGCACACCGTGTTTCAGCAGGAAATCAACTGAAGGTTTGCCACCTTCTACCGTCTGTTTAACCGCATTCATTTCGCATAGCTGTGCGCCTGCAATCATGGTGTCATCAATATGCTGTTCAATCGAATCCATTTCATCCAGTACTGCGGCCACGCCGCCTTGAGCATAAAAAGTGCTGGCATCTGTCAGGGTGGATTTCGCCAAGACTGCAATATTAAAATGTTCCGGGAGCGATAAGGCTAAACTTAAACCGGCACCGCCACTGCCCACAATAATGACGTCAAATTGATGGGTAAGGGATAAATTAGACATGTCCATCAGCTAATTTTAAAAAAAGTTTGGTAATAACAGCGCTTTTTTGTACAAAAGGCAAGCGTTGAAGTGCTCATTTATTGATGAAAAAAATTAATCAAAGCCTTAACTTAATGCTTTAATAATGAGATATTGCCCAAAATAAAGTATTGAAACATATTATTACTTAAACTTTACAGTGTTTGTGATAAAACCTATTTACATAAATTTATCAACAATTTGAGTGAATAATTTATATGAAAATTCTAGACTTAAAAAAAGGATTATTTGCAGCGACCCTTACCATGAGTGCTGCACAGTTGCAGGCGGTCACGCCGGTTGATTTTTCAAATCTGGTGGAGCAGGTCAGTCCTGCTGTAGTCAGTGTCAATGTCGTTAAAAAAATGAGCGAAGAAGAGCTCTTACAACAACAAGTGCCGGAAATTTTGCGCCGCTTTTTTGGCAATCAGGTGATTATTCCGCAGCAGCGTATGCCGCAGGAAAAAACCGGTTATGGCAGTGCATTCTTTATCAGCAAGGATGGCTATCTGCTGACCAATCACCATGTGGTTGAAGATGCTTCCAAAGTCACCATTACCCTGAATGACCGTCGTGAAATTGATGCCACTGTTGTAGGGAGTGATGCACGTACCGACGTAGCTTTGCTGAAGGTAAGTGGTTCGAATTTTCCAGAATTACGGACAGGGGATGTAGGACGCTTACGTGTTGGTGAGCCTGTACTTGCCATTGGTTCGCCATTTGGTTTTGATTATTCCGCTTCTGCCGGAATTGTCAGTGCCAAAATGCGTAATATGATGGGTGAAACCGCAGTACCTTTTATCCAGACCGATGTAGCTCTAAACCCGGGTAATTCCGGTGGCCCTCTGTTTAACCAGCGTGGTGAAGTAGTCGGTGTTAACTCACGGATCTTTAGTGGAACCGGTGGTTATATGGGCTTGTCTTTCTCGATTCCGATTGATGTCGCGATGGAAGTTGCAGATCAGCTGAAGAAGAACGGCAAAGTGACGCGTTCATATCTGGGGGTGAGTTTGCAGGATATCGACCGTAACTTGGCGGAATCTTATAACCTTCCTAAACCTGAAGGTTCCTTGGTGACTCAGGTTGCACCGAACTCACCGGCTGCACGTGCAGGTCTGCGTGCCAGTGATGTCATCTTAAAATACAACGGTACCCCAATTTCACGTACCAGTGAATTGTTGAACTATCTGAACCGTACTGCACCCCAGCAGCAGGTACAGCTTGAAATCTTGCGTGATGATAAACGTCGTAATCTTTCAGCGACTTTAAGTGCGGCACCAGATGATACCCCAGCAAAAGCAGGCACGCAGGCACAGCCGAACAAAGGGCCAGTAATCGGGGTTTCAATTCGTGATCTTAGTCCGGCAGAGCTGACGCAGTTAGAAATTAAAGGTGGGGTGGTGATTCAGGATGTACGACCGGGTGGTATTGCGGCACAGGCACGAATTATGCCGAATGATGTGATCACGCAAATTAATAACCAGAAAGTACTGAATTCCAATCAGTTTGTGCAAGAGGTGTCTGAACTGAAAAAGGGTAGCATCGCGCGCGTGACCTTAATTCGTCAGGGTCAGCTTGCTGTGGTCGGCATGCGTATCTCATAAAATTGCTGGATTTTCATGAAAGACCGCTTGTAGAAGCGGTTTTTTATTTTTTGCAATTTACCGCAGCGATAAATTCGGTAGACTCTATAACCTTAAAATCATGGAAAGGATAACAGCACAGTGAGCGGTATTTTTGATCTTGCATTAACGGTTCAAGCCAAACATATTGATGGATTGGGTCATGTGAACAATGTGATCTATGTGCAATGGATGCAGGATGTCGCATCCGCTCATATTGAAAAGCTGGGCTTGGGACTCAAGCAATATGTAGAGCTGAAACATGCCATGGTCGCAGTTGAACATCAGGTGCAATATCGCAAGGCAGCTTTTGAAGGAGACGAGATTATTCTGCGCACTTGGCTGAATGATATCAATGCCCTGTATTCCTTTAGACAATACGCATTTTATCGACCACAGGATCAGACCCTGTTGTTTAACGGCAGTACGCAATGGGCTTGTATCGAAATGGCCACGGGGCGTCCAAAGCGTATGTCACCAACTTTTACTCAGGCTTATCAGCCACTTTCAGAGCATGTAAATCCTTTTGACTTTTCAACTTTACATCTGGATTAATGAGGCAACATTTTCCAGTTTGATCAGTACACTTTGATAATATTGAGGAAGAAGTGGAGCTGGGGAGCTATTTTCTAATCATGGTGATCCAGATTTCATCTGACTGAGGTGTACGCGACCTAGGGAATAAAGGAAAAAATATAATTCTTTTTCTAGATCACCATTCTGCTATAATCCTTCGCAATTTCTATTCGGCTTTTGTTATGTAATATTTTTAAATTACATAGCGTGTTTTTTCTCAAGGTAACCCATGGCGCAAGCTAAAAAATCTGTTGATATTAAAAACATTCGTAACTTCTCGATTATTGCGCACATTGACCACGGTAAATCGACCCTAGCGGATCGCTTTATTCAAACTTGTGGCGGCTTGCAAGATCGTGAAATGCAGGCTCAAGTCCTTGACTCAATGGAGCTTGAGCGCGAACGTGGGATTACCATTAAAGCCACTTCGGTAACCTTGTACTATACTCATCCCAACGGTCAAGAGTATCAGTTGAACTTTATTGATACACCGGGACACGTCGACTTCTCGTATGAAGTATCACGCTCGCTCGCTGCCTGTGAAGGTGCCTTGCTGGTGGTAGATGCAGCGCAGGGCGTAGAAGCACAGTCTGTTGCCAACTGCTATACCGCAATTGAACAAGGTCTGGAAGTACTTCCGGTACTGAATAAGATCGACTTGCCGCAAGCCGAACCTGAACGTGTCATTCAGGAAATTGAAGACATTATCGGAATTGAAGCCACAGAAGCGCCGACCTGTTCTGCAAAAACAGGTTTGGGTATTGAAGGTGTGCTTGAAACACTGGTCAATGTAATTCCTGCACCGGAAGGTGATCGTGAAGCACCATTGCAAGCCCTGATTGTAGATTCATGGTTTGATAACTACCTGGGTGTGGTTTCTCTGGTTCGGGTCAAGCAAGGTCGTGTGCGTAAAGGCGACAAAATGTTGATTAAATCAACAGGTCAAACGCACATCATTACTTCTGTGGGTATCTTTAACCCGAAACATACTGAAACCGGTATGCTGGAAGCGGGTGAAGTTGGTTTTGTCATTGCAGGTATTAAAGATATTTTCGGTGCACCGGTCGGTGATACGATTACTCTGGCAGCGACACCTGAAGTGGCAACATTACCGGGCTTTAAAAAGGTGAAACCGCAGGTTTATGCCGGTTTATTCCCAATTGATGCCAGCGATTTTGAACCTTTCCGTGAAGCATTGCATAAGCTACAAATTAATGACTCGGCCTTGTTCTTTGAACCTGAAAGTTCAGATGCACTCGGGTTTGGTTTCCGCTGTGGCTTCTTGGGCATGCTGCACATGGAGATCGTACAGGAGCGTCTGGAACGCGAATACGATCTTGACCTGATTTCTTCTGCGCCAACTGTAATTTATGAAGCGGTGATGAAGAATGGTCAGACGATTTATATCGACAGTCCATCCAAAATGCCGGATGGTTCAACCGTTGAAGATCTGCGTGAACCGATTGCTGAATGTCATATTCTTGTGCCGCAAGAATACCTGGGTAACGTCATGACATTGTGTGTTGAGCGCCGTGGTGTGCAAAAAGACATGAAGTTTATGGCGAATCAGGTTTCTATTACTTTCGAAATTCCAATGGCCGAAGTGGTGATGGATTTCTTTGATAAATTGAAGTCTTGTTCACGTGGTTTTGCATCACTCGACTATAACTTTGTCCGTTTTGAAAGCTCCTCTTTAGTCAAAGTAGATGTCTTGATCAATGGTGAAAAAGTCGATGCCTTGGCGATGATCTGTCACCGTAACGATGCACGCCATCGTGGTATTGCACTGGTTGAAAAAATGAAAGACCTGATTCCACGTCAAATGTTTGATGTCGCGATTCAGGCGGCAATTGGTGCGCAAATCATTGCACGTTCGACTGTGAAAGCGATGCGTAAAAACGTATTGGCGAAGTGTTATGGTGGTGACGTGTCACGTAAGAAAAAACTTCTGTCTAAACAGAAAGAAGGTAAGAAACGCATGAAACAGGTGGGTAGCGTAGAAATCCCGCAAGAAGCGTTCTTAGCCGTATTAAAAGTCGAACGCTAAAATAATAAGGATATAAGCCCATGGATTTTGATTTTAATTTGATTCTTGTGCCTGCGACCCTGTTTTTTGTTGCAGTGTGGTTGCTAGACAAGTTTGTTTTGAAACAAAGACAAACCCGAGGCAAAGGCCATGAGAATTTCATTATCACCTGGGCTTATGACTTTTGGCCGGTACTGACGATTGTGCTGGTACTGCGTTCGTTTTTATATGAACCTTTTAATATTCCATCCGATTCGATGGTGCCGACGCTGGAAACCGGCGATTTTATTCTGGTGAATAAATTTGACTATGGCATCAAACTGCCTATGGTCAATACCAAAATTATTGATACCGGCAGCCCGGAACGTGGTGATGTAGCGGTATTCCGTTATCCACCGCAACCGACCATCAGTTATATCAAGCGTATTGTCGGCTTGCCAGGCGATCATATTGTTTATGATCATGGCCAGTTGAGCATTAATGGTGAAAAAGTGGCGAAAGTTCCAGTAGAATTTAGCCGCGAAAAAGACCGTTTAGATACTCCAAATGCCATTTATCATAAAGAAACCTTGGGTGAGCATACCTTTACCATGCGTGAGCTGGAAGGTGTGAATGTCGCTCGTCAGGCACCTTTTATTAACTATCTGGAAAATGGTAAATATTCAGGTGAAAATGGTTTATATTGGGAAGTGAAAGTGCCAGAAGGTCATTACTTTGCGATGGGGGATAATCGCGATCAGAGTGCTGACAGTCGTTTTTGGGGGCTTGTTCCGGAAGAAAACTTAACAGGTCGTGCCTTCTATATCTGGATGCATAAAGAACCTGGCTTTAAATTGCCATCGTTTGGTCGAAACGGAACAATCGATTAATTGTTTCAATAAGGAAAATAAAAATGAGACATCAACAAGGTGCTTCTTATATTGGGGTTTTATTTGCAATCGTGGGCTTTGCATTTCTTGCAAAAGTGGCGATTGCAGTGTGGGGGCCATACTTCGATGATCGTATGGTAGATGGTGAGATTGAGGCGCTGTTAAAAAGCGCTCCAGCCAATATAACGCCAGAAACATTCCGTCAACAGATGAGTCAGCGTTTAGAAATGAATAATATTCGTGATCTGAAGTTTGACGAAATTGCCAAAGTTACCAATACCGATGGTTTACAGGTGCACAAGAATTATGAAATTCGTAAAAATTTCATAATGAATATCGATTTAGTGATGAAGTTTGAGAAAGAGTTTGATCAAAGCACAGTCAAAGCTAAATGATGAACGTCTTGCTAAACGAATCGGCTATCAGTTTAAACAGGCTGATTTGCTGAAACTGGCATTGACTCATCGTTCAGTCAGTCATAAACACAACTACGAGCGCCTGGAATTTCTGGGCGATTCTCTTTTAGGGATGATCATTGCGAATTATCTTTTTAATGCCTATCCAAGCGAAAATGAAGGCCGGTTGACGCGTATGCGTGCAACCCTGGTTCGTCAGGAAGCATTAGGAAAAATCGCCAATGATTTAAAACTGAGCCAGAATTTAATTCTCAGTACCGGTGAATTAAAATCTGGTGGTCATCATCGTGAGTCTATACTGGCAGATACAGTAGAAGCCATTATTGGCGCAATCTATGTCGACTGCGGTGATCTCACTGTGCTAGAACCGATTGTGTTAAAATGGTACGAGCCCTATTTAGATCATATTGAGCCGACAGATCAGCTTAAAGATCCTAAATCTCGCTTACAAGAGTATTTACAAGCACGTAAGAAACCTCTCCCAGTTTACGAGGTTGTAGATATTCAAGGTGATGCACCCAATCAGCATTTTAAAGTGGAATGCCAGATTGCGGGATTACCGACTATGCAAGGCGAAGGCGCGAGCCGGCGTTTTGCTGAACAAGCCGTTGCGGCGGATATTTTGAAACTTTTGGAGCATAAGTCTTAATGACTACTCATTCCGATCACATTGATGCTGATCACGAGTCGCACAGCGACAGTCACGACCTTATTAGTCAATTTTTTAGTGCACAAGGCACCGAAATCCCATCAGATTATCGTAGTGGTTTTGTGGCCATTGTCGGTCGCCCGAATGTGGGTAAATCTACCTTAATGAACCATATTCTGGGTCAGAAGCTTTCAATTACTTCACGTAAACCGCAAACCACACGTCATAAAATCGTGGGGATTGATTCACGTGAAAAATCTCAGGCTGTATTTGTCGATACACCGGGGATGCATAAAAAAGAAGTCCGTGCCATCAATAAAATGATGAACCGTGCGGCACATTCGGCTTTGCGTGATGTGAACCTGGTTTTATTCGTGGTGGATGCACAAAAGTGGACGCCAAACGATGATCTGGTTCTGGAAAAGCTAAAAAATGCTGAAATGCCAGTGATTCTAGTGATCAACAAGCTGGATACTTTTGAAAACAAGAATGAAGCTCTGCCGCTGATTCGTGAACGGGAAAAGCTGATGAACTTTGCGGAAATCGTACCGGTATCTGCACTTCGTGGTGCCAATCTTGAACATTTACGTGACACGATTGCCAAGTATCTTCCGTTCCAGCCACCACTGTATTCACTGGATCAACTGACCGATCGTTCAGAGCGTTTCCTGGCGTCTGAAATTATCCGTGAAAAGATCATGCGTCAGCTGGGTGAAGAGCTTCCATACGATTTGACCGTTCAGATCGAATCCTTCAAAACTGAAGAGCCGGTCTTGAATGAAAAAACCGGTCGTATGAAAGCAGCCTGTACCTATATTGATGCCACGATTTTTGTCGATCGTCCGAGCCAAAAAGCCATTGTGATTGGCGAAAAAGGTGTCAAACTGAAAAAAATCGGTATGGATGCGCGTCTCGACATGGAAAAAATGTTCGAGCAAAAAATAATGCTAACCCTTTGGGTGAAAGTCAAAGGTGGCTGGTCTGATGATGAGCGTGCATTAAAAAGCTTAGGTTATAGTGATATCTAAGCGATAAAAATTTGTAAGACCCTTTAAGGAATACCGTGATGATAAAAGTGTTGGCAGTGGTTGTATGTGTTTTATTCCTGCAAGGCTGTATTCATAAAGTGGTCACGGTTCCTGTCAAGGTGGCTTATAAAACCACAAAAGTCGCAGTCAAAGGTACTGCGGCTGTTGTGGGTGCAGTGATCCCGGATGGGGATGACGAAGAAGATGATAAAAAATCAAAAAAAGATAAGGATTAAAGTACCCGCTTATGCGTAACGAAGTACTGCATGGCTATTTGATTCATCATCGTAAGTACCGTGAACGCAGTCATATTGTGCATTTATTCACCCAGGAATATGGCAGGGTAGATGGTATTCTCAGGCAAATGCCACCACCGCAGTATCAGCCCATTCGTTTGCAAGCTTCAGGTAAATCCGAACTTAAAAACTTTACTAAACTGGAAATTGTCAATCAGCCGATTTTCTTTTTTGGCGATGCTTTTTTCTCGGGTTTTTATTTGAATGAAATCCTGTTGCGGCTATGTCCTTTAGAAGTCGAAATGCCGCAAACTTTTGCCAAATATGCTGAGACCTTGACTGCATTGCAGCAGTTATCCGCACAATCCAATCCAAATTTATATTTAAAACAGATCTTGCGCCAGTTTGAGCATGTTTTGTTGGAAGAACTCGGTTATGGTCTGGATTTTTCGGTAGATGCCAATCAGGCGCAGATTGATCCATTACAGCACTATTATTTTCAGCTCAATGCCGGCTTTATGCCTTCGGCCAAAGCCTTACGCTTCACCATGTCTGGTCAACAGATTTTAAGCATGTTGACGCATGAAAATGGTGGGGATTTTAATCCGGAACAGTTACAATTACTGACGAAACTGTATCGACAGGTGATTACGGCCTTGCTCGGTGATCGACCATTAAAAAGTCGACAACTTTGGATTCAAAACTCTCAATCTCAATCGTAGTTAGGAAAAAATTATGGCTGCATTACTTGGTGTCAATATTGACCATGTCGCAACATTAAGACAAGCACGTGGTACGACGTACCCAGACCCAGTCAATGCTGCATTGATCTGCGAACAGGCAGGGGCAGAAGGCATTACCTTGCACTTGCGTGAAGACCGTCGTCACATTCAGGATGACGATGTGCGTCGTATGCGTCCTGCGTTAAAAACCCGTATGAACCTTGAGTTGGCGGTAACAGATGAAATGATCGCCTTTGCCAAGGAAATCAAGCCACAGCATGTCTGCTTTGTTCCTGAAAAACGTCAGGAAGTGACCACTGAAGGTGGTCTGGATGTCGTGGGTAATTTTGATGCTGTAAAAGCCGCGACTCAAGAGCTGGAAGCCATTGGTTGTGATGTATCTTTATTTATTGATGCCGATTTTGCACAAATTGATGCAGCAGTTGCTTGTGGTGCACCGACGATTGAGATTCACACAGGCGCCTATGCCGATGCAGAAACTCCAGAAGCGCAACAAGCGGAACTGGAACGCATTGTGAAAGGTGCTGAATATGCTGCATCTAAAGGTTTGGTGGTAAATGCGGGCCATGGCTTAAATTTGGATAACGTGACGCTGATTGCTGCGATTCCACAGATTCATGAGCTCAATATCGGTCATTCTTTAATTGCGGATGCGGTATTTGTTGGTCTGGCACAAGCGGTTCAGCAAATGAAAGCCGTGATTAAGTCAGCGCGTTAAGATTAGAGTAATTATGTCGAATATTAATTATGATGAACTGATGCAGCCGGTGATTGCTTTCCTCGGTTGTGAAACACCGCAAGCATGGCTGGATATGGCGGTCGAAAATCTTGAAATCTTGATGCAAGATCATGCCAACTGTGAAAAAAAAGCAGCCAGCACGGCCATGAACCTGATGTTTCGCTATAGCTATTTTGTTGATCTACAGGTGAAGCTTGCACAGCTGGTGCGTGAAGAAATGCTGCATTATGAGCAAGTACTTGAATTGATGAACAAGCGCGGTCAGGCTTGGCAGAACTTGAGTGCAGGGCGTTATGCTGGTGGTTTGCGTAAGGAAATCCGCACTTTTGAGCCTGAAGCCTTGATTGATGTCTTGGTGATTGGTGCCTTTGTGGAAGCGCGTTCCTGTGAGCGTTTCTACGCGCTTGCTTCGCGTGTTGATGATGAGTTGGCACGTTACTACCGTTACCTGCTCAAATCCGAATCTCGCCATTTTGAAGACTATTTGGCTTTGGCAATGGATGTGGCAACCACAGCAAAACTGAAAAATCCGAAAGAGGGTATTCAGGAGCGAATCTTACATATTCGTGAAGTTGAAAAACAGCTAATTCTCGCGCCTGATGAAACTTTCCGTTTTCATAGCGGTGTTCCGGCTCAAGCGGCTTAATCTCGGTGACAGTTTAAAAATCCTCCATGCATGGGGGATTTTTTATATCTCAAAATTTTGAAAAGAGGGGTATTTATATATCGAATTTTATGAGGGATTGAAAATAATTATTCATTTTAAATAGTTGAAAATAACAAGTCGTCAAATTTTAAGATAATAAAAAAGCCCACTTCATGATGAGTGGGCTTTCTTGAATTTGGCTCTCCAACCTGGGCTCGAACCAGGGACCTGCGGATTAACAGTCCGTCGCTCTACCGACTGAGCTATTGGAGAATCTGAAAGCGATTATAGAGAGATTTTGACGGGGGTCAAGCAAAAATTATCATATTTATTATAAATACAGCCTGTCTGTTTTTAATTTGGGCAATTGCATAAATTTTACGAAAAATACTTGTCAGAATAAATTTCACTTGCTAGATTAAAACCATAAAGTCGTTTGACCAAATGGTCAAACAGTGTGGATTTAAACCTACTTGCCAGCACAAAAATGGCTAAATCGGAGACAGCGAATGAATACGCTCAGCATCCCTCAAATTTTCTCTCAACTGGCTTATTATCAAGAAAACTATCTTCAGATTATTGCCGATCCTGCACAGTATTATATCCCGGTTAAAGACGCTCATATCACGCTATGGCCTTTGGCGCAAAAATCACTTTATTTAGGTGATTTGCTGCAATTATGGTTTGCAGAAAAATGGTTGGTAGAAACTGAAAGTCAATTTAACTTTGAAGTTTTCCTGAATGCAGACTATCTGAAAGAGCAAGGCAAAGACCTTTATATCTATGCCATTTCTGGTAATCTTTTGACAGGTACTAATCAGTCTAAAGCGTGGCAAGCCTCAACAACACAAACACAAGATGTGGAATTAGCCAATGTTTCCAAGCATTATTTTGAGTTTCAAGGCTTAACTCGACCACGCTTGTCATTTGTTAAAGCAGGGCAGGCGAAAAGTAATATTATTTAAATGAAGTGTCTGATGAATTGTACAGGCTACCAATATTCATTCAGTCCGAATAATCATACAGGTCGCAGTGGCATGAGCATACAGGCGACCTTCTTCATCCAGAATCTGACCTTCAGAAATACCTAAATTTCTACTGAGATTAATTGATTTTCCTACGGCTTTCAGTGGCTGATTCTGAGGTATGGGGCGGCACATCTTTACATTCAGATCAATGGTGCCATAACCGACACCTGCTTCAAGTAAAGTATGAATCGCGCAGCCTGTCACGGTATCCAAAACGGTTGCAGCAAAACCACCATGGACGCCGCCAAGCGGATTTAAATGTCGATGATCAGCTTTTACCTTAAATTCTACATGTCCGCTTTTAATCACTGCTGGTTGCATCGACATGGTTTCGCTAATACTTGGGGCCGGGATTTTTTCATCACGCATCGCTTCCAGTAATGCTAAACCGCTCATTTCTTTTGGGTTCATTGTAATTTTCCTGTCATTATTCTTGAGTTGTTGAGATTTAATTCAAAATTGTGACATCGATAATAGCAATCTGGTATAGGAATGGCGGATTATTTTGTAAGAAGTACATTGCCTGCACCTGAGTAAAGTCATTTTTATAAAAAATAAGAAATAGAATGAGTTATGGCAGGATACTGGTATACATTTCTAATGAAATATCTCAGATCTAAATAATCTGCCAAAAAACGAATCTTATAAAAGAATTAAAAAATCGAGTGATAGGGTAATGAAAAAGTTTCTGCATCTTTGGGTGCCTATTTTTCTCAGTAATGCCATTATTATGCTCAGTAGTTTGTTCGACGTGATTTTTCTATCACATTTTTCACCTCAGCATGTGGCTGCATTGGCAGTCTGTTTGTCTGTTTGTCTGTTTGTCTGTTTGTCTGTTTGTCTGTTTGTCTGTTTATTCTTTGTGCTTTGTGACGGGTATTGGGGTGTTACAGGGCATGATGCAAGAGCTGGCAGAAGCCAATGGGCGTCAGGATTATGCGGATATACAGCGTATTGTGAAGCAAAGTATTTTGATTGTACTGGTGATTTCTGCTGTTGCGATGTACCTGTTTAATCATGCAACTCCTTTACTTCATTTTTTAAAGGCAGATGCGGCCTTACAGGCATTGATTGTGTCATGTCTGTGGCTGTTGGCTTGGACGATTCCAGCGCATTTATTGTTGCGCATTTTATATATTTTAACCCAAGCCTGTGGGCAGGCTAAGCGCGTGTTCTACGCCAATATGATCTATTTACTGCTCAAAGTGGCTTTGGCTTATGTCTTGATTTATGGCATTGAAGGTTATGTTACAAGCTATGGGGTTGAAGGTGCATTCATGGCACATTTGATTGTGCAGTGGGTACTGTTGTTTGTTTACTATTTTTTCTTCCTTGAGCGGAAGTTAAAGATCCAGTGGTCTGGTGTTTTCTTTCACTGGCAGACTTTGTGGAAAATTTTAAAAATTGGATTGCCCAATGCGGTGGTGACTTTTGTGGATGTATTTGCCATCAGCGCGATTGCTTTGCTGATCTTGCCTTCGGGTGACATTGTAGTGAATGCACATCAGGTGATGCTTGGTTTATTGGGCTTGATGTTTATGTTGCCGATGTCGATGGCATCCGCCTTCGGTATTTTGGTGTCGACTAAAATCGGTGCGGAGCAGATTGATGCTGCATGGCAACTCAGTAAACGGGCACTGATGGCTGTGATGCTAATAGCTATCGTTGTCATGTTGACTATTTGGGGTTTAGATAGTTGGATTGTAGGGTTATTTAGCAATGATGCGCAGGTGATTACATTAGCCTTGGCATCGATCTTGTTAATGTGTTGGATGCATATCTTTGATGAGCTACTGGTGATTAGTTTGGCAATGCTACGTTGCTGGCGAGAATTGTCAGACCGATGTTTATTTTTATCAGTACGGTGCTGGTCGTGGGCTTAGGTGGTGGTTGGTATGTGGCGTATCATCCAATGACACTGTTCAATTGGCAAAGCAATGCATTGGGGATTCATGGTTTTTGGTGGATGTTGAGTATTGCGTACACGATTGCAGCAAGTCTATGTTTTGTTTGTTTGCTCATTAAATACTTGAGCTATAAGCGAATACGACTCACTGTTTAATACATGTTGAAGAACATAAAAAAACCCGCGAAATTCGCGGGTTTTTTTATCTAGGAAGCTAGATTATTTTGCAGCTTTTTCAGCTTCGATTGAAGCAATCGCAGCATCAACGCCTTCGATAGAATCAGCAGCTTTCTTGATACGAGCAAGGGCATCTACCAGTACTTCGTCAGCAGTAGCGTAAGAGATACGCATAAAACCGCCAAGACCGAATGCATCGCCAGGAACCACTGCAACGCCAGTCTCTTCCAGTAACCATGCAGAGAATTCTGTGCAAGATTTAAGACCTTTGGCACGAATCAACGGTTTGATGTTGGCATATGCATAGAATGCGCCATCAGCAGGCAAGCAAGAAATACCGTGAATGTCATTCAAGCCTTTCACAACTAGGTCATGGCGACGTTTGAATGCTTCAATCATTGGCTCAAGTACATCTTGAGGACCATTCAAGGCAGCTTCAGCAGCAACTTGCGAAATTGAAGTTGGGTTTGAAGTTGACTGAGATTGGATCTTTTTCATTGCACCAATAAGTTTAGCAGGGCCCGCTGCGTAGCCGATACGCCAGCCAGTCATTGCATAGGCTTTAGATACACCGTTTAATACGATAGTACGGTCATAAAGGTCTGGTGCAACTGTTGCGATGTTGTAGAACTCGTCATCCCAACGGATTGGTTCGTACATATCATCAGATGCGATAAATACTTCTGGGTATTTACGCAGTACGTCAGCCAGCGCTTCAAGCTCAGCTTTAGTGTAGATCATACCTGTAGGGTTAGACGGGCTGTTCAATACTACTAGACGTGTTTTGTCAGTGATTGCAGCTTCTAATTGTTCAGGGGTGATTTTGAAACGTTGTTCTTCACCACATTTCACAATAACAGGAACACCTTCAGCGATGATCACCATGTCCGGGTAGCTTACCCAGAATGGTGCAGGGATGATGACTTCATCACCTTTGTTTAACAAAGCAAGAGCCAAGTTAAAGAATGATTGCTTACCACCACAAGAAACCAGAATCTGGTTTGCTGCATAGTCTAGGTTATTGTCGCGTTTGAATTTAGCAATAATGGCTTTTTTAAGACCTGGCGTACCGTCAACAGCGGTGTATTTGGTGAAACCGTTGTTAATCGCTGCAATTGCTGCATCTTTGATGTGTTGAGGGGTATCAAAATCTGGTTCACCTGCGCCCAAACCAATCACGTTGTGACCTGCAGCTTTTAATTCAGCAGCTTTGTTGGTCACAGCAAGCGTAGGGGACGGTTTGATGGCATTCACACGATCAGAGAGACGTACGTCCACGGCAGTATTCCTTCTTATAGGGATTAAAAAATAAAAAGCACATTATCTTAGCCTAAAATGGTGCAGATAGGGCAAAAGAATTTGGAAAACTTTAAGGAAAAAATGGTGTATTGGCCGAACTTTATCTTGAATTTCGATGCGCTGGAAGCAGGCAAGGGGAGACTTTTTACATCTCGGTCATGCATACGAATGCATGAAATATAAAATAAAAATGGCCACTTTAAAGTGACCATTTTGTGTTGTTGATGTTGTGGTTACGCACTAAAGCGTGACAAATCTTCGTCCGGGCGTGCTGTTAAAATTTCCGCGCCGGTTTTGGTCACCAGAATCGTATGTTCATATTGTGCCGATAATGAATGATCTTTGGTGACCACTGTCCATTTATCACCGAGTAATTTGGTTTTCCAGTCGCCGCCATTGACCATTGGCTCAATGGTAAAGGTCATGCCTTCTTCAAGCACCATGCCAGTATCTGGTTGACCATAATGCAGCACTTGCGGTTCGTCATGGAAAGTCGTACCAATACCGTGACCACAATATTCACGTACCACGCCAAAACGCTCAGATTCAACATACTGCTGAATGGCATGACCAATATCGCCAATAGTTGAACCCGGTTTTACAGTTTCAATACCCCGGTACATAGCTTCTTGCGCTACCTTACATAGACGGTTGGCAAGAATAGTGGTTTCACCACCCACGATATACATCATGTTGGTGTCACCATGGTAGCCATCTTTAATCACGGTCACATCAATGTTCAGGATGTCGCCTTTTTTCAATTTTTTACTGTCTGATGGAATGCCGTGACACACCACATGGTTCACAGAAGTGCAAATAGTATGTTGGAAGGCAGGTCGACCCGGTGCAGCGCCATAGCCTAAGCATGCTGGAATCGCCTGTTGTTGATTGACAATATAGTCATGACAAATCGTATCAAGTTCCAGAGTGGTGACACCCGGAACAATATGCGGTTTGATCATATCCAAAACTTCTGCCGCCAGTCGCCCTGCCACACGCATTTTTTCAATTTCGTCAGGGGTTTTGATGAGTCGACGTGGAGCTTGATAAGTGTTGTTCATGATCTCTAAAAACTTTTGGAAATTTGTGTGTGACTATGGTATAAATAGCCGCCCATTTTATCAAATGCTTTTTCGTGAATAAATTTCACGGGCTTTGTGCGATGAGGCAAAAAATCCGCACATATATCGACACATTACTCTGGGTGCCCTTTAGGGTGGAGAATGCGGGTATATGGAGGCCTAACCCAAACTTTAAGGTAAAGAAAATGGCAGATTACAACGTAAGCATGCGCGACCTTCTTCAAGCTGGCGCGCACTTTGGTCACCAAACTCGTTTCTGGAATCCAAAGATGCGTGATTACATCTTTGGTGCGCGTAACAAAATTCACATCATCAACCTTGAGCACACTGTTCCTGCGTTAAATGATGCTTTGAACTTTGCTAACAACTTGGCTAGCAAAAAGAACAAAGTTTTGTTCGTTGGTACTAAACGTGCAGCTTCTGCGATCATCCGTGAACAAGCTCAACGCGCTGGTCAACCATATGTAGATCACCGCTGGTTAGGTGGTATGTTGACGAACTGGAAAACACTTCGCCAATCTATCAACCGTTTAAAAGACCTTCAAACTCAATCTCAAGACGGTACTTTCGCTAAGCTGACTAAACGTGAAGCTCTAGAGCGTACTCGTGAGATGGAAAAACTTGAGCGTGGCTTAGGCGGCGTTAAAAACATGGGTGGTTTACCTGACGCATTATTCGTAATCGATGTTGATCACGAAGCGATTGCAATCAAAGAAGCTAAGAACCTTGGTATTCCTGTAATCGGTATCGTTGATACAAACTCTAACCCAGACAACGTAGACTACGTTATCCCGGGTAACGATGATGCGATCCGTGCAGTAACACTTTATGCTTCTGCTATGGCTGATGCGATTCTTGCTGGTAAAGAATATGCTCAATCACAAGCAAATGCACAAGCTAAAGCAGAAGAAGCTCCAGCTTCTGAGGCTTAATGCGTTTGACGCTAGCTTGTCATTTTTGCGACATGTGATGGTGGCAAAGTAAGCGTTATGTATGCAGGCGGCCCATGAGAACTCCTCTGGGCCGTTTCTGTTCTAAAAAGAATTCATTTTCTACCGAATTTAGGAGATAAACATGACTGCAGTTACAGCAAGCATGGTTAAAGAATTGCGCGATCGTACTGGTCTTGCAATGATGGAATGTAAAAAAGCTTTGACAGAAGCGGGCGGCGACGTTGAACTAGCGATCGACAACCTACGTAAATCTGGTCAAGCTAAAGCTGCTAAAAAAGCAGGTAACATTGCTGCTGACGGCGCAATCACAATTGCTCAAGACGGCAACAAAGCACTTCTTCTAGAAGTTAACTGTCAAACTGACTTCGTTGCAAAAGACGAAAACTTTGCTGGTTTCTCTGCGAAAGTTGCTGCTGCTGCACTTGCTGCAAACGTAACTGATCCTGCTCAAATCGCTGAATTGAAACTAGAAGATGGTGCAACTGTTGAAGAAGCGCGTATCGCTCTTGTTCAAAAGATCGGTGAAAACATCCAAGTACGTCGTGCGAAAATTGTTGAAGGCGAAAACCTTGCAGTTTACAAACACGGTCTTAAAATCGGTGTTGTTGTTTCTTACACTGGTGATGAAGCTACAGGTAAAGGCTTGGCAATGCACGTTGCTGCGTTCAACCCAGTTGCTGTAAATGCTGAAGGCGTTTCTGCTGAGCTTATCGCGAAAGAGAAAGAAATTGCTGAAGCGAAAGCACTTGAATCTGGCAAGCCAGCAAATATCGTTGAGAAGATGGTTGTAGGTTCTGTTGAGAAATACTTGAATGAAGTTGTGCTTGAGCGTCAAATGTACGTAATCGACAACGACAAGAAAGTTGCGGACGTTCTTAAAGCAACTGGTACTACAGTTGCAAACTTCGTTCGTTTCGAAGTTGGTGAAGGCATTGAGAAAAAAGCAGAAATGAGCTTCGCTGAAGAAGTTGCTGCTGCTCAAGCTGCTGCAAAATAATTCCTGAGGAATTAGAAAAAGCCCTATCTGATTGATGGGGCTTTTTTATGCTGGTCTATTCTTCATCAGCAATTCAAGAGCAGGATTTGGGTCTAGTGATAGAGCTCAGATCATGTATTCATCATTTAATAAAAAGTTATAAAAATGCCAAATAAAACCAATCTGAGCATCGGTGCAGTCATTGCACTGTTGATTGCTGCTTATCTGGGCCTGGATCTACAACAATCCCAACCACTTATTCCATCCGCATCTGATACTACAACTGAAACGCTTGATTCAGAGCCTAATTTAGTACCCTCTCAAACGACTGATGATCTGGACCGAATTGCACGGGCGTTTCAACAGCGCCAGAGTGATCTACAAGTGCGTTCAAGCGGGCAGGTGATTGCCGTTTTGCCAGATGATCATGAAGGATCGCGCCATCAAAAGTTTATCCTCGAATTACCAAATGGCCAAACTGTACTGGTTGCACATAATATCGATCTGGCACCGCGTATTCAGAGTATTCAAAAACAGGATCAGGTCGAGTTTTATGGAGAATATGAATACAGTGACAAGGGCGGGGTGATTCACTGGACGCATCATGACCCTGCGCGAAAACATGTCGATGGCTGGTTAAAACATCAAGGAAGAACCTATCAATAAGGTTCTTCCAATTGGATAAATCGAATATGGCGTTTAAACCCTCATAATTGCGCTGTTATGGCGCGATTTCCAGTTCGGTAGGATTTTACCTAAATAGGCATCCATGCACCAAATTGGGCCAATGAGGAGGAATTGGAGGTCTTTGAAGAACGAAGGCTTTTTACCTTCCACTTTGTGCCCATAAAATTGGCCAATCCAGGCTAAGACAAACAGGGCAATAAAGAAACCGGTACCGACTGGCAGAATCCAGATGAGCCAAGCCATCACCAACGTTAATACAGCCATCGCTACTGCCAAAACAAGATCTAGGCGTGCATAGAAGATAAAAGCCAAAACCAGTAGCAGGGTAGTCAGCAAAGCGCTGAAATGCGCTAGAATGCCAATAATCGAAAAATAGATGGTCGGTACGCAAACCCAGTGAATCAGCTTATTGGTTTTATTTTGATGGCTGTCACTATATTCATCAAACCATTCAGATATTGTTTTCATTCTTCGCTCCATTCCATGAACATGTTTTGCTTATCTGGAAATATAAAGCAGAATCCGGATATGGTCAAAAGTTAATCATGCAGGTGAAGGGATTTTATTAGGCAGGATGAGCCTACCAAAATTTTATTGAAAGAACTTTAAGATAGTGCTGAGCAGAGGCGTTTATATTCTTCTGTAAAAATGAGCACAATAAAAAAGCCACATTACTGTGGCTTTTGTTAAATGTGTTGCAGGTCAAATCTTAAGAATTCGGACCAGCGACACGTTCAATACTGACTTTTGCAGTACCGGCACTGGTAATACCCAACTGTTTCGCAGCACCGTAAGATAAATCAACAACACGGTTACCATGGAAAGGACCGCGGTCATTTACTTTAACCACGACGCTCTTGCCGTTATTACGGTTGGTTACGCGAATATAGCAGTTCAATGGCAGGCTACGATGAGCAGCTGTCATTGCGTTCATGTCAAAGGTTTCACCGCTTGCGGTTTTACGGCCGTGGAATTGACGACCATACCAAGACGCTGTACCTGTCTGACTGAATTTACGTACAGTATTAGAAGCCACTGTATTCAGTTTTTCAATCACTGAAGGCTCTTCTGCAGGAAGTTCAATTTTCGCTGCAATGGTTTCACGGCGAACTTTATCGCCCGAACGCTCAGTGATTGAAAGGCTGTTCAAATTTGTGAAATTTGAATTGAAGCTTTGAGCTTCTTTATTGAGTACTCGCGTTGCAAGACGCGAATTGTCATTTTCATTGGTGAATGAAGATGACGGAACCATATCTGCCTGCGATTGCGTCAGCGTGACGATCGTGGCAATGGCCATAAAAGACTTCAAAATTGAAGAATGCATCGAATCAACTCCTAACAGCATATCTATTGGTTGTTCATAAATGGCTGAAAAACCATGTAAACATGCCTGATATTTAACTTATGCAACTACATTTAACGAAATGGATAATATTCATGCCAGCAACACCCTGTCTAGTGTTTAATTAAAATAGTTAAAAAAAGAACGCAAAATAAACAATGATTGATCTAAAAATAATCAATATTGTAACATAATATTGAAATTGCTTAAAATATGCACAAATTAACCCATAAAAATGTTGACTTTCATAATTTATATTAATTTTCAGTGTTAACGGCTGGTAATTTCGGTACCTAATAACCACAAAGCAGTAGCATACATACGGCTACGATTATAAGTGGTAATCACTTGAAAATTTGGATAAGTGATGTAGTAAATCGAGCCATAATTCTCTTGTAATTGAATTACATTGACCAGATCCAGATCGTCAATTTTTACGATTGGATTCATTGGGCTGATGCCTTGCGTTTTTAACACACCATAAGGCATAGGTTGAGTCAGATCTTTGGCAATCACGGCATCGGGATTTGAACCGGTATAACGTGCCGGAAAGGCAATGGGCTGATTACGCTGCCAGCCGTGCTGTGCCAGATAGTTGGCAATCGAACCAATCGCATCTACCGCTGAGTTACGCAGGTCAATATGACCATTGCCATCGTAGTCCACTCCGAATTTTGGAATGTTGCTCGGCATAAACTGCGGATAGCCAACAGCGCCGGCATACGAACCCACCACAGAAGAGGTGGCAACACCATCTCTATACGACCAGGCAATTAAAGCAGCCAGTTCATCCTGAAAATACTGGGCACGACGTTCATAGCCAAACCCTAAGGTTGCTAGGGCATCACGAGTGACAAAAGAGCCCTTGTTGCTACCAAAACCGGTTTCTACACCTAAAATGCCCAGAATGATCGCCTGTGGTACACCAAACTGCTGTTCAGCACGGTTAAGCGTTTCTGCATATTGCTGTTTAAAACGTACGCCGCGCTGAATGGTAGATTCAGCTAAGAAGTTAGTTTTATACGAATACCAAGGCTTACTTTCACCTGGGCGATTCATGATATTGATAATATTAGGCAAATTACGCGTCCCGCTCATGGCGGAATCTACTTGCTGGGCACTCAGCCCATAGCTCTGCATGGCGTTCTGCTTAAAAGCGGCATAAGAAGGGTGATATTGGAAATCGTTGGCCAGACTCAAACTGCTGAGACCAAATGCGGTAAGTGCGATTGAAAGCTGCTTAAACTTTTTATAAAAATCTGATTTCAACATCTTGCTACGATTTCCAGTTTTTTGATGAGTTGCTGGCGATGTCATTTGAATCATGCCATGAAAAAGATTGATAAAATTTTTTCAATCGTGAGGCTTAAAGTGCCAGATTAAAGATAACATTCGGATGAATAAGAGACCTAGCCGCTTATACAAAAATAGCGATGGATTGGCTATTTTTACGGCAGTCTGTCTTATAGAGCCGCTTATCTGTAACAAGCTATTTCACTGATCATAAAAAAGCCTGACTGAAGTCAGGCTAATTCCTCAAGATTTACAGAGAATCTTGAAATCATGCTATCTAAAACTATTCTGTATAGAACAAAGTGTCGTGATATTCGGCCATGGCGCGCAGCTCATCTTTATTCAAATTCAGAATAATTTTATCTGCTGCCATATTGATAGCCTTGATCACTGCAGATGCGCCAATATCTGCTGCCTTACGTTTGATCATGCCAAGATCCAGGGTTTTATTAAAGTCGACCATAAAATGTCGGACTGTCGCTTCACCAAATTGCTTGTACAAGTTACTGAACGCTTGTTTATCGATACTCTGACCGGCTTTAAGTTCCGCATAATGATGCTTTAAATTCGTCACCAGACTGGCATCCAGTGACTCACCAATGCGGAAATGTCCTTCAGGATCTTTAAACAGACTGCGCTCAGAGAATGCAATCGACTCTCTGACCACATCATTCGGCGCTTTACTCAAAAGCTGCTTCAGCAAAACCGCAACAGTCGACTTAATATAGCCAGCCAGTTTTTCCGCAGTATCGCGTTTATCACTGGCAGGGAAGCGACGCACTAGCTCGGTGAGAATCGCATCAATAATTTCATCATTAATCATCAATGCGGTTTTATCACGCAATGGGTAAAGCGGCTCACTTGAATTTTTGTTTTTTTGTGCAGTCTGAATTGTATTTAAAAGCTCTGCAGAAGGAATAAACCCAAAAAATGGCATTGTTCAACCTCAATGTTTTTTATTGTCGCGCTAAACGAATAGGGCGAGGCATCCATGTTAAATCCGATACACGGCAAGGGTTGATATCCAATCCACCACGGCGTGTATAGGTTGCGTAGACCATCAGCTTTTCTGGTTTCAGTTGTTGCCAGATATCGGCAAACATCTGCTCCACACATTGTTCGTGGAACCCATTATGCTGACGGTAGGAAATAATATAAGCTAAAATACTCTTATAACAAGGTTTTTTACCCTGATAACGTATAAAAACTGTTCCCCAGTCCGGCTGGCCAGTGACAGGGCAGTTACTTCTGAGTAAATGTGAATACAGCTGTATTTCGCCTTCTGCTGCATCCTTCGAATCCAAAGCCAATAAACTGGCATCTGGATGATTTTCCAGACGCTCAGGTTTAAGCTCATCAATACAGATACCTTCCGGCTTGCTGATCTCTAATTCATCGACCTGAAACAATTGCAGTTTAACTTCAGCTTCAGCCGCAGTAGATAAATCTTTTTCTACGGTCGCGATAAAGGCTTCTTTAGATTCAAACTTGGCAAAGTTCAAACTATTGAAATACAGCTTCAAGGATTTGGATTCGATCAGATTCGGCGAGGACGCTGGCAAGCTAATGCGGCCAATAGCCACTTGCGGCACACCGGTTGAATTTAACCAGGAAATTTCAAATACATGCCACCAGTCTGCACCTTGCTGAATCGCTTCGACATGTGCGTATTGTTCACGGGCAGGCGCGCGCGAAATCGGAAACAGAACATCAGGCTGATATTCTGTCGGGTAATTGGTGTCTTTACCAAGGAGAGATTGTTCTACACTCATTATTCACGCATTCCTGAACCACGGGAGAGTAAATGATAGGCCACTGCATACAGCACGGCGCAACATAAGGTAATCACTGTCAGTGAAATGGCAACATTGACATCGCTATGTCCTAAAATGCCATAGCGGAACGCATTGACCATATACACGACAGGATTAATTAAAGATAAATTTTGCCAGAATGGGCTTAAGCTCGAAATAGCATAAAACACACCACCTAAATAGGTCAGTGGTGTTAAAACAAAAGTCGGGATGATCGAGATATCATCGAAAGATTTGGCATAGACGGCATTGATAAAACCACCCAAGGAAAACAGCAGGGAAGTAATCAAGACTGTATATATAGTCACAAACCAGTTAGTGATGTATAAATCGGCAAAAAATAAGCTCACGGCACTGACAATGATTGCCACCAGTATCCCACGAATCACACCGCCCAATACATGCCCCCATAAAATGGCATGCATCGGTACCGGACTCATGATCAGTTCTTCAATGCTTTTCTGGAATTTTGAGCTGAAGAAACTAGACGAGACGTTGGCATAGCTGTTGGTGATCACGGCCATCATAATCAGACCGGGCACAATGAACTCCATATAACTATAGCCGCCCATTTCTCCAATGCGTGAGCCGACCAGATTACCGAAGATTACGAAGTACAAACTCATGGTAATTGCAGGTGGCAACAGGGTCTGTGGCCAGATGCGCATAAAGCGACGGACTTCTTTATAGATAATGGTATATAAAGCTACGCTGAGTTGATTAATGTTCATTGCGCAGCTCCATCCAGATTTTTCTCGACCATTTTCACAAAAAGTTCTTCCAGACGATTGGATTTATTGCGCATACTGCGTACCTGAATATTCTGTGATTCCAGTAACTGGAACAGATCATTCATGGTATGTGCCTTGTCCATGGTAATTTCTAAGGTCATCGGATCGATCAGGTTAAATCGCACGCCTATGATATCGAGATGCAAAGGTTCAATCGGTTCGGCCAGATCAAAAATAAACGATTCTTCATTGAGCTGACTTAGGAAGCTTTTCATGGTGGTGTCTTCTTTAATCACACCGCGATCGATAATCGCAATGCGGCGACACAGCATTTCCGCTTCTTCTAGATAATGCGTGGTCAGAATGATGGAGGTGCCTTTTTCATTCATCTCGTTCAAAAATTCCCACATCGAACGACGCAGCTCGATATCAACACCAGCCGTCGGTTCATCCAGAATCAGCAGTTTCGGTTCATGCATCATGGCACGCGCGATCATCAGGCGACGTTTCATCCCGCCGGATAACATGCGAGCCTGAGTGGAGCGCTTTTCCCATAAACCCAGTTTGGTCAGATAAAGCTCCGCCCGTTCCTGTGCAATTTTTTTAGGAATGCCGTAATAGCCTGCCTGAGTCACCAAAATATCAAAGGTTTTTTCAAACTGGGCAAAGTTGAATTCCTGAGGCACTACGCCTAGGCACTGTTTGGCCTGAGAGGGGTGGGTATCCAGATTATGACCAAAAATTTCGACTGTACCGGAGGTTTTTTTTGTTAATGAGCTGATAATACCGATGGTAGTAGATTTTCCTGCGCCATTAGGCCCCAATAGCGCATAAAATTCACCTTCTGGTACATTTAAGTTAATCCCTTTCAATGCCTGAAAGCCATTGCGATAGGTCTTTGACACATCCCTTAAGATCAGTGCATCAGTCATGAATATCTCAAATGGTGAAAAGTTGAGATATTGTGAGTGATCTCGCAAAATAAGCCAAGTGATTCACATGCAATTCTGTGTTGCTGTTTTGGAACATTGTATAAAGCTTAAGCATAAAAATGATGAAGTTAGAGATAGTTGCTTTACCTTATGCTTTTTTTTGTTATGATGTGCGCGATCCAAAAAAGATGCGCTCATAGCTCAACTGGATAGAGTACAGGTCTCCGAAGCCTGTGGCGTGGGTTCGAGTCCCGCTGAGCGCACCATTTATTTAAACTATAAAACTGAAAAATAAATCAAATTAGTATCGCACACAGTTGCGGCCATCATCTTTCGCCCGATAAAGATTGTTATCGGCAATTTTCAAAACGTCTAGAATATTTTTAGAACTGTCTGGCCAAGAAGCAATCCCAATCGAAATGCTAATGTGACCTATATTCTGAATCTCTTTACCTGCAATCTCTTTTCTGAACCTTTCCGCACTTTCATACACTTCAGTGAGATTGCTGTTCGGTATAATAATGATAAATTCTTCACCACCGTAGCGGCAGCAAATATCATCTTTACGAAATTTTTGCTGCATCGTCTTGGCAATATGCTTTAAGACAACATCACCTTGATCATGACCATAATTGTCATTAATGTTTTTAAAATGATCCACATCCATCAGAAGCACTGAAAAAGGGATGTTCATTTTCATGTTGTGAGTCATGACATAATTCAACCCACGACGATTCATCAAGCCGGTTAAAGGATCTGTATTAATATGATGATCCATTTTGCTCATTTGTTGTGAAAATTTGCGAACACTGAGCAGTAGAGCTAACTTGAATTTTGTGACCTCATAGTACCAGGGCTGGATATCCTTAATTTTTGAACCGATTTCTGCCTGATTCAGTAAACTTGCCATATCTGCCAGTTGGTTCAACGGAGCCGAGATAGAATCAGACAGTCGCCATACAATATAAAAAACAAGCAGATAAAATAAAAAGAATCCTGCGGCTAATTTATAAAGGATAGAATTTGCCTGTTTAAGTAAATCATGGGTGGGTTGTTGGGAAACCACGATCCAGTTTGAAGTCGGAATATGAGAAAAACCCGCCAGATTATCAGTGCCCTGGCTATTGATTAAACGAATTTGACCATTTTTATGCGCATGCATATATTCCAGACCAGTATTATTGCTGGCCAATTGACCGATTCTTTCACGATCGGGATGGAAAATAATTTTATTTTCATTGTTAATCACATACATATAACTATTCTTATAATTTTTATAAGTGGTTAGAAGCTGATTAATTACATTTTTTTCTTTTAAATAAATCGCTGAACCGATGAAGCCCTGATAGTGATTTGACTTGTCAAAAATAGGTTGAGATATAAACACGATCATGTTTTTTTGCACAGAAAAATAGGGTGAAGATATATAAGTCGATTTTTTATGCAGAGAGTCAATAATCCCTTGAGTATGTTGTATTTTGCTTTTATCAATATGCAGAATATTCGGCGAAAAGTTTATCAGTCTGCCTTGGGTGTCACTGATCACAACACTGTTATAGTGTTCAGACTGATATTTTAATTTATTGACCTCGGCTTCTCTTAGCTCATTGTTATTAAAGTCTTGACCTAATATCTTGGCGCTATAGTCCAGTTCAAGAAGCATATTTCTAAAATGGTTGTCTGTGCTTAATGCAATTTTATGTGCATGGTCAGCGTTTAAGGCAAGAGAATTGTCGATTAACTGATTTTTTACGATCTGATAGCTAATAATGAGAGAAATAATAAAAAGGCTAGACACACTAAAAATAGCCAATAAAAGTATTAACTGCCTTAAATTGAGATCAAGGTATTTCCTAAAATTATTAGCTGACATAAAAAATTAGATATATCTCGATGTATTTATGAGCATTGTATTGCATTTATATTCAATGTTTAAGGTTGATATAAAATTAAATTTCCATTAGGTGGGAGTTTTTATTTTGAACAAATTTAGAATTTATAGGTCGCTTGGCTGTAAATAGGGTGAATTTGAAAAGCTGAGTAAGGTTCTGAATATTTGACTATGCTGCAAATAAAAATATGGTATTTAACGTTCAGAAAATCAATTGAATAATTTTGATTTCCTCATGTAAGTTATTAAATAATCAGACAAAAATATGGTTAATTGACATTGATGGGAGATTAAATTGTCGCCATTTTTTGAAAAATAATCATTTTAAAATTAGTCGTATCGATTCATGACAGCAGTTTCTTTGAATATTGCGTCCTTTTCCGGAAGTATTTTTTATTTATAAAAAATCATATTCCAACTTAAATTTTAAAGCGCTTATTGAGATTATGAACGAGAGTATTGAGCCGTCTATGCAACGGGAAGTTGTATGCTTAATAAGGTATTTTTCTAGAAATCAATAAATTAGATAAAGATGATATGAATGCAAAATTCTTCGTAAGACAAGCCAGAAATATTCTAATCTGCTTTAAAAAAATGACAATTGGAATCTTGTATAAGTCTTCTTTTAGAAGTGTAAAAGAGTATTGTCGGTTAAAAAAATACTGCTATATTGAACTCATGGTAGGTCGTAAAACCAATAAGACGCTACCGATAAGTTGGACGGATCAATGACAGTTAGTTGAGTTTGATGTTTATCACCAGACAATAAATCTAGCACTAGCCATCCAACACAGAGCTCGCAGAAATGCGAGCTTTTTTAATGTCTGCACAATTCATTCAGTTTAATATTCTTTTTCTTATAATCCCTCCAGATAAAAAAGTTTACATTGCCAAATTCGCTAACATCTTGAAGATTAATCGCTTGGCTAATTATGGTATAAAAAACTGCAAATTGGATAATGAGAGAGGAAGGAAAAATGTCAAAGATGATTGATATCAAGGTGAAAGATCAATTTAGCCAAGTGACTGAAGCGAAAGCGATGCTGCGTTCCTTTGCAGAGCACAACATTCATCATGCAGCTGAGTTGGTCAAAAAAATTGAACACATCGTGGTGGATGGTGAAACCATTCTGCCGAGTATTGAGTTGTTGTTTGAAAGCCAACAATCTTCAAATATTTATCGCGTTATCGAATAATTTAATCAGTGAACTTCAGATAGGTAGAAAAAAATTGAACTTATTTATCCGAAATCACCGATTCAGCAGATAAAAAACTCACCATTTAGGTGAGTTTTTTATACTTTGGTGTTTGCTAGCTTGGATACTACTGTATGCAGCTATAATCAGAAGCTGATTCAATCTCTAAGAGAAGACAACGTGGTAGTGAGCCTTGATTGGCCGAAGAAATATCCCATAACAATAAAAAAGCTCGCTGGAGTGAGCAAATATTTAAATCTGTTTAAGCTGCACATTCACATCATATTTTTCAAAATCTTTTAGAATCTGCACTAAAGTTTGCTGTGCGATTGTATGCTCAGGGCTTAAAGAAATTTCCCGACGAGTCGTGCTGTCAAAACATTCAATGGCCTGGATCAGCCAATGATGCTCAATGGGACTTTTTTGAATCAACACACGGCGCGGTTGCAAGCTGTCACTGATCTGGCGGGGAAGCACATAGGTAATCGCCAGTTGCACAAATTGCAGTTCTTCAACCGGACTTAAAAAGGTGATCACCCAGTTGCCAATTTTACTCAGTTGCATGGGATTATCGAACGCATCGAATTCTAAATAATGTGACATATACATGATCCAATCGGATATCTATGCTCACCTATATGGCGGGATTGTAATTATTTTTTCTATCACGCTTAAGTCGGATATTCCGAGCTTTAAATTTCGCTTGAATATAAATATTTCAAATAATCAATCAGTTGTCTTAAAAAATCAAAGCTAGCTTATTGTTAAACTTGCTCATTTAAGAGTTTTAAAGACTAAGATCTTATTAGTCTTCAGCTTTATTTTGCTGTAATTGATCTAAAGCAAAATTGATCTGCTTCAGAATGTGATTCAATTCTTGGGGAGCAATACGGCTTTCCTGAAGGGACGTGATCCATTGCATTTGGCACAGTTTTAAACTGCGCGTATCCGGCGCCTGTAAAATCTGATGAATTTGCTGCTTGGCCATCAAGCCACAATATTTTTGTAAGCTTTCCATCATCATATATTTAAGGTCTTCAAAAGACATAGGTTGCAGTTCAGGCAGCTTTTTTGCATGGCTTGAATCCGTTTCAGCAGATGGAATGTCCTGCGCTACTTTAATGGATTCCATCTCAGGATGGAGTTCTTTTGTCGCAGAAGCTGCTGCTATCGATGAGTCCAACGATCGGTGAATCTCGGAGTGTGCCAGGTCAACTTTTGTATCTGTTCTTGCATCAGCCTGCTTTTGACTGATGGCTACCTCGCCCGTTTCAGCTGGAACGATTAAATCCATGGCATAAAGTTGATCTAAGAGTTCGGTAGGAGCAAGCTGCTGCTTTAAGCCATCATTTAATAAGTTGAAATCCTGGCTGCCGATCAGAACCAATAAGCGGCGTTGGCGTGCGGTCAGTGGGATGGAGCGATCCTGTAGCACCTCGATCCCACGTTGAGTTTTATAAAAATGCATCATAGCTGAATAGATGGTTGCTTAAATTCAGCTAGAGCATAGTCTGTGAAAATTACATTAATATGAAGTATTTATTAAAATACAGAGGTTTATTTTGATAAGACCTATAATGTCGTGATCGCCGTATTTTCAAGTGCCTTGCGTAAATAAGGATCGAGTTCATCCTGACGCAGCAACCATTGCACATAGTCAGCAGGTAGTTCTGCAATAGCAGTGCCGCGATGTTTACCAAAATTAATCGTACGTGGAATTCGGGCATCTTCAGAAGCGTCGAATAATTCCTGCATGCTGTTGATTTTTAAATGATGCACAATATGCATCAAAATATTGGCAGTTAAAATAATATCCATATCGGCACGATGCGCTTTACGGATCATTTCACGCGCTCTTTCGCTGCCTTTGGTGATCATATAAATCAGTGCAGAAATATTGTGTGCTTCTGCATCTGGCCAGACCCGACGTGCTAAAGCCAGTGTACAAATCGCCTTGATTTTTGAAGTATCTACACCACATTTTTCGATGGCACGGACGTCATAATCAATATTATGGCCGATCATGTAGATGGTTTCATCAGGCAGGCGAAAGGTACTGTAATGCGGTTGACCTTCCAGATCCGATTCCAGAATATGATGCACGGCCATGGCAGCAAAAGAAATGGCTTCGTCACATGAATAAAGCTGATCAAACAGGCGGCTTTTATCCAGACTGATTTTATGCTCTACAATTTCGACAGGCGCATAAGCAATTTCGATGGGTTGACCATTTAAAGTATGCGTTTCGGTATCAAGAATAATGGCCTGCATGTCGGAAATGTGCCTGAAAAAGAGAGAAGAGTAAAATCTAACATTATTATTTTGCAACTGACAATTGAATTGCTTTATTTCTGTATGAATTGCAGGCTTTTTAACGTATGACGACTATTTATATAGTTCTGGAGAGGGGAAATTCTCTATTTTAAAGTTTGCTGATTTCATAATAAATCTAAACTGGTGCGAATTTAATAGAAAAAATAACGCATTCTTTTCTTGATATTGTTTAGATAAATTGGGAAATTACATGTAGTTTTATCGTTTGTTAAAGATAAAACCAGAAAAACTCATTAGAGATGATAATAAATAAGATAAGGATAAGATCGATGAAACGTCAAGTATTGACCTGTGCTCTTCTCACATTAAGTGTAGCCTTAACTGCTTGTAACGATGATAGTGATAATGATCGTTTTTACGAGTCCAAACCTGCCATTCCAGTAAATAATATCGATAATCCAGTCGTGGCAACACCTGTAGCCTATACGCAAACGGATTTTTCTGGGATCGCTGACGAAAGTGTGATCATGACTTATAAGATGTTAGGAATTAATGGTAAGGAAACACAAGCTACTGCATTAGTTTTCACACCCGAAGGAACGCCTCCAGCTACAGGCTGGCCAATTGTGGCATGGGCACATGGAACTACCGGTGTAGCTGATCAGTGTGCGCCGAGTCGAAAAGCGCTGAATGATTATATCAAAGCCATGATTGGCGGGTTTCTTCAAACTGGCTATATTGTAGTGGCACCTGACTATGAAGGTTTGGGAGAGCCGAGTGGAAAAGAACTTCATCCTTTCTTGAATTTGAAAAGTGAAGCTTATTCTATTACTGATGCAGTCGTAGCTGCACGAAATTATTTAGGTTCACAAGCATCCAATCAATGGGTGGCAGTAGGGCATTCTCAAGGTGGCCAGGCAGCTTTAGGCGCTGCGCAATATGCAGCACGTGCTTCTAAGATGACCTATAAAGGTACGGTAGCTTTAGCACCGGCTTCAAATTTCAATCTGATTTTGACAGGAGGTGAACAACAGGCGGGACAAGAAACAAATCTGGATAAAAAAATTGGAACTTTAGCATCTTTAGATACCTTTACTGCCCTGATTGTTGCTGGTTTGCGTAACCCGAACCCGAATCTGCAATATAGTCAGATTTTTAAAACGCCAACCGATGAAATCGCGAAAAATGCAGAAACTGATTGCTATGATGTATTAGGCCAGAAATTTGGTACTGCAATGTATGCTTATGCACAATCAAATAATAACTCGGTAAATAATTATCCTCGTACTCAAACTAACTTTATGAGTATTCCAGTCGTAAAGAGCTTCTTAGAAAAAGATTCTCAGCCTTTACTTGTTAAAGTTTCTACGCCAGTGATTATTTATCAGGGTTCAGCAGATAGTACCGTTCCGAAAGCAGCAACAGATGTTTTGGTTGCACTCGCCAATCAGAAACAAACTTCAGTACGTTATATTACGGATGAGTCAAATGCGACTAAATGGGATCATGGTAGCGTCTATGCACTGAATATTCCTAATATTATTTCAGATGTAAAATCTCTAATGCCAATTCAATAACTTATTTTTATCTGAATGGCTCATGTTTTTTTAGATATGAGCCATTTTTATTGCAAACTGAATAAAGTTCATGATCGAAAATTTAAAACTTCATGCTACAATACGCGCCAATCTTAGCACGGCTTAAAAGCCCTAAATCAATAGGACCTCGCTAATGTTTGCCAATATCTCTATCGCTGAATTTGATCCAGAATTAGCTCAAGCAATCTCGAATGAAGATGCTCGTCAAGAAGCTCATATTGAGCTAATCGCTTCTGAAAACTACTGCTCACCAGCAGTTATGGAAGCTCAAGGTTCAAAACTTACTAACAAATATGCGGAAGGCTACCCAGGTAAACGCTACTATGGCGGTTGCGAGTATGTAGACGTTATCGAACAATTGGCGATTGACCGTGCTAAAGAACTCTTTGGTGCTGATTATGCTAACGTTCAGCCACATGCTGGTTCACAAGCAAACTCAGCAGTTTACTTAGCGCTTCTGAACCCGGGCGATACAGTTCTGGGTATGAGCCTTGCTCACGGTGGTCACTTGACGCACGGTGCAAAAGTAAGTTTCTCTGGTAAAACATATAATGCGATTCAGTACGGTTTAAACCCTGAAACTGGCGAGATCGATTACGAAGAAGTTGAGCGTTTGGCGCTTGAGCACAAGCCACGCATGATCGTTGCTGGTTTCTCTGCATACAGCCAAATCGTTGACTGGCAGCGTTTCCGTGACATCGCGGACAAAGTTGGCGCTTACCTATTTGTTGATATGGCTCACGTTGCAGGTCTGGTTGCCGCTGGCGTTTACCCAAGCCCGGTGCAAATCGCTGACGTTACTACGACTACGACTCACAAAACACTTCGTGGTCCACGTTCAGGTCTGATCCTTGCGAAAGCAAACGAAGAAATCGAGAAGAAACTTCAATCGGCTGTATTCCCAGGCAACCAGGGTGGTCCTTTGGTTCACGCGATTGCTGCGAAAGCAATCTGCTTCAAAGAAGCAATGGCACCTGAATATAAAGCGTATCAACAACAAGTCGTTGTTAATGCGAAAGCAATGGCTGAAGTATTAATCGCTCGTGGTTATGATGTAGTTTCTGGTGGTACTGAAAACCACTTGTTCTTGCTGTCTTTAATCAAGCAAGACATCACAGGTAAAGAAGCTGACGCTTGGTTAGGTGCTGCTCACATTACTGTGAATAAAAACTCTGTACCAAACGATCCACGTTCTCCGTTCGTGACTTCAGGTATCCGTATCGGTACACCTGCAGTAACAACTCGCGGTTTCGGTGAAGCTGAAGTTCGTGAACTTGCAGGCTGGATCGCTGATATCCTAGATGCTAAAGGCGACGAAGCTGTTATTAACGCGGTGAAAGAGAAAGTTGCAGCGGTATGTGCTAAATTCCCAGTTTATGCATAATCGCTTATAAACGGAAAGGAGCTCCCAACCGGGAGCTTTTTTTATAACTGTAAAAATAACGATATAAAAGATGTTTGGCCTTGATCGGACTTACATAGATCGATTTCCTTGCCGTAATAGATTGAGTCATCAATAAAATCATATTGAGTTTTTCTCAATCTGGCTTAAAGTCTTTTATCAACTATTTGTATTTTAAAATGCTTTAAAAGAATGGATGCATTCGTTGCACGCTTTGCTTGAAATTATTTACAGGAATTATTTTCAGAACCTGACACTTTAAAACTAATAGGTTATTGAGCTGAAGATCATGGTAGATGAAGCGCTTGAGTAAATCCCATGTTACTGTAAGGTGATACTGATATAAGCGCTGTGAATGACATCATTCTTTTTATTTAAACGTTATATGGATCGGTATCATTTGAATATGGGTAAATCCTGTATTTAAAAATGCTGCTGGCGGTTGATTGATTAATTTTTCATTTATGCATTAAACAAGGTAATAAGGATGACTAAACCCAACATTATTTTATCTGAGCAAGATTTACATCGTCTGGAAACGATGCTGGAGAACCAGAGCAAACTGAGTGAAACCATGATCCGCTTAGAGGATGAATTGGCACGTGCCGAAGTGGTCGAGCCGCAAGCGATCGCAAGCAATATCGTGACCATGCATTCACGTGTGTCGCTGACCATTGCACCTTCTACGGAAGCTGTTGAGGTGACACTAGTTTACCCACACGAATTTAAAGGTGAAAAGGGGCAGGTCAATGTCATCGCACCGATAGGTGCAGCCATTTTGGGCTTAGCAGAAGGTCAAACCATTGAATGGCCACAACCGGATGGTCATACCATGAAAGTAACCATTGAAAAAGTGCTGTTTCAGCCGGAGAGCGAAGGGGATTATCTTTAAGCCAGCGTTGGATCATCCTTGAAAGCCATAGTAATATGGCTTTTTTTGTATATGGATTTTAAGTAAAACCTGGTGTTGTAAGCATTTAGATCAGATTGAATACATTTTAAAGTTCTAAATGCTTAAAGTTAAACAATTCTCAAGATGCTACGTAGCCATTTATCTCTGTAATTGGATTGTCTTGCCAAAATCATAATTAAAATAAAGATAAAACATGGATTTAGTTAAAGTGATGTAACGAATTTCTGGATAAATATACACAACGCAGTCTGTTTTTTTGCTACATTCGAAGATGTTCTAGACTTCTTTGTTTCACTTTTTTAAAGGATATCGCCTCAACCATGTCGCGCTTTGAAGCTCTACCTGCCTTGACTGACATGATGCTTGATCGTGAGGAAATTCTGGCGATTAAGCGTAATGAGCTTGTGCCTGTACTGGATAATCAATATGGGCTGAATCATTATGCAGATGCTTTGATTCAGGCACAGTCCGTTCTACTGAATGGTGTAGATCCGCACTTGACCCAACAGTTAAGCCATACCATTGAGCAATTGATTCAGGCTTTGGCAGAATCTAAAAAATATCTGAAAAAACGTAAATTTAATGCCCTACAGAAATGGCTAGGCATCGATCTGGATTATGGCTCAAGTCAGGTGGAATATTATCAACGGCTAGACCGTTTGCTCGATCAGGCCGATCACTTAAGCCGTAAATTGCAGATTGAAATTCAGAAATCGCAGTCACGTTTTCAGCAGCTTTTGGGGTTGCGCGAACAGATGGCCAAGCACATTGTCGCAGCAGACGAGTTTCTGTCTGAATATCCGCTATTCGTCAAAAACCAGCATCCCTTGGATAATTTTTCAGAACGCCTCTCCAAGAAAATTAATACCTTACGTACCTTGCAAAGCAGTAATGACATCGCCATTACCCAGATGCAGCTTTCGCAGCAGCTTTCCTTTAGCCTGCTGGATCGCTTTAAGGAAGCACAGCAGGTCTTGATTCCGGCCTGGCAATATCATGTCAAACAAAGCCAGACGAAACACTCGACAAGTGATCTGGAAAAACTTGATAATAGCCGTGAGAGTCTGATTAAAACGTTAAAAAAATCCCTCGAGAAACCCTCGAAAACATAACAATATAAGGTGAACTATGACCAAGTCTGATTTAGTAAATTTGCCTGTTGAAAGCTCGAATGAACTGGTCGAACAAAAATTCCAGCAAATGGACCTGAAAGAACTGGGCTTACAGCCTGCTGACTTTCAGGAGGTGCTGGCTGCACGTAAAGAGTTGCAGAACATGAGTCATAACAGCGTGGCTGAATATGGCAAAAATATTGCGACCAAAACTTCGACCTATACCGATGAATTACTGAATCTGGTGCAAAATAGAGATCTGGATGCGACAGGACAGAAGCTGAATCAGGTGGTACAGGTGGCTCAGCAGCTGAATACCAGCAGTATTCTCAATAAAAAGAAAAGTTCGGGTTTTTTTGGCAATATCATTAGCAAATTCAAAGGTGCGAAAGATAACTTTGATGCGCATTTCAATACCACTAAAGAGCAGCTAGATGTACTGGTGAAAGAGATTGAAACCTCGCAATCCGGTTTGAAAGCACGTGTTGATACCCTGGATAAAATGTTTGACGGGGTACAGGATGAATATAAACAGCTCGGGGTACATATCGCCGCAGGCCGTTTACGCGAACAGGAGCTGCAGCAGGAAATTTCCACTTTAACCGCCTTACCGCAAGATCAGAGCACCACCCAGAAAATTTATGACCTGAACCATCTGGCCAATAATCTGGAAAAACGTGTCAGTGATTTACAGGTACTGCAGCAGTCTGCCATGCAGACCTTGCCAATGATCCGGATTATTCAGTCAAATAACCTGATGCTAGTCGACAAGTTTTATGCGATCAAAAATATTACTTTACCAGCGTGGAAAAACCAGATCAGTCTGGCGATTTCATTGAGCGAACAGAAGAACAGTGTGCAGCTGGCCAATACCATTGATGATGCTACCAATGAGCTGCTGCGCCGTAATGCTGACCTGTTACATCAGAACTCGGTCGATACTGCTAAAGCCAACCAGCGCTCGGTGATTGACATCGAAACGCTTGAACATGTGCAAAATACCCTCATTAAAACTGTAAATGATGTGATTCAGATCCAGAAAGAAGGTGTACAAAAACGCACAGAAGCAACCGTGCGTTTGAAAGCTTTGCAAGATAATCTAAATCATTTGGTGATTGAATCAAGTACCAGTGGATCCAAGCCCAACTAAATCAGGTAGGGCCAAAATCTGAAAGAAGGAGTAGAGATTGCCGCCCTTAGATGAATATGCCGTTAAGCCTCAGGACATCAAGCAGGGGGTAGTTGCACTCAAGAAACGTCAACGCAATTTGATGCTATTGGGTTTGACTAGTTCTACCATATTTATAGCCTCATTGATCAGCCTATTTTTCCAGCAGGAACTGGTCTATGGCTTTTTTGGCCTGAGTACCCAAGTACAGCAATTGCATTTACCGGTCAGTGTAGATGCCACACTGGCCAGCATTGGTGATAGTCCGGATTATTTTTTTAGTTTGCTGAGCTGGTTTGGCTGGCTGATTATTAAAATTTTTGCCTCTTTTATCGGCGCATTCTTTGTGATTGGCTTACTGAAAAAGTTGCGTTTCTTTTATGTTCGCTTTCAGTCTTTTGTACTGAAATTTGTCGCCTGGCTGATCGCTTTTATCGTGATCTGGTCAGGATTAACTTACTGGCAGCATGATCTACGTAATGATCGGGATGATGCTTATCAGCAAGTGGTGTATTACGACAGCAATATTAATGACAGTGAAATTGCCCGTTATCTGGCCGATTCAGAGATTGCAGCACCGGTGAAATCTTATTTACTGGCGCAAACGGCATTGCTGCATAAGCCGCAGGATTTATCTGCCGCAAAACCTTATGTTTTAAACCTGGTTGAAGCAGAAAAACAGGATCCTAAATTTGAACAATATGGTTTCAAGCCTGAACAAATCTGGACCATGCAGCAACAGGTCTATGGTCAAGCCATGACACCAGTCGCCAAGAGTGTAAATACACAGGTGCAACAGGCGGATCAGTTAAATCAGATCACGAATCTGGTTATTATTGGTGTTGCTATTTTATCGGCACTACTTAGCCTAATCTTGTTTTTCTTGGCCAACTCAATCAAGGGTCGATCACTCCGTATCGAACAGCGGATTCATTAATTTCCCAAAATGCTCCTGAATAGGGAGCATTTTTTTGATAAAATTTCAATGCTATTTTTAAGATAACCTATTCAACTTGCTTAACACAGCTCAAAAATTTAAATAAGGCAGTAAAAAAAACTAGGTTTAGCTTAATAATCTAAAATATCGATCAATAAAATAAAAACAACCTGTTTTACCTATTCAGTCGATTGTCCTATCATGGCTGTATCAAATAAACATTTACTCCTTTGGAGACGTTAGCAATGTTAGATCAAAATACTTCAGCCCAACTTAAAACCTTATTAGAACGCCTAGAAGGCCCGATTGAACTGGTGGCGACTTTGGATGGCTCTGACAAATCAGCCAAAATCCAGGAACTGGTGTCCGAAGTGGCTGCACTGTCTGACCTGGTGACTGCACGCTTTGACGGGACCAATGCACGTGCGCCAAGTTTCGGGATTGCAAAAGCTGGTGAGGAACCACGTGTATTCTTTGCAGGCTTGCCAATGGGCCATGAGTTCACCTCACTGATCCTGGCATTGTTGCAAACCTCAGGTTATGCACCGAAAGTCTCTGATGAAGTTCTGGCGAATATCAAGAGCCTGGGTGTTCAATCTAATTTCGATGTATTTGTATCCTTAAGCTGCCATAACTGTCCGGATGTGGTTCAGGCACTTAACCTGATCGCCATCTATAACCCAGGCACTACAGCGACCATGATTGATGGGGCTTTCTTCCAGGAAGAAGTAGAAGAACGCAAAATCATGGCGGTTCCGATGGTGTTCCAGGACAACCAGCATATAGGTCAGGGTCGTATGACGCTGGAAGAAATCATTGCCAAGTTGGACAGCAATGCCGCTACCAAAGATGCGGAAAAGCTGAATGCCAAAGATGCCTTTGATGTCCTGGTGATCGGTGGTGGTCCTGCAGGGAATACTTCTGCGATCTATGCAGCACGTAAAGGCATTAAAACCGGGATCGTGGCTGAACGCATGGGCGGTCAGGTCATGGATACCATGGACATTGAAAACTTCACGTCAGTACAAAAAACCCAAGGTCCTAAATTTGCAGCGGAAATGGAAGCCCACGTGCGTGAATACGGGGTCGACATCATGAACCTGCAACGCGTGTCTGATATCAAAGGGGCAGACGAAACGGCCAATGGTCTGGTGGAAGTGACTTTAGAGAATGGTGCCAAACTGGAATCTAAAACCGTGATTCTGTCGACCGGCGCACACTGGAGAGAGATGAACGTTCCAGGTGAGCAGGAATACAAAACTCGTGGTGTGGCCTACTGTCCGCACTGTGATGGCCCACTGTTTAAGGGTAAACGTGTCGCCGTGATTGGCGGTGGTAACTCGGGGGTGGAAGCTGCGATCGACCTGGCAGGGATTGTAGAGCATGTAACTTTGGTGGAATTTGATACCAAATTGCGTGCGGATCAGGTGCTGCAAGACAAACTGAACAGCTTGCCGAACACCACCGTGATCAAGAATGCCTTGTCGACTGAAGTGCTGGGTGACGGTTCACAGGTGACGGGTCTGAAATACAAAGACCGTGCCACAGATGAAGAGCATACAGTAGAACTTGCAGGGATCTTCGTGCAGATCGGTTTGTTGCCAAATACGGACTTCCTGAAAGAAACGGCTGTTGAATTAACTAACCGTGGCGAGATTGTGATTAACGACCGCAACGAAACCAATGTCAAAGGTGTATTTGCAGCAGGTGACTGTACCACAGTGCCGTACAAGCAGATCATCATTGCCACCGGTGAAGGTGCCAAGGCGTCACTGTCTGCTTTTGATTACATCATCCGTTCAGGACAATAAAAAAATAGCACCTGGGTTCCCCAAAACCGAGGTGCTATATCTTATAAATACATTATTATCGCTTTATAGGAACTCAGGACGCTAACACCCGAGTTCCTTTTTTTATATTTATTATTGGAACAGCCAAAAGTGTCCCCACGCACTTTCAGCTGTTCCTTTCCTCTGCACAGTTTTTGTTTTCAACCCTTATTTTTATACTTTCCCCAAGGTTGTTTTTATATAAAGCAATGTTTATTCCATCGCTTCATTTTTAAGATTTAAATAAGTTCAAACCCTTAAATTTTTCCAGTAATTGTTCTTGTGTTTCCCGATACTCCGGATGTGGAACAATGCATTCAATCGGACAGACATCTACACAGGTCTGATGCTCATAAAAACCGACGCATTCTGTACAACGGTTCACATCAATTTCATAAACTTTCGCACCCTCATAAATCGCGTCATTTGGGCATTCCGGTAAACACATATCGCAATTGATGCATTTGTCGGTAATTAGTAGTGCCATATTTAACTCGCTTGATAAGCCAGTGAAGATGCCGAAATATCCATAGTCGAGCTTGGCAGATTACGGATGAGCAGGGCATATTGCATATCAACATCTGCCGGAACTGGAATCTCAACGATATGACCTGAACCTTTGGCGTCTTCGATCAGATTACCTTTTTTGTCTTTCATTTCGGTTAAATTGAAAGTGATATTGCCTTTAGTCGTCATCAGTTCGAGTGAGTCACCGACGATAAAACGGTTTTTCACATCGATCTTGATGTAATCTCCATTGCGCTCCAGTACTTCACCGCAGAAAATTTGATGATCAAAACTGGAAGAACCATGTTCATAATTCTGATATTCACTATGCACATGGCGGCGTAGAAAACCTTCGGTATAACCACGATTCGCTAAGCCTTCCAATTGTGTCATCAGTGACGGATCAAAAGGTTTACCCGCAAGCGCATCATCAATCGCTTTACGGTAAATTTGAGCAGTACGGGCGCAATAGAAATAAGACTTGGTACGGCCTTCGATTTTCAGTGAATGCACACCCACTTTAGTTAAGCGCTCTATATGTTGGACTGCACGTAGATCTTTAGAATTCATGAAATAAGTGCCGTGTTCATCTTCTTCTGCGGCAAACATGTCTTCATCATTCCGCTGCAATAGCACAGGCTCATCAAACTGATGTTGTTCTTGCATGTGCTGTTCATCAGCATCTTTAGAGCAGCAGCTTGAATCCAGATTTTTTACCGGAATGACATCACCGGTTTCATCTTCATTGGCTTCCAGAACTTTATATTCCCAGCGGCAGGCATTGGTGCAGGCACCCTGATTAGCATCACGTTTGTTCATATAGCCAGACAGCATGCAACGGCCAGAGTAGGCCATACATAATGCACCATGAACAAAGACTTCAATCTCCATATCAGGCACTTGCTGTTTGATTTCTGCAATTTCTTCAATGGATAGTTCACGTGACAGAATGACACGGGTCAGGCCCATATTTTTCCAGAATTTCACGGTTGCCCAGTTCACGGCGTTGGCCTGAACCGACAGGTGAATATCTATCTCTGGAAAATGTTCACGCACCAGCATGATCAGACCTGGATCGGACATGATCAGGGCATCTGGCTGCATCGCGACCACAGGTTCCAAGTCACGAATAAAATTTTTCAGCTTGGAGTTATGTGGCTGGATATTGACCACCATATAGAATTTTTTGCCGAGTTCATGTGCTTCTTTAATGCCAATCGCTAAATTGTCATGGTCAAATTCATTATTACGAACCCGCAGGCTATAGCGCGGCTGGCCGGCATAGACTGCATCTGCACCATAAGCAAAAGCGTAGCGCATATTTTTGAGTGAGCCAGCTGGTGAGAGAAGTTCGGTAATAGTGGTAATGCTCATGATCAAATCGAAAGACATATAAAAAGTACGGCTTTATTCTAATCATCTGGAATTTGGATTCAACCTAGTAAATCACTCGGAAATACGCGATTTGGAGGTAAAACAAGGTTTTATTTTAAGTAGGGAGCGTCCATAAAATTTCTTCAATATTCAGTCATTTTCAGGGTTTTCAAGCGTTTTTAAAATCTGGCAATGATCAATCGTGGTCGGGGTATTGCAACTTTCTCTCAGTGTAATCAGTTGCTGTTCAAATATTTGTAATTCTTTAATTTTATTTGAAATATCCGAAAGATGCTGATCAATCAATTGGTTGACGGCACAGCAGTCTTGCTCCGGATTTTGTTCAAGTTGAATCAGGGTTTCAATCTCTTTTAACGATATGTCCAAGGCACGGCAACGCTTGATAAAAAGCAGTCTTTTTAATGCGTCTTCACCATAATAACGATACTGATTACTTGCTCGAAAATTCGGCTGGATAAAGCCTTTTTTCTCATAAAAACGTAGGGTATCGGTGCTTAGACCAGTTTTTTTGGCCATTTCTGAAATCAAATAAACTGACATATCACCCTCATGCTTGACCTTGGAGTTAGTCCATAGTTTCTAATCAATTTATCGTATTTTAGATAAAAAATCATCGGGGGAATGATATGGCTTGTAGTTGTAGTCCTGAACCGGCACCCATCAAGCCCAACAGCAAATTTAGAACAGCGCTATGGATTGCCTTGCTGGTGAACTTGACTTTATTTGTAGTGGAGCTGATCGGTGGTGCATATGCACATTCATCGGCCTTGTGGGCAGACGCGCTAGATTTCTTTGGAGATGCGGTCAATTACGGAATTTCTTTGGCTGTACTCGGTGCGAGTCTGTATTGGCGGGCAACAGTCGCTTTGGTGAAGGGAATGACCATGGCATTGTTTGGTCTGGTGGTTATTGGCAAAGTGATTTACGCCTATCTGCAAGGCATTCCACCTGAAGCACTGACAATGGGCCTGATTGGCGTGCTGGCCCTAGTGGCAAATGTTTTTACAGCAGCCATTCTTTATGCTTTTCGTGAGGGGGATTCCAATATGCGGTCGGTCTGGCTCTGTAGTCGCAATGATGCAATTGGCAACTTTGCGGTCATTTTGGCAGCCGTAGGCGTATTTGGTACAGGCAGTCTTTGGCCAGATATTATTGTGGCTGTAATTATCGCAACACTCGGCATCACATCAGGTTATCAAGTGATTAAGCAGTCTCTTGAAGAAAGATCACTAAAACATAAATCCAGCTAATTTTTATATTTAAAGCTGTCCTGCAGGGCAGCTTTTTATTTATTTCCATTTTTATAATATTTGAAAAATAAAGCTTTACAAATAAACAAATTAAATTAGAATCTCTGGCGAAATTCAGAAAATATACATAAATTTTAATAATTTAGTTTTTTGCATCGTGCGAGGGTTAATGTGAATTTAATTAAAATTTTTTCAATATTGGCAATATCGGGGCTAGCCGCTTGTAGTTCCAAAGTCGTGACTTATGATGCAACAGGAAAAATCATCGGTTCATGTATGGCGACGCGTGGCCTACTTTCGACCGCAAGTGCACATTGTAGTGGTTCAGGCGATGCCTTAGGTGTGAATTACAATACGCCAGATGCGAATACAGGCCTATTACCAACGCCACCAAGCCAAAATCAGATTAATTTAAAACCGTAAATAATAAAGGGGAATATCATGAAATTATCAGCACTTATTGCACTTGTAGCGACTGTTGTATTGACGGGCTGTGCATCGTCAGTAACTACATTTGACTCTCATGGCCGTATGATTGGTTCATGTAAAGCGCAAACGGGTTTCATCATTGCAGGTGGCGCAGGCTGTTCAGGTTCTGCAAACCAGGAAGGTCGCGATCGTTAATTATTTAGTGATGGTTCCAATAAAAAACCGGACTTTTAAGTCCGGTTTTTTAGTTTAGAAAATCTTATTTTTCAACGAATGCACGTTCAATCACGTAATCGCCTAAAACGCCCATTTTCGGAGATTCTTTCAGACCGTGTTGATCAAGAAGCGCAGCAACGTCATCTAGGAATGCAGGGCTACCGCATAACATGGCACGGTCAGTTTCCGGGTTGAAACGTGGCAGACCGATTTTTTCAAACAGTTCACCGGTTTCAATCGCGGTGGTTACACGACCTTGGTTTGGATATTCTTCACGGGTGACGGTTGGGTAATATACCAATTTTTCTTTCGCGCCGAGTTCAGAGAAGAATTCATGATTTGGCACTTCATTCAGGATCAAATCTTGATAAGCCAGTTCTGAAATGAAACGGGTACCGTGAACTACGATGATTTTTTCAAAACGCTCATAAGTTTCAGGATCGCGAATAGTCGACAGGAACGGTGCAAGACCAGTACCAGAAGAAAGCAGGTAAAGATTTTTACCTGGGTTCAAGTCATCAAGTACCAATGTACCTGTCGGCTTTTTAGAAACCAAAATGTCATCACCGACTTTGACTTTCTGTAAAATCGAAGTCAGTGGACCATCAGGCACTTTAATTGAGAAAAACTCTAACTCTTCTTCGTAGTTGGCGCTTGCAATTGAATATGCGCGCATTAACGGCTTGCCATTGACTTCAAGGCCGATCATTACAAACTGACCGTTTTTAAAACGCAAAGCAGTGTCACGAGTCGTTTTAAAAGAGAATAAAGTATCATTCCAGTGGTGGACGTGAGTAATCTTTTCGACGTTAAAAGCAGCCATTAAAGGTCTCAATAAATTATCAAATTAGAACAGCTTGCTATTCTAATCTAAATTCATTCTCGATAAACTGAATATATTTAATTGAGCTTATCAAAAAAAGTGATGATGACTGAACTGACGCTGCCGATTATTGGTTATATGCGTTCTCCCTATAAAGAAAAATTTGGTATTCCTCGTCAGCCGAATCTGGTTCAGGTCGAAAGCTATATTGAAATGGTCGGGCCCTATAATGACCTGCTCGCCTTTGAGGGAATTGAAGAATTCAGTCATTTGTGGCTGGTCTGGCAATTTCATGACAATAAAAACCAGCACAACAGCCAGTTTCGTCCACAAGTGCGTCCGCCGCGTTTGGGTGGTAACAAGAAAATAGGCGTGTTTGCTACGCGCAGCATGTATCGTCCATCACCGATTGGTTTATCTGTGGTCAAACTCAAAGAAGTGAGAAAAGTGGGCAAACATGTTCGAGTGTATGTGACAGGGAGTGACTTGCTCGATGGCACGCCAATTATGGATATCAAACCTTATATTCAATATTCGGATGCCATCATTGAAGCACAAAGCGGTTATGCACAGGATGAACCACCACGTAAAACCGTCATTTGGAGCGATGAAGCGGAGCAGCAAAAGCAACAATTACTAGGAAATGGAAAAATTTCTGTGCAGACTATTCAGGAACTGGAAGCTGTCTTATCTCTAGATCCAAGACCTGCATATCAGGAAGATGAGGAGCGGGTATATGGAATGAAGTTCGCAAACGTTGATCTTCATTTCAAAATTCATGCTCAGCAAGTGCTAATTGTTGCTATCCAGCATACTCCTTCCTAGATTATAGGTTCCACCACAACAAGCCAATCAAAACTGCCATATGCAAAATCTGCACAGGCGCAAAATAAAGGACAAACTTCCAGCCACCAGTCAAAGCGGCATTGGCTGACTTGGCCAAGGCGTGAGCACCCAAACCTAAAAGCAGGGCATAAATCAAACGTAGATTAGAGGGATCGCCTTGAACGACAACACTGGCCATCGCGGCATGAATCTCAAACAGAGAGGCGAGCAAGGTCCCGGCCAGTAAGCCGGCATCCCCGAGCCAGACCTCCAGTCCGTAAACTCCAGCCTGAATCAATGTTAATGTGACTGCAATAATCACGGCTTCTTTTAAGCTGAACATCTGGCTGTCTGATGATTCCATGCTCGGAGCAGGTTTTGCCTTGCGCAATAATAAAAATGCACAGGCTGCCAGAAGGATTACGGCAACTAAAGAGGGCAAGAGCAGGATTTTCAACCAGCTCCATGATACGCCTCCAACCACAATCAATAGCAGCACAATAGTCGAGATACAGGACATCAGCGCGGCGCCGGCATTCGATCGTGCATCCATTTCACCTTTACGGACCTGTAAGCCCAACTGTGCGATGGTGGCTGTACTGGAAACAAAACCGGAAGCGATGGAGGACAGCATCAGGGCATTTTTAGTCGAGAAAAAGCGTTTCGCAATATGCGCCAAAGCTTGTACCACTAAAATTAAGGTCAGTAATTTTAAAATAAGATAAGGGTTAAGCACTTCGCCCCAAAAAGGCCGGTCAGGGGTCAGCGGCAGACCAATCAAAATTAAGGCCAGTAATAATAGTCCATCCCTAAATTCGGCTTCTTTAATCCATTTTCCGGCAATATTGTGCATGGTATGTTTGGCCATCAAAATACCGGTTAAGAGCACAGAAAGACCGGCTGCCAGAGGAATATTCCATAAACACATGGCGCCAATAAAATAGGTCATCACAAATGCAAGCTCTGTGGTAATGCCCGGATCATCTGGTTGATTTTTGATAGATAAAATGACCATACCACCCACGATCAAAGCACCTATTACAGCAATCACGATTCCAAACAGGAAACACAGTGCGCCCAATAAAGCACAGATCGCAAAGGAACGTAAGCCGGCAAAACTCGGTTGCTGCTCACGTTGTTTATGTCGTTCCCGCTCCAGACCAATCAATAGGCCGCAGCCTAATGCCGAGGTGAGTATCGTGAGCAGTTCATGAAAAGAATGCGCATGCAGGGGAACCGCAGTCAAATTCATCTGTGACCTCAGCAAGCTAAGAGTTGATTATTTAAAAATATATGCGACGAGATAGAGTTTGCATAGATCAAAAATGTTGCGGTAGTAATCAAATCCATTATTTACTTTCTTTTTGAGATTGAAATAGAAACGTACATTCAACAGGTGGGGAGTATGCGAAAAACTGCAAAAACTTGTTATAGTGGAGGCAAGTTTGGGGACTGATAATAATGAAATTTGACTTTGAAATTGATACGGCATGGTGTCTAGACCAACTCTTTAAAGACGGTAAAATCAGTGAACGCGACCGAATGCTGGTACAAACCACTCATCGGCAACGTGAACAATTAAAATGGCACCCTTTACAGTGGATTGCCAATTTTAATCTGGTCGATCAATCTCATCCTCAAACAACGCTGACCCTGAACCGTTTATGTCAATGGCTGGCAGAAAAAACCGGATTGATGTTCTATATCATTGATCCGCTTAAAGCTGATGTACAGGCATTGACCCATGTCATGTCGCAAGAATATGCACTGCGCAACCATATTTTGGCAGTAGAAATTCAGGCAGACAAAGTTCTGATCGCTACGGATCAGCCTTATAAAACCGAATGGGTGTCGAATCTTGAGCAAAATATTTCCCCGAAAAAAATACAACGGGTATTACTCAATCCGGAACAGTTACAACGTTATATTACTGAATATTATCAGGTCAGTCGCGCAGTCAGTGGTTCACAAAAATCGTCTGCTTATGACCGAGAAAATAAAGGTGTAGAAGCCTTATTACAATTGGGTGATTCACAGAATCCGGATGCCAATGACCAGCATATTGTCAAACTGGTGGACTGGGTGCTGCAATTTGCCTTTGAACAAGGTGCCAGTGATATTCATATGGAACCACGTAAAGACACCGGCAAGATCCGTTTCCGGATTGATGGGGTGCTGCATACGATTTACAACATGCCGGCCAATACATTGACCGCTGTCATTTCCCGGATCAAGATTCTGGGCCGGATGAACGTCGCGGAAAAACGTAAACCACAGGATGGCCGCCTGAAAACCCGTACACCAAAAGGACAGGAAACCGAATTGCGTTTGTCGACCTTGCCAACGGCATTCGGTGAAAAACTGGTGATGCGTATTTTCGATCCGGAAGTGCTGGTGAGAAGCTTCCAGCAACTCGGTTTTGAAGGTCATCTGCTCAACGACTGGAACAATCTGACCAGTCACAGTCACGGCATTATTCTGGTGACCGGTCCGACTGGTTCCGGTAAAACTACTACGCTTTATTCAACCTTGAAACAGCTGGCGACTGAACAGGTCAACGTCTGTACCATTGAAGATCCAATCGAGATGCTGGAACCCAGCTTTAACCAGATGCAGGTCAATAATGGTATCGATCTTGGTTTTGCTGACGGCGTGCGTGCATTGATGCGTCAGGACCCGGACATTATCATGGTCGGGGAGATCCGTGATCAGGACACTGCCAATATGGCGATTCAGGCCGCATTGACCGGTCACCTGGTTCTCTCAACTTTACATACCAACGATGCGCCGTCGAGTCTGACCCGTCTGCATGATCTGGGCCTACAGCCATTTTTGACAGCAGCAACCATCTTGGGTGTTCTGGCTCAACGTCTGGTACGTAAGCTGTGTCCGCACTGCAAACAGGAAAGCTTCCTGAATGAACAGGAATGGCAGCATCTAGCTACGGATTATCCTTTGCCGCGACCGGAATTTGTCTTTAAGGCGGTGGGCTGCGAAGAATGCCGGCATACCGGCTATAAAGGCCGTATCGGGATTTATGAGTTTATGCCATTGAGTCTGACCACCAAACAGCTGATTGGTGCCGATGCCAACCTGAACCAGCTGCGTCAGCAGGCTAAAAAAGAAGGGGTAGAGCCGCTCAGAATTGCCGGGGCACGCAAGATTCTGGAAGGTGTGACCACGCTTGAAGAAGTCCTGAGAGTTGTGCCCTTAAATTAATTTTGAAAATGAAGCAATCTTAAGATTCAATTCATCTTCGGCTGTTTTAATAGCATCATCGAAACAAGGCAAGACTTTAAAGAGGTAACTGCGATGAAAATGATGATAAATACGGTTTTGGCAGCTGCATTGATGGGTTCTATCGCGACAGCTACGATAGCAAGTAGTGACACTGCTGTGAATCAGGCTGCTTTTGCTAAATCGACCACAGTCAAACAGGCGCTGGCCATGAAAGATGACAGCAAAGTTCAGCTTAAAGGTTATGTCGTGAAAGCAGTGGGTGATGAAAAATACCAGTTCCGCGACAGCACAGGTACTATAACTGTTGAGATTGATGATGAACTTTGGCAAGGCAAGCCGATTTCAGCCAAAACACCGGTGATCATCACAGGTGAAATCGACATTGATTATAAACCGGCAAAACGTGTTGAAGTTGAGGTTGATCAGGTTCGTTTCTAATATCGCCTGATTTGCTGAAATCAATTTGAACACAGCGACAAAAAACCACATGCAAGTTACCAAAAAGCATGTGGTTTTTTTGAGTCTGGAACTTTTTCAAGGCAAGATAGAACAAGGAAGCAAACGGAGCAGAATATGCGTATTCTTTTGGCGGAAGATGATCAGTCTCAGGCAGACAGTATCCAGACTTGGCTGGAAATGGACGGTTATGTGATTGATCGGGTAGAGCGTGGTGATCATGCGATCCTAGCGATTGAGCAGCATCAATATGACTGCATTCTGCTGGATCGTGGCCTGCCGAATGCCAATGGAGATGACATTCTGAAAATTTTGCGCAGCCAACATCAAGATACGCCGGTGATTTTTATTACGGCCAAAGACAGTATTGATGACCGGGTTGAAGGTCTGGATTTAGGCGCGAATGATTATCTGGTCAAACCTTTTAGTCTGGAAGAACTTTCGGCCCGAGTTCGTGCCCAACTCAGACAGAAACAGCAAACACCGAATCATATCCTGCAATGGCAGGATCTCAGTCTGGACACTCAAGCCAAGACCCTAACTAAAGAAGGTCAAGCTGTGAATCTGACTGCGAAGGAATTTCAAATTCTATACAAGCTGATGCAGCAGCCTGAACATATTGTCACCCGTGAACAGCTGGAAGAATCGCTGTACGCTTGGGGTGATGAAATTGAAAGTAATGCCATTGAAGTATTTATCTATCAGCTGCGTAAAAAAATCGGCAGCCAGATGATCAAGACTATTCGCGGTCTGGGCTATCGCATGCATAAGGCTGAGGTATAAACCTATGTCAGCTGCTATTTCCTTGCAAACTAAACTGATCAAACATGCGCTGTTCAGTTCGATATTGGCTGGAATATTGGCCTGGCTGCTGTTATTGGGAATTTCCAGTTATCAAGCCAGTCAGCTGCATGATGAATTAATGGAGCAGATTTCTGAGTTGCTGCTTGGCGATGTGACCCAGGCCAAAGACGCCCAGGTCGATGAACTCAGTGAACAGTTCGATATCCAGTATGCCTTGTTGCTAGATCAGCAGATACTGACTACTTCGATTGATGATGAATTAATTAATACCATTCCAAAAGCACAGAACAACGGCTTTCAGTTTGCTTATGAAAATGGTCATTTTATCCGGATACTGACTGCGGAAGATGACGACCTTCAGGTCAAAATCGTACAGCCACTTTCAGTACGTTTCGATGAACTCTGGCAAACTACTTTGGGCTTTGCCGGGATCTTATTGATTTTATGGCTAGTGCAATGGCTGATTTTGCGTGTTGCGATCAGACGCCAGTTACGGCCATTAAACAAGATTTCCCGGGCGATTGGTTCCAAAACTGCTCAGGATCTAAGCCCTCTCAAAACGCCTGATCCTGAAATCACTGAACTGCAACCGATTATTCGTCAGTTGAATGCCATGCTCGGCCGGCTGGAAAAGTCACTGGCTGCCGAACAGCGTTTTACTGCAGATGCTTCACATGAGCTGCGTTCTCCACTGTCTGCAATTCAAATGCGTCTACAGGTTTTAAAACGCAAATATCAAGGTGATGCACAGCTCCCTCAAGCATTGCAGCTGATTCAAAATGATGTCAACCGCGGTACGCAGGTGCTGGAAAATTTACTCTTGCTGGCACGACTCGATCCGGAGCGCACAGAGCAATTACCAACGCAAACGATTAATCTTAAAAATCTGGTTCAGGAGGCTTTGCAGGCATTGCAGCCTTTTGCAGAAGAAAAAGACATTCATTGGAATCTAAACCTTGAGGATGCTGTGATCGAAGCGAATCCAGAGCTGATTTTTAGTTGTATTCGCAATCTGGTCGACAATGCTATTCGTTATACGCCGCCGCAGGGACAGGTCGAGATCCGAACGGTTGTTGAGCAGCATCAGATACAACTATTGATTGAAAACTCAGGAGAGAGGATTACTGATGATGTGCTGGAACGTTTAGGTGAACGTTTTTATCGGGCTTTGGGTACGCGAACTCAGGGTTCAGGTCTAGGTCTGTCCATTTGCCAGAAAATTATGGCACTGCATGCAGCTAAAATTGACTATGCGCCGTCGGATCTGGGCGGACTTAAAGTGTTATTGAGTTTTAAGCTTGAATAGCAAATCTCATGATCAGAAGATTAAAAAGCAGTATGCGCTGATTCATACTGCTGCTTCCCACGTTTGTTATTATTAGAACTGATTTAATTATTTGGTCAGAATAAGACGGTTATTGCGGGTCAGACGCAAGCGGTATTCTTCGCCGGCATGCATGATCCGGATTTCACGACCCAGTGCAAAAAGATTGTTGGAGTGCAGCATTGGCAAGGCATGGTGAGTATCATTGTTACGGGTAAATAGGCTAAATGGGGCGTTCATTCTGTCGACTCCGTGGTGTGTTTTGGATTGATTTAAATGATAATCATTATCGAATAGGTCTGTCAACGAAATATTGAGCAATTTATAAAAAACTCTAATTTGCTTACAATCTGTAAAACTTTAACGGTTCTGTACATCATGACTAAAGCTACGATTCATGTCGCAATTGCGCTTTTATTTTATCAAAATCAGGTTCTCGTCGGCTGGCGTGAGGCCAAGCAGCATCAGGGCAATAAATATGAATTTCCAGGCGGAAAAGTTGAACAGGGCGAATTATCAGTCGAAGCCTGCCGACGCGAAGTGATGGAAGAGGTCGGTGTTAATATCGAACGCTGGCATGCCTCTGATTTTATCTCCCATGAATATGAAGATCTCATCGTCAATTTGCATATTTTCCATGCTTCAGTACAGTTTGCTCAACTGGCTGAAATCAAACAGCCTTGGCGCTGGTACGACCGGGAAGAACTTGGACAACTGAATTTTCCGAAAGCCAATCAGTCCATGATCCAAAAGCTGCAATGGCCGCAGCGCATCAAGATAGCTGAAGATCTGGATATTTTATCAAGTCTGGATACAGATCAAATGTTGTATTGGCGCGTGGAAGCAACGCCTGAACGGATCATGCAAGTACAGCAATATCCGGTAGATCAGCTCTCCAAGTTAATCATTAATCAGCAGCTTTGGTCACAACTGAATGAATTGCAGCAGCAGACAATTCGCACGATTCATCTAAAACAGAATCAACTGATAAACTTGAAACAAAGTGAATTGAAACCTGGCTATCGTTATCTGGCAGCTTGTCATGACCTGACCGCTTTAATGCATGCAGAACAGATCGGCTGTGAAGCGGCTTTACTCAGTCCGGTACTGGCGACAGCGACTCATCCAGAAACACCTGCGTTAGGCTGGGAGCAATTCAAGCAAATGGCAGAGCAGGTACAGATTCCGGTTTTTGCTTTAGGCGGAATGAAAGCTGAAGAACTCGATTATGCAAAAAGCCAGCATGCTTATGGCGTTGCCGGCATTCGTTATGTGTAAATGCTATATTTCAACACAAGCTTTCTTTTGGTAAGTCAGTTTCTATAAAAAAGATCTTAAAGCTTTTTCAGTGCCTCTTGAGCTTGCTGAATCGCTTTAGCGTTTTTCCGCAACTGAGCAGATTTAAGGCGCACTTGCCAAAGCTGCTTTTTCATGACACTAGATTGTGCATAACTCAGGCCACGTAAGGCAAAAGCATCGGCGCTTGCTGGCTGATTTTTACGGTTGGCGATCATGCCCAAGTATAAATAGGTTTCTGGTGCCTGAGGGGCCAGTCGCTGTGCCTGAGTTGCAGCAGCTTCAGCTTGAGCAAATTGCTGCTTGGTATAGGCCTGCTGGGTTTGCTGCATCAGACTCTTGAAGGCCGGCAAATTACGGCCATCATCAAACTTTTGGCTTTTCGGCTTCTGTTCAGGAATGACAATTTTCTGACGTTTGATGTCAGGACGGTCATAAGGCGTAATCACGACGCCGTCTGGTGTTTTTGCCTTAGGTTTTTCCGTCGCAGGCTTGGCGGGGCTAACTGGCTTTTTTGGCTCGGAGATACTTTGGCAGCCCACCAGACTGAGGATGAGCAAACCAGGGAGGATTTTTCTTAACATAAACATAGACTCAATTAATGGCTATAACTTCCACTGGCGATAATACGGGTTTCGCTCTCAAGATCGCGTTCTATTTCTGTTTCACTTTCTTGTATGTAGCGACTCATATCATCCTGTTCAGCATCAGATGGCACAGGTTCTGAATCAATATCATAAGGTTCCGTCGCATAGTGCGAGATGCCGCAGGCAGTCGCCTGATTTGGCAGGGCATGACGCGAAATCGGGATATACATGGCGCCTTCACAGCCTTGTGCAGACAACAAACCCGTATGACGATCTAGCCAATGCCATTCGATTTCATTCGGCTGTGGCAGATTCACCGGTTTCTGGCGCAACTGTTTCATGACATTGGTCCAAACGGGCAGGGCACCCGATGAACCGGTCAAGCCAGTGACTTTGTTGTCATCCAGACCGAGCCAGACCACGGTCATATAATTACCTGAATATCCGGCAAACCATGAGTCACGGCTGTCATTCGTGGTACCGGACTTACCGGCAAGATTCAGACTGCGTGGCAAGCTGTTATAGGCTGCACGGCCTGTACCATTCGACATGACCTGTTGTAAGCCATAATTCAGGGCATAAGCGGAAGCAGGATCAATAGTCGGTTGTACACTCAGGCTATAACGATCCAGAGAGCGGCCGTTGGCATCCACCACAGAGCGGATGGCTTTGGTTGGATATTTAAAGCCGCCTGTAGCAAAGTTGCCGTAAATGTTCATCACTTCCATCGGGGACATATCTACCGCACCCAAGTAAATCGACGGATAAGATGGAATATCTGAAGTTACACCAAATTTTTTCAGATGATTAATAAAGGTAGACAGGCCAAATTCTTGTGCTAAACGCACAGTGGACAGGTTATAAGATTGCGATAATGCCTGCGACATTGGAATGACACCATGTCCACGACCACTATAGTTTTTCGGTGTCCAGGTTTTGCCGTCACTTTTGATGCTGATTTCACTGTCTTCAATCGGGCTCGCCCAGTGATAACGGTTTGATTCCAGTGCACTCAGGTAGATCACAGGCTTTAACAGGGATCCGACTTGACGTTTGGCATCGACTGCACGGTTAAAGCCGGTAAAATCTTGAGTAGAACCCACTGCGGCCACCAGTTCGCCATTTTCCGGATGCGATACTAATACTGCGCCCTGTAAATCTTTCAGGCGACCCGGATTGGATTTGCTTAAACGCGCCACCGTTTCTTTAAAACTGTCCTGAATTCGGGTTTGGGCCAGAGGGTCTAAAGTGGTGAAAATGCGCAGACCCTGATTGGTCAGATCGGTTTCCTGATAATCTGTGCGTAATTGACGACGTACGATATCCAGAAAATCCGGGAAGCGGGCAGGGCCTAAAGTCGGTTTTGAAATGACATTTAACGGACGTGCGGTTTCTTTTTCATATTGTTCCTGAGTCAGATAGCCCATTACCAGCATATTATTCAGGACGATATCACGGCGTTTTTTCGCACTTTCAGGATTGCGCCATGGATTGTATAGACTCGGGCCTTGGACTAAACCCACCAAAAATGCTTGCTGGGAAATATTCAGTTCACGCAGTGGCAGGCCAAAATAAAACTGCGATGCCAGACCATAACCATTAATGGAGTAGTTACCATTCTGGCCGAGATTTACCTCATTCAGATAAGCTTCTAGAATTTCATTCTTGTCATAATGCAATTCAATCAGCATCGCCATAAAGGCTTCATTCACTTTACGTTTTAAGGTGCGCTCAGGGGTTAAATAGAAATTTTTGACCAGCTGCTGGGTCAAGGTTGAGCCACCCTGACGTTTACCACCGGTAATATTGCTGACTACGGCACGTGCAATACCACGCGGTGAAACCCCATGATGCTCATAGAACTTACGGTCTTCGGTCGCGATCAGCGCTTCGATCAAGGGCTTAGGCACTTTATTTAGCTTGATCAGCACACGGTCTTCGTTATGCTGCGGATAAATCCCACCAATTAATAAAGGTTCTAAACGCGCAATCCCGCTTGAAGACGGTTTGGTTGCGCTGACTTCTGCAATCTGTTCACCGCTGAAACTGACTTTCAATATTTGTTCCGGTTCAACCCGGTCACCAAAATCAAAGCCGCGTGTATGCACATACAGGGTATTACCCGTGGTGACAATGTTGCCTGATTTAGTATAACTATCCGAATTTTTATAACCGAGTAATTTTAATTCTTGTTGGAAATCCTGCAGGCTGACTGGGGCATTCACGTACACTTCCATCGGACGTGCGAAGACCTTGGCCGGAATATCCCAGCGCTGACCTTCAAACTTGTCGCGTACAATATTGTCTAATCTAATCAAATAGATACTAAATGCTACAAAGATAGAAATGACAATAATAGAAAAAATTAAGGCAAGAAACCCCATGCCACGTTCAGATTTCATAAATACTTATAAGATCCTGTGAAATTGTGCTAATCATGCGAAGCTTTTCATTATTTTGCAATATTTAATCAAGAAATGCGCTTAAAATTAAAATGAAACCCCACAATTTCTCCTTAATTCGAATATATTTCAAATAATTTCCTACCTATGAAGCACTGTTATAAATTGTCATCCAGGTATAGCTTAATGTTATGATAAGCAGGATTCGTAGCGGAGCGACGACACTGGTGCAAATTTCCCATAAGACCTTTCGAAATATCGGGTTAATAGGACGTCCTGATAAATCGTCGGTGGTTGAAACCTTATGCCTTATTCACGATCATCTTCTCAATTTAGGCCTACACCCAGTTTTTGATGCAGCGACAGCTGAACTTGTTCCCTATCAAAATACCCAAACCGTCAGTCGTGCCTTATTGGGTGAGGTGGTGGATCTGGTGATTGTCGTGGGCGGTGACGGCTCGCTATTACATGCAGCACGCGCCTTGGTCAAGTACAATACCCCGGTGATCGGGGTTAACCGTGGTCGTCTGGGTTTTTTAACGGATATCAAGCCGACTGAAGTGATATTCAAGCTGGATCAGGTATTAAAGGGTGACTTTCAGACTGAGCGACGCTTTTTACTCGAAGTCGAAATTCGCTCCAAAGGTGAAGTGATTTACGATGCCATTGCTCTAAATGATGTGGTGCTACATTCAGGGAAATCAGTACATATGATCGATTTTGAACTGAATATTGATGGACAATATGTCTATCGTCAGCACAGCGATGGCCTGATAGTCTCTACGCCGACTGGTTCTACGGCTTATGCGCTTTCTGGTGGTGGCCCGATTGTACATCCAAGTATGGATGCGATTGCCTTGGTACCGATGCATCCGCATACCTTGTCTTCACGCCCGATTGTGGTCGGTGGACATAGTGAAATTAAATTACTGATTCGTGAAAATCGCGTACTGCCGATGGTTAGTGCGGATGGACAACACAGTGTGTCTTTGAATGTGGGTGATAGCGTCCATATTCGCAAGCATCCCTTTAAACTGAATCTTCTGCATCCACCGGGTTATGACTTTTATAATGCCTGTCGAACCAAACTGGGGTGGAATCAGGACTTTGATTATTTTAAGCAGGATTAAATCATGAATATTGAACAAATGCTTGCCGTACTCAATCCTGAGATTGTTGAACGCCTAAGAACAGCAGTCGAAATTGGAAAGTGGCCAAACGGTGTAGCCTTGACACCAGAACAACGTCAGACCTGTATGCAGGCAGTGTATGCCTGGGAAATGAAAAACCTGCCTGAAAATGAGCGCAGCGGTTATATCGATCGCGGTACTAAAGAAGAGGGTGAAGAGTGTGATGATGATCATCACAAGAATGAACCTGAATTCAAGCCGATTCGTTTTGTTTAAGGCTTAATTCCCAGCCAATAGCAATACAATTAAAAAAAGCATTGTTCATTCACTGAACAATGCTTTTTTCTTTTGCACAAGATTAAACCGTGTGGCGATTCGCCCATAAGATTTTGGCTTTTTGCATCGCAGCTTCAAAGCTGTCACACACGCCCATGGTATATAGCGCAATGCCCATAGTTTCTATCACTGCAATCTCGCCATAATCATGGCTTTGCTGACCGTCCCAGACAGCCTTAAATAGCGCCAGATCCAGTTCTTCTTCAATTGGACTGCGGTTGTCAGTGAGCTTTGGCAATTCATGCTCATAGAGCAGGCCATCTTTAATGCCACAGATGAGCGTTTTGGCATCCGGATTACGCTCGAATTCGCCCCCTTCACCTTTAATCACGGCACTATTTTTATAGCCCAAGCGGAAAGCTGCTTGCTGATGCGAACCACGATATGCTGGATGGAAAATGGCTTGCAGGGTCGCTTTGGCATTAAAGGGATTGATCAGACGCGCCAAGGTATGAATTGGGGAGCGTAAGCCCATGACATTACGCAGCGCAATCAAGTCTGCAAGAATCGGAGAAATTACTTCTAACGGTATGTAAGCAAAATGCTGTTGTAGAAGTTGCTGTTCAACCTCGGCATCATTTTGACAGATTGGATAGCCTAAGTAAGTCAGCACCTGTTCGGTGTAAACGCGGTTCATGGTATGGCCCGAGGCACCATGCATCACAATATTATAACCATGCTTGGCCAGTGTCAGGGCTGCCAGAATAAACCATGGATAATGCTTGCGCTTGCCCGCATATGAAGACCAGTCCAGATCGACATCCAGTTTTTTGAAACTCAGCTGGTCACGTGTCGCCTGTACAAAACCGGCCAACTCATCTACAGATTCTTCCTTGACCCGCAATAACATCAAGAATGCACCTAACTGCACATCCAGCACTTCATTTTTCAAAATCATACTGAAGGCTTGATAGGCTTCATCATAGCAGAGAGAGCGGGCGCCATTTTTCCCTTTACCCACAATGCGTACATATTGGGCAAAGGGATGTTCGAAATCTTTATAAATATTTCTTTTGGTATTCATAACTTTTTACAGCTTGCAGAAAATATTAATGTCAAGGGAGAGGGTGAAAATCCATAAACATTTCAGTATACGTAAAACAATCAGTTAAATCTGATTATCGACTAATGTCTAATCTATTCTGGTTAAAACATAAACAAGCGCATAATAAGTTATGCACATTTAGTCTGAATATTCGGTAAAATTTAGGCAATTTTTAGAGTCTGTTTAATTTTTCTTAATCTCTTTCTCCCATTTAATACTTTGGTCTGATACTTGAGTGTCAGATTCAATGCATGGCTGATTATCATTTTTGAACATTCTCTTGAGCCTTTTGAGACTTGATCCGGTTCATCCTGAGAAGGGATGAAGAGGTCAGTATATTTCTCAAAATGGTCTTTCTTATTTTTGATATCGTTCAAGTAGATTTATTATGGCGAAACAACCAATTTATAAGTCACTGTATTTTCAAGTGATTGTGGCCATTATCGCAGGTATTCTGGTCGGGCATTTTTCGCCTAGTGGTACGCAAATTATCAATGGTGTAGAACAGCATGTCCCTGGCTTGGGCGAACAGCTTAAACCGCTTGGTGATGCATTTATCCGTCTGATTAAAATGATTATCGCACCTGTAATTTTCTGTACCGTAGTGAGCGGTATTGCAGGTATGGAAAGCATGAAATCAGTCGGTAAAACTGGTGGTGTGGCTTTACTTTACTTCGAGATCGTATCCACGATTGCTTTGGTCATCGGTCTGGTCGTGATTAACATCGTGAAGCCTGGTGTAGGCATGAACGTTGATCCTGCTTCACTGGATACCAGTGGTATTAGTAAATATGTTGCTTCAGGTGAGTCACAATCGACTATCGATTTCCTGATGAACATTATTCCAAATACGGTTGTGGGCGCATTTGCAGAAGGCGAAATCCTGCAAGTTCTATTGTTCGCGATCATCTTTGGTTTTGCACTGCATAAGCTCGGTGATCAAGGCAAGCCAGTCCTGAAACTCATCGACCAGATTTCACATGTGTTTTTCAACATCGTGAACATGGTGATGAAACTTGCTCCAATTGGTGCATTTGGTGCAATGGCGTTTACAATTGGTAAATATGGTATTGGTTCTCTTGCTCAGCTGGCACAGTTGATCATTTGTTTCTATGTTACCTGCGTACTGTTTATTTTCATCGTATTGGGCTCAATTGCGCGTTTCGCAGGGTTCAGCATCATGAAGATGATCCGCCTGATTCGCGAAGAACTTCTGATTGTACTGGGGACGTCATCTTCAGAATCAGTACTGCCACGTATGTTGAAGAAACTGGAACTTGCCGGTGCAGAGAAGTCGGTGGTAGGTCTGGTGATTCCAACTGGTTATTCATTTAACCTGGATGGTACGTCGATTTACTTGACGATGGCTGCAATCTTTATTGCGCAAGCAACCAATACGCAACTTGACTTGTCTCATCAAATTACCCTGCTTCTGGTACTTCTGATCTCATCTAAGGGTGCGGCAGGCGTGACTGGTTCAGGCTTTATTGTGATGGCGGCAACTTTGGCTGCTGTAGGGAATATTCCTGTTGCAGGTCTGGCATTGATTCTCGGTATCGATCGTTTCATGTCTGAAGCTCGTGCCTTGACCAATCTGGTCGGCAACTCTTTGGCGACTTTAGTGGTTGCGAAATGGGTGGGCCAGTTAGATATGGACAAGCTGAACTACGCTTTAGCGAATCCTGCAGAAATTGATGAAAAAATGGCGCAAGAAGGCAATAACGCTCACTAAGTTTGAGTCTGTCTTTCGTGTCTAAAAGGGAAGCTTCGGCTCACTGCTGTCCCATAGTTTGCTTTAAATAAAAAAACCTGAGTCCTAACAGTTAAAATATGAGTGCAAACAAACACTTTAACGACCAGGATTCAGGTTTTGTCACATCAGAATACCGTATTTCATGAGCTAATTAAACCTGTTGTGCGACAGGATTTTGAACAACTTGCTAAAGTACACCATGTTGGACAGAAATTTAGAGCGGCTTCCCGGTGGGATCAGTTTATTGCCATATTGATGTCTCAATTCTCTTGTAGGCAAAGTCTGAGAGATATTCAATCCAATTTGGAGTGCCAACAGGAAAAGCTAAGTCATCTCGGAGCAAAGTCTATTCCCCGAAGCACGCTGGCACGAATCAATGAGCAGCAGCCTGCTGCCTTGTATCAACAGCTATTTTACAAGTTGCTTAAATACTATGAACACTCAAAAGTAGCTCATAAATTTCGCTTTAAGAATCCCTTGTATTCCTTGGATGCCAGTCATATTGACCTGTCGCTTTCCTTATGTGAATGGGCCAAAGTTCATGACTCAAAAGCCAGCATGAAACTCAGCATAGGATTGAATCACAGCAATGATATTCCTGAGTTTGTTGCAGTTGAAAATGGCAAAGAAAATGACATGGTACAAGGCCGCAAATTCCAGTTTCCTGCTGGCAGCATTGTAGTTTTTGATAAAGGCTATGTCGATTACCAATGGTATGCAAATCTGACTGCTCAAAACATTGGATTTGTCACACGTTTTAGGCCTAAATCTGTGTATCAGGTGATCCGGCAACATCCAGTGCTTGAATCCAAAGGTATTCTAAAAGATGAAACCATTCAGCTGAATAGCGCACATGCCCTAAAAAGAAAAGCCCCAGTGTTAAGAAGAATTGAATATAGAGATCAGCAAAGTGGCAAGCACTTTAGCTTTCTCAGCAATAACTTTCATTTAGCCGCCTCCACCATTGCGGCGATTTATAAAGATCGTTGGAAAGTTGAGCTGTTCTTTAAGGCGATTAAGCAGAATCTCAAATTAAAAGCGTTTCTAGGCCGCAGCAGGAACGCAATTCAGACACAAATCTGGATTGCGATGATCGCCTATTTATTGGTGAGTTTCGCTCAACATTTAGGGAAAACAGGTTGGACAGTTCAACGTTTACTCAGAATAATTCAAGTGAATTTGTTTGAAAGAAGAACTTTAAAAGCTTTATTTTCACCCGATAAAATACCCATAAAACAAGAGGAAGCTCAAATGAGCTTCCTCTTGTGAAAAATTGTGGGACAGCAATGAGCTTCGGCTTCCCTTTTTTATTGACTGTGAAGTTAGTAAAAAGATGAATGCCGGCACATGACAGGGATCATGAAAGTCGATAGTCTGTGAAAAGGAAACTAAAATGATAAACAACAAGGACAATAGAATGCTTGCCTACGATGCCGATCTAGAATTATTCCGCGATAATTTTAAACGCTTTATGAACGAACATGTCGCACCGTACTACGACCAGTGGGAACGTGAAGGTCTGATGCCGCGTTCAGTCTGGAATGCACTCGGTGAAAATGGCTTCTTGTGTGTCGATGTTCCAGAAGAATATGGTGGCTATGGGGTGCCGACCGATTATTCCTTGATGCTGATCGAAGAATCTGCACGTGCCGGATACAGTGCCATTGCCACAGGTCTGTCTTGTCATTCCGATATTGCAGCACCGTATATCCTGCATATTGGTACTGAAGAACAGAAAAAATACTGGTTACCAAAAATGGTCACCGGTGAAGTGGTCGGTGCGATTGGCATGACCGAGCCAGGTGCAGGTTCAGATTTGCAAGCCATGCGTACTAGTGCCATCTTGCAGGATGAATATTATCTGTTAAATGGCTCAAAAACCTTCATTTCCAATGGTCAGCATGCTGACTTGGTGGTGCTTGCCGTCAAAACCGATCCTCAAGCCCGAGCTAAAGGCGTTTCATTGCTGCTGGTCGATACCCATCTGGAAGGCTTTAAAAAAGGCACTAATCTGGACAAGATTGGTCTGCATGCTCAGGATACGTCTGAACTGTTCTTCGACAATGTCAAAGTGCCAAAGGACCAATTACTGGGTCAGCCGGGACAGGGATTTGCTTACCTGATGCAGGAATTGCCACGTGAGCGTACCGCCATCGCTGCCACCGCTCTAGGCGCCATTCGTGGCTCGATCGATGTGACCACACAATATGTGAAAGAGCGTCAGGCTTTTGGTCAGGCGATCGGTCAATTCCAGAATACTCGTTTTGTGCTTGCGCAAGCGAAAATTGATGAATTGGCGACCGCAGCATTTTATAACCAGAATCTTGAGCTTTATATGCAAGGGAAGCTGGATGTAGAAACTGCAGCGGCACTAAAGAGCTTTTCTACCGATATGCAGATGAAAATCGCGGACAATCTCCTGCAATTATTTGGGGGTTATGGCTATATGACTGAATATCCAATTTCACGTTTCTTCGTTGATGCGCGGATTCAGCGGATTTATGGTGGTACTAATGAAATCATGAAAGAGATAGTGGCACGTGGTCTGTTAGGACGTTAATAGCTCACTCATAAAAAAAGAGTCCCGAAGGACTCTTTTTTATAGGGGGAGAACATAGCCAAGATGGGAAATATTTTTTAAGACTTTATGATTTTAAGACATCCAAACATTCATGAATAAAAATGGGTAAATCATTGGGTAGACGCGATGAAATCAACTGATTATTGTCATTCACCAGTTCTGCATCATAATACGTTCCACCGGCACGTTGTACGCGACTGGCATGCGCGCGAATACTGGTAATAATTCGATTTTTCAGCACATCTGCTTCACACAGTAATAATGATGCATCACATAAACTAAAGATGGTTTTCTTGGCTTGATTAAAAGCCTGGATAAATTGCAGCACCCGCATATCGGTAGATAAAGAAACTGCAGATTCACCGCCAGGAATCAGCAAGGCATCAAAATCATCAATACTGATTTGTTCGATGTCCCGGTCAATCGTCACTGCAGAACAGCCATGCAGACCATAGACCACTTTTCCTGCATTAAACTCAATATTACAGATGATATGCTTTGCTTCCAGCAAGGCCGCAACGGGTTCAAGATATTCCTGATCTTCAAAATTATTCGTCAAAAGTACAGCTATTCTTTTTGGCATGACTGACACCCAAACGCTTGTTTTAAGTTAGACTATCTATGATTGGTTAAAAAATCGTCTCTGCTTTGTAATTGAGTAGTGATTTAATGTAAAAAAATAAGTTAAATCAAAGAGAAGTCGATAAAAATGGGGTTGCAGAGTGTGCATTTTATTGTGAAATCTATCTTAGATATGAATGGTTCAAAAATGACGTTTGCGAAGCAATTATTTTAATTTTCTTATGCTTAAAACCGCTATATAGATTAAGAAATAGTGATATTTCATCTTCCTTAAAATCAGTTAATATGGACAGGCAAAGTTTACAATTTAATAATGTAAATCAAGCAGAAAAGCTGAAGTAAATGTTACCAGATATGACCAAAAGCAATAAATGGTTAAAATCAACTGTATGTTTTTAAGACTTAATCTACCAATGTCATATTGCGTAACATTTGAAAGCTCACTATTGTTATACTGAACAGATAAGGTTTATGAAGGGCGACAGAACAATGATCAACGACGATCAAAACACCACGACTTCTCTTGATTTGGCAAAAATTCGTGAAGATATCGATTCTGTTGATCAGCAAATTCAGCAATTGATTAACCGTCGGGCACGTTTGGCTGAAGCTGTGGCAAAAGCAAAGTTTGCTTCAGAAGAGAATCCGCTGTTTTACCGTCCAGAACGTGAAGCTCAGGTTTTGCGTAATGTCATGGAACGTAATGAAGGGCCATTGTCTGATACCACCATGGCACGTCTGTTCCGTGAAATCATGTCGGCCTGTCTGGCACTTGAAGCTCCGCAAAGCATTGCTTTCTTGGGACCAGTCGGGACCTATACTCATTCTGCGGTACTCAAGCACTTTGGCCATGATGCTGTGGTTCGTCCTTTACCGACCATTGATGAAGTTTTCCGTGACGTGGAAGCGGGCAGTGCCCATTATGGTCTGGTGCCGGTAGAAAATTCCTCTGAAGGCGTGGTTAACCATACTTTGGACTGTTTTAAAACATCGAACCTGAATGTGATTGGCGAAGTTGAATTACCGATTCACCATCAGTTCCTGATTTCTGAAAATACCCGTAAAGACAGCATCAAACAGATTTATGCGCATCAGCAGACTTTGGCACAGTGCCGTAAGTGGCTGGATGCGCATTATCCAGGCGTGGAACGTGTCGCTTTAAGCTCCAACGCAGAAGCAGCGCGCCGTATTCGTAATGAATGGCATTCTGCCGCGATTGCCTCTGAAATTGCTGCGAGCATTTATGATCTCGAAATCATGCATAGCAATATCGAGGATAATCCGGAAAATACCACACGCTTCCTGGTGATTGGCCGTGAAAAAGTGCCACAAAGCGGTAATGACAAGACTTCATTACTGATTTCAGCACATGATCGTGCCGGGGCTTTGCTGGAAATTCTGGCGCCATTTGCCAAGCATAATATCAGTCTGACCAGCATTGAAACCCGTCCTGCACTTCCTGAAAAATGGGCTTATGTGTTCTTCATTGATCTTGAAGGCCATATTGAGCAGGAACACGTGAAAGCAGCCATTGAAGAAATTCGTCCTTTGGTTAAAGAAGTTCGCGTGCTCGGTTCATATCCTGCAGCTGTACTTTAAGTCAGCTATACATGGTCAGGGCGAGGGTGCTGACCACTGTTTTATACCTAAAATTGGAAGTCTAAAATGTCGTTTGTTCCAGCCAATTCAGGCATCTCAAAATTAAAGCCATATCAACCGGGTAAACCGATCAGTGAACTTGAGCGCGAGTTGGGTCTTACCGATATCGTCAAACTGGCTTCAAATGAAAATCCGCTGGGTTGTTCAGATAAAGTCAAAGAAGCGGTCGCTGCGGAAATTGCTGAAATTGGCCGTTATCCAGATGGTGGTGGTTTTATCCTGAAAGATCAGATCAAAAACCAGTTTGGTTTTAATCATGATCAGATTACCTTGGGGAATGGTTCAAACGACTTACTGGAAATGTTTGCCCGTGCATTCGTTTCAGAAAATGATTCGGTGGTGTATAGCCAGCATGCTTTTGCGGTTTATGCATTGGTAACTCAAGCCATTAATGCGCAAGCGATTGAAGTACCAGCTAAAGGCTTTTCGCATGACTTGGAAGCAATGGCGGCTGCCATTCAGGACAACACCAAACTCGTTTTCATTGCAAACCCGAATAATCCGACGGGAACCTGGTTCGAAGAAGCTGAATTTGAAGCTTTCATGCAAAAAGTTCCTGCTAATGTCATCGTGGTTCTGGATGAAGCCTATGTGGAATATTTCCCGGAAAACTTCAACAGCTTGAAATTCCTTGCGCAATATCCAAACCTGATCGTTAGCCGTACTTTGTCGAAGTGTTATGGTTTGGCTGCACTACGTGTTGGTTTTGCTCTGGCTTCAGTTGAAGTGACAGATTACCTGAACCGTATTCGTCAACCATTTAATGTCAACCATTTAGCGATGGTCGCTGCGGTGGCTGCACTGAAAGATGAAGACTTTATCGCGCGTTCTCGTGAAGTGAATAAAGCCGGTATGGCGCAACTTGAAGCTGGCTTTAAGGCTTTGGGTCTTAACTATGTGCCTTCACGTGCCAACTTTATTCTGGTAGATGTACAGGCAGACCCATCAGCAACCTTCAATGGTTTGCTCAAACAAGGGGTGATTGTGCGTCCGGTTGGTATTTCAAATCACATTCGCGTATCGATTGGTACTGAAGCAGAAAATGCGAAATTCTTAAGCGCATTGGCTAAAGTACTCGGTTTAGAGGCAAAAGCTTAAACCATGTCGCAGCCACTGTTTGAAAAAGTTGCATTTATCGGGCTTGGACTGATTGGTTCAAGTCTGGCGCGTGTCATTCGAGCCGAGCATTTGGCCAATGACATCGTTGCATCGACACGTTCACAAAAGACTTTGGAAGATGCTAAATCTCTTGGCCTGATTTCCGAAGGCTATGCAGATCCTGTGGAAGCGGTCAAAGGTGCTGATCTGGTAGTGCTTGCATTACCGGTGCGTGCCACGCAAAAGGTGCTGGAAGCCATCAAGCCTTATTTATCTGCCAATACCATTATCACTGATGTCGGTAGTACTAAAGGCAATGTAGTCGATGCAGCGAAAGCAGTCTTTGGCGATGCACTACCTGAGGGTTTTGTACCGGGCCATCCGATTGCAGGTGCAGAACATACTGGTGTACATGCAGGAAAAGTCGATTTATTTGCCAATCATAAGGTGATTTTGACGCCACTGCCAAGTAGTGCAGGCTGGGCCGTCGATAAACTGATTCAGCTGTGGCAAGCGGCGAAAGCCGAAGTGATTTGTATGGATGTCGACAAGCACGATGAAGTGCTAGCGCATACCAGTCATCTTCCGCATCTCATGGCCTTTAACCTGGTTGAGCAACTGGCCAAGCGTGAAGACAATTTAGATATATTTCGTTATGCTGCCGGTGGCTTCCGGGATTTCTCGCGAATTGCCGCCAGCGATCCACAAATGTGGCATGACATCTTTTTTGCCAACAAAAAAGCAGTTCTGAATGCTGTTGATGGCTTTGAACAGCAGCTCGCGATTATTCGCAAATTGATTGAAGATGAAGATTCCCACGCATTGATGGGCTTATTGGGTCATGCGCAGGCAGCTCGCCAGCATTTCAACCATATGCTCGCCAAGAAACCTTTCATGGAGAAAAATAAAGTGACACAACAATTTACCATTCAGCCGGGTGCCAAGAAATTTCAGGGTAAATTTACCGTGCCAGGTGACAAATCTGTGTCACATCGCTCGATCATGTTTGGTGCGATTGCAGAAGGTACCACACATGTGACCGGCTTTTTGGAAGGTGAGGATGCTCTAGCGACACTGCAAGCTTTCCGTGATATGGGAGTCAGCATTGAAGGCCCTAAAAATGGTGAAGTCACCATTCATGGTGTTGGCATGCAAGGCTTAAAAGCGCCGCAGTCTGCCATTTATATGGGCAACTCAGGCACTTCAATGCGTTTGCTGTCGGGTATGCTAGCAGCACAAAAATTTGATTCAGTCATGACTGGTGACGCATCTTTATCCAAGCGTCCAATGGAGCGTATTGCCAAGCCTTTACGTGAAATGGGTGCGCAAATTCAGACCACAGGTGAACGCGGTACACCACCTGTATCCATCACCGGCAATCAAAACCTTAAAGGGATTCAGTACGATTTGCCAATGGCCTCTGCTCAGGTGAAATCAGGGATTCTACTTGCAGGTCTATGGGCGGAAGGTGAAACTTCGGTGACTGAACCAGAACCAACACGCGACCATACTGAACGTATGCTGCGTGCATTTGGTTATGAAGTGAAAACAGAAAGCAACCGAATTTCCCTGCAAGGTGGCGGCAAGTTAGTGGGTACCAACATTCAAGTGCCTTCAGATATTTCTTCAGCAGCCTTCTTTATGGTGGGTGCGGCCATTACTGAAAATTCGGACGTCACCCTTGAAGCGGTAGGCATTAACCCGACCCGTACTGGTGTGATTGAAATCCTCAAGCAAATGGGTGCGGACATTACAGTTGAAAACGAGCGTATTGCAGGCGGTGAACCGATTGCTGATATCCGTATTCGTGGTACACGTACATTAAAAGGGATTCATATGCCGGAAGATCAGGTGCCATTAGCAATTGATGAATTCCCGGCGCTATTCATTGCCGCTGCATGTGCTGAAGGTCAGACAATTTTGACCGGTGCTGCCGAGCTTCGCGTGAAAGAATCGGATCGTATTCAGGTCATGGCAGATGGTCTTCAAACCATGGGCATCGACTGTACCCCAACTGAAGATGGCATCATCATTGAAGGTAAGGGTAAGTCCGGTGACTGGTTGCCAATCTTTACGGGTGGTGAAATTGAATCGCATCACGATCACCGTATCGCGATGAGTTTTTCGATTGCCGGTTTGCGTAATTCGGAGCAGATCAAGATTGCCGGTACTGAAACGGTCGCAACCAGTTTCCCGACCTTCACGGAATTGACCTCAATCGCAGGATTGCCAATTCAAGTGTCAGAATAATTTTTAAAATTATGTGAAACAGCCAAGCTTTTGCTTGGCTGTTTTGTTTATATTGCTTATGCTAAACCCATATAAGAAAAAAGCCATTTGGAAGTAGCGATGCGAAAATTAAAATTCATGGCCAATACCCAGAGCCAAACACCACGGGATGGTCAAGAGACCCAGGAATATGTAGCACATTTACTTGCTGAAAAATTAGGCAAATACGGTTTTCAGACCTTAAGCCAAAGTGGAGCTCAGGTTGCTGTCAGCGTGGAAGAACATGCGCTGCCTTTATCGGTGAGTTGCGAAACCAGAGATGAACAAGGGCATCTGGTCTGTGAAATTGCCTCATATCCTGAAGAAGAGCAGGACTGGCTGGATCGTATCACTGAAAGAAGCCTGCTTAATCAGCTTGCGCAGGCAGTGGAAACCTCTCTAAAAGAGCAGGAAAGCTTTAGCGAGTTTGAATGGAAGAGCTAATTCAACAGACTCAATCAGCTTTGCCCATACTGCAAACTAAACGCTTGATCCTAAATTGTTTTAAATCAGCCGATGCCAAAGAAACTTATGTTTCAATTACGCCGAGTTTGACACGTTTTATGGCGTGGGACCCACCACAATCTGAACAGGGATTTGCAACAGTCTGGCAAAATTGGCTGGAAAATATGACCGATCATAAAGAATATGTATTTGTGATCCGCCATATTGAAACACAAGAATTTATTGGACTATGTGGTTTGCATCGACTTCATGATGAAATACCTGAAGTCGGTATCTGGATTCGTGAAACTGCACATGGTCATCATTATGGACATGAGGCAGTGCATTGTGTTGTGGCTTATGCTTTCAATACATTCGGGATTCAAGTCTTAAGCTACCCGGTAGCAGAAGAAAACTGGGCTAGCCGTAAAATTGCAGACCGCTTGGGCGGAAAAATTCTCCGTTACATCGATAAGCTTAAATATCGGGCTGTGATGTATGAAATTTTTGCAGAAGATTTTGTCTTTTAATAAAAAAACCCATCAGATGATGGGTTTTTTATTTAGCCAAGCGCTAAGTACCGGGTCATTGCGATCCGTAATTGCTTTAAATAGCCGGTAAAGAAATGGTTGGCACCAGGTAATACGGTCACTAAATGGCGTTGTGGTTTTGCCCATTCAATCATATCTGAGAGCAAAGTCACTTCATCGGCTTCGCCATGAATGAACAGAATGTCGCCTTTAATGGCAGGCGTCACATAATGACGAATACCGGCAACTGTTGCAGTCGGCAGACCACATAAAATGGTTTGCTTTGGTTGCAGTTCTACGGGTAAGGCTGCATAGCTTTTTGCCATGACATGCGCACCAAAACTAAAACCGCCTGCATAAAAAGGCAGGGCAATATGCTGGTTGCGAGCGAACCGAATGACTTCTAATACATCATCCGTTTCACCGAAGCCCTCGTCGTGTATACCTTCACTTTGACCAGAACCACGGAAACTTGGACGATACACAATACAGCCACGTTCCAGATACATTTGTGCCAGTAAAACCGGAACCTTATGTTGTGGTGTACCGCCTTGCAATGGATGGGGGTGACAAACTACCGCGAATCCTTTCACTTCACCCTGAGGATAATCCACAAAAACTTCAATCTGACCCGCAGGCCCTTGAAGAAAAATTTGCTCGGGCATATAAAAACCGATGATTAACAGGAGAATCGTGCATTTTAACGATTATGGTGAATAAAAACATGAATTGGAATTAAAATAAGCAGACTGATATAGTTTGATTAATCATTTTTTGACCAGGTTGCCATGCTCGCTTTAATTTCTCCAGCCAAAACTCTCGATTACGATACTCCATTACCGACTGACCAATTTACTCAAGCGAGATTATTAGAACATTCACAGGACTTGATCAACGTTTGTCGCACACTTTCTGCAACAGAAATTTCCAGCTTAATGAGTGTTAGTGAAAAAATTGCCACTTTAAATACCGCACGTTTTAATGACTGGCAACCGGATTTTAATTTAGCCAATGCCCGTCAGGCGATTTTTGCATTTAAAGGCGATGTCTATACCGGTCTGGATGCCTATAGTTTGAAACATGAAGATCTGCACTATGCACAAGACCGTTTACGTATGTTGTCTGGATTATATGGACTCTTACGTCCCTTGGATCTGATGATGCCGTACCGTCTGGAAATGGGAACTAAATTGGCCAATTCCCGCGGGCATAACCTATATGACTTCTGGGCTCACCACATTACTGATCTGATTAATCAGGATCTAGCAGCAGCAAATTCTGAAATCCTGGTGAATATCGCCTCTGATGAATATTACAAATCAGTCAACGAGTGCAAAATTCAGGCAGACATTATCAAGCCGGTATTTCTGGATCAGAAAAATGGCAAATATAAAGTGATTAGTTTCTATGCCAAAAAAGCACGCGGTCTCATGGCGCGTTTTATGATTGAAAATAAAATTGATCGTATAGAGGGGCTAAAAGCTTTTAATACTGATGGCTATTATTTTGATGCAGACAGTTCACTCAAAGGAGAACTGGTGTTTAAGCGTGATGAACAACTGAGTGCATAAATGAGATGATTCCCAGTATCCAGCATGAGGATATGTATGCCGGATATTGGGATGTCTTTATCATGGTTAGGTTCTTAAATAGTGTTCAACGATTTGACTCTATGATGAGTGAAGTGTGGATGAACTGCATAATGAAAACTTCAAGATAATTAAAAATAAAAATATCGCCAAAAGCTTTGAAATCCCTCGCAAAATCTCCTTTATTTAGATCATTTTATTCTAAAAATTAAAGTTGAGCATTCTTGGAAAAGGAAGATAAAATAAATCGAAATAAGTTCTATTGAATAGGTTAGATTTCATTTATCTACATATTTTAATGTTGAATAAACTTCTTTTAGATATTTTGAAAAATATATTAAATTCAATTATTTAGTTTTTGTTTAAAAGAATTTTTAATAGTGTCGATTTTTTGAAAAAAGAATTATAAATTAATTAAGTATTAATAAATAAAACGACATAAAATTAATATTTAGAGGATAAATAAATGCCTTCTATCGGGTTAAATGTAAACTATGTCACAAGTTTGTTAGGTTTTTTGTTAGCATAATTGCATAGTGTTACAAAGCAGCATAATAAAAATGAAAATATATGCTATCCCTGTTTTTGCCTTAATGATCAGTTTATTAGGATTTTGTGTCCATAAACAGTCCGAAATCAGAAAATATGAAAAGATCCGTCATGTCTTGAACGATGGACGTGATTCAAGCAAATTGCTGGAATCCAATCGACATCGACATCGACATTAAGCAGGTTGTACTATCTTCCTCCCGCCAATTGGGTCGAATTAATAAAATTAAATCAATAATAAATATAATAAAATTTTTTAAATATTCATCTTGAATATATTAATTTCTAATAAAGTGTAAAATCAAATAAGCAATAAGAAATCAATGTGTTATAATTTGCCAACGATCAGGATGAAGCAAAATTCATCTTGTTAAGCATTTGATTTAAATCAAGAAAATAAAGCTGCATAAAAGTTATGCAGCTTTTTTGTTTAGATTTTTTTGGGTTTTTATAGCATAGCCCCGGGGCTGTAAGCTGTTCCAACATTTTAACCCGTCAAATGGCTATGCTGGCATATTCGTTGCTAACACATCCTTAAAATTGATGAATTTTTTTATAAAGTTTCATTTATTTGACGGCTTGCTTAAAGCATTAAGTTTACTCAATAGGGGCTAGGTCATGACGACTCCTAATCCATCTTCAGAAAGTATGCTTGAACGTCTGTTTAAACTGAGTGAAAACAAAACCAGTTTCCGTACAGAAGTTCTTGCCGGTGTAACTACATTCTTAACGATGTGTTACATCATTATTGTCAATCCAATGATTTTGTCCGAAACGGGGATGGATCATGGGGCTGTCTTTGTAGCAACCTGTCTTGCAGCCGCGATTGGCTGTTTAGTCATGGGCTTGATTGCAAATTATCCAATTGCACTTGCACCAGGCATGGGCTTGAATGCCTTCTTTACCTATTCCGTATGTTTGGGAATGGGTGTGCCTTGGCAAACAGCACTTGGGGCTGTGTTTATCTCGGGTCTTGTGTTTATTGCGATCAGCATGTTCAAAATCCGTGAAGCCATTGTCAATGCGATTCCAATGTCGCTGAAACTGGCCATCGGTGGTGGTATTGGCTTATTCCTGGCGCTGATTGCTTTGAAAAATGCCGGCCTGATTGTCGATAATCCCGCTACGTTGGTAGGTTTGGGTGATTTAAAGCAACCATCGGTTTTGCTTGCATTATTTGGTTTCCTTCTAGTCGTTGTAATGCATCACTTTAAAGTGCGTGGTGCGATCATCATCAGTATTTTGGTGTTAACCGGTATTTCAGCAGCACTGGGGCTGAGTGAGTTTAAAGGTGTGGTTGGCGCAGTGCCATCGATTGCACCAACATTTATGCAAATGAGCTTTGAAGGTCTGTTCACTGCCAGTTTAATTGGCGTGATTTTTGTCTTCTTCCTGGTCGATTTATTCGACTCAACCGGTACGCTTGTAGGTGTTTCACACCGTGCAGGCTTGTTGAAAGATGGCAAACTGCCGCGTTTGAAAAAAGCACTTTTTGCGGACTCTTCTGCAATTGTTGCAGGTGCAGCGCTGGGTACATCTTCGACTACGCCATACATTGAATCTTCTGCGGGCGTAGCAGCCGGTGGCCGTACAGGTCTAACTGCTGTTGTAGTCGGTATCCTGTTTGTTGCCTGTTTGTTCCTTGCACCATTGGCACAGTCTGTACCAAGCTTTGCAACAGCGCCAGCGCTGTTATTTGTCGGTGTCTTAATGATTCAAGGTATCGTGCATATTGACTGGGAAGATATTACAGAAGCAGTCCCTGCATTTTTAACCATTGTATTTATGCCATTTACCTATTCGATTGCGGATGGTATTGCGATGGGCTTCATTAGCTATGCACTGATCAAATTGTTAACCGGTAAGGCATCAACTGTACCGTATATGGTCTGGATTATTGCAGTACTATGGACGCTTAAATTCGCACTATTTGGCGGCTAATTTTTCTAGATTTGGAAAGGGTGTAAACTCAGTTTGCACCCTTTTTTTATTATTTTAGGTTTCATGAGGAGAAGCGATGAACCGTCTTGAGTTGATTCGAGCTTTGCCAAAAGCTGAGCTTCATGTTCATATTGAGGGCACTTTTGAGCCTGAGCTAATGTTTGCGATCGCTCAGCGTAATAAAATTGCCATCCCGTATAAATCTGTTGAAGAAGTTAAACAGGCGTATAACTTTCATAATCTTCAGTCGTTCCTGGATATTTATTATGCTGGTGCAGCTGTATTGATTCATGAACAGGATTTTTATGATCTGGCTTGGGCGTATTTTGAAAAATGTGCTGAAGACCGGGTCGTGCATACTGAAATGTTCTTTGATCCACAAACCCATACCGACCGTGGCGTTGCTTTTTCAACCGTGATCAACGGCTTGCAAAAAGCCTGTGATGATGCCAAAGCTAAACTTGGCATCAGTTCACATCTGATTATGTGTTTCTTGCGTCATTTAAGTGAAGAGGCTGCTTTTGCAACACTGGAACAGGCCTTACCTTATAAAGACCAGATTATTGCGGTCGGTCTGGATTCAAGTGAAGTCGGGCATCCACCTTCAAAGTTTGAACGTGTCTTTGCTAAAGCGCGTGAAGCAGGTTTCTTGGTTGTAGCACATGCAGGTGAGGAAGGTCCGGCAGCTTATGTCTGGGAAGCTTTAGATTTGCTGAAAGTGAATCGTATTGATCATGGGGTTCGTTCGGAAGAAGATCCGGAGTTAATGCAGCGCCTGATTGCAGAGAAGATGCCACTGACAGTTTGCCCATTGTCAAACCTGAAACTCTGCGTCGTGGATGATATGCAGCAGCATAATATCCGTCGCCTCTTGCAACAAGGCGTGCACGTTACAGTCAATTCAGATGATCCATCTTATTTTGGTGGTTATATGAATGACAATTTTATTGCCATTGCTGAAGCACTGGATTTAAGCAATGAGGAACTCAAGCAGTTGGCCATTAACTCATTTGAAGCCTCTTTTATTACCGATACTGAAAAAGAGCAATGGATCAACCAGATCCGTGCCCTGGTTTAAGTTTTTAAATAAAAGGCAGGGTTCGCTCTGCCTTTGTTTTTATAGATGGATATGAAATTGAAAAATATAATTCTGCTCATCAGTAGCGTGTTGATATCTGCTTGCTCAAATGCGGATATGACTTTGACACAGCGTACTTTAAAACCCGTGATTGAATACCAATGTGCAAAAGAATTGAAAGCATCTAAATTCTGGACTGCCTCGACCTATTTTATGCAGGACAAAAATAAAGCTGAACTTGAACAGAATGTCTGTTCATGTGTAGGTGAGCATGCACTCAAGGATATTCCGGCAAGCACTTTACTGAAAGCGACTCTGGATGAAGAAGTAAAGTCAAAACTCACGCAACAGGCTATTGCAAACAGTCTGAAAGGCTGCATGACCGAGTTCTTAAAATAAAATCAGCTTTGCAATGAAAGCTGATTGAGTGTGGTTTTGCAGATTATTTTTTAGAAGATTTGGATTGTCGGGTCATGCTGTTGAGTACATGATCTTTATCGATAAAATGATGTTTCAGTGCTGCGAAAATATGTCCAACTAAAAGTAAGCCAACTGCCCAGGAAAGCCAGATATGCAGGGGTTTTACGATCGCGGTTACAGCCGGATTTTCTGCAATCAGTGCCGGCAGGTTAAATAAATATAGCACTGGTGCTGGATAGCCCAGACTCCAGCTATATAAACAGCCGGTGACAGGTAGAGCAATCAGCATAAAATACAAAGCCAGATGACCTGCATGTGCCAAAGTTTTCATCCGGGGTGACATAGTGTCCGATAGTTCAGGGGCAGGGTGGGTATAACGCCAGAAAATTCGCACAACCAACAGGAAAATAATGGTGGTGGCGATATTTTTATGCAGGGTGATGACATCGCCTTTAAAGCTGCCATCGACTTCATAACTTAAAAAATTCCCACTATAAAAACCAATCAGCCAGGCCGCAATAAAGATAACTGCCATGATCCAGTGCAGCCATTGTGCCGTGCGCGTGTAATATTGTACTTTTTCCATGTGATTTTCGATTGCCCTCAAAGATGAATGCACCTTAGCAAAGGGCGAATCAACTCAGCAATTCCAAATCTGCAACGCTATGGTGGCTTTCATGTAACATCTATTGAAATTGCTGGGTGCAGATTAAACATTCAGGATGATTTATAGATTTCTTATTCAGGTGAATTTCGGCACAATAGCGTCACGCTTCATATATGAATAAACAAGGAACAGATCTGTGAAAAAATTATTGGCTGCACTTGCTCCGCTTACTTTGGTTTTATCGGCTTGTGCAACAACAGGCAGCCCTGAAACGCAAACCACGACTCAACAGCTGGGTGGGGCTGCGCTTAAAATCGCGATCAATGCAAAATGTACGACTGAGCTGAATAATATTCCAGCATGGCAAACAGCTACACGTCTAATGACTACGACCCAAAAGCAGAATATCCAGACTGAAATTTGTGGCTGTGTCAGCGAAAAAGCACCCCAAAGCGTAACAGCGGTAGATTTGGCGACTGCAGCGATTGACCCGGCAGCACGTGCGACGATTGTCGGCAATGTGGTTGCAAAAACCATTAACGCTTGTGTAGCTGAAGCTGTAAACTAAGCCAAGATTAAATTGAAATAGGCTGACTGGTTCAGCCTATTTTTTATGGAAAAATAGACATGAAGATTGCTGGTGTAGATGAAGCAGGGCGTGGGCCATTAGTGGGTTCGGTGGTCGCTGCGGCAGTTATTTTGGATCCGAACAACCCGATTGAGGGTTTAAATGATTCTAAAAAACTCACTGAAAAGAAGCGTGAAAAACTTTTTATCGAAATTCAGGAAAAAGCGCTGGCATGGGCCATTGCTGAGGCTTCTGCGGCAGAGATTGATGAACATAATATTTTGCAGGCCTCTTTGCTGGCCATGCGTCGTGCTGTAGAAGCTTTGCTGATTCAGCCAGAGCATGTGCTGGTCGATGGTAATAAAGTCCCTCAAGGCCTTTGCATGAGTTGTGATACCGTGGTGGGTGGTGATGCGCTACATGCTGAAATTTCAGCAGCCAGTATTCTGGCGAAAGTAACCCGTGATCATCAGATGATCGAGATGGATCAGAAACATCCGCAATTTGGCTTTGCCAAGCACAAGGGTTATCCGACCAAGGCACATTTCGAAGCGATTGCCTTACATGGCGTGATTGATGAGCATCGTCGCAGTTTTGGGCCGGTGAAAAAAGTGATTGCAGCATTACAGCAGGGTGTGGAACTTTAAGTTTTATTTAAATTATCTAAGTATTTAATATTTTTATATAAAATTCAGACAAATTTAAAGCGGCTTAAAAGCCGCTTTATTCTTCGCACAAACATTAACGGTTAAAGTTATTTTGTGTCTGGCTATCGTCTTCATAAGAAGGTTGGTAATCTTGATCGATATGTTGAAGATGTTCATGCATTGCACGTTCATGCTGGATACGCTGGTAAATCTCTTCACGGTGCACAGAGACTTCTTTCGGAGCATTTACCCCGATACGAACCTGGTTACCTTTTACACCAAGCACAGTCACACTGACTTGATCACCAATCATTAAAGTTTCCCCGACGCGTCGAGTCAGAATCAGCATGTTTTTCTCCTTGCAAAATGCAAAACCTGCAATCTATTGAATGTAAAACAAAAAGCACAACCAAAAATTACAAAATAAGATCTGGATAGAAATTCTGTCATCTGGGTGAAAGATTTTAATCTATCTCAGCTGGTTAAAAATCCTCAGGCTTAATATAACAGAGCCACTATAAAAAAAACTATAGTGGCTCTGCATTTTTGTAGACTTTTATAAAATACTGTCAAACAATGACAATATTCTGTCTTAACGCTTAAGCACGTGCGCTAGATTCGCCTTGTTCACGGTCTAAACCGAATGCGGTATGCAATGAACGAACCGCAAGTTCAAGATAATTTTCTTCAATGATCACAGAAATCTTGATTTCAGACGTCGAGATCATCAGGATGTTGATGCCTTCGTCTGCCAAAGCTGTGAACATTTTGCTTGCCACGCCGGCATGTGAACGCATGCCTACACCTACAATTGATACTTTTACGATATCTGAACGGGTCGCAACTTCACGCGCACCAATTTCTTGAGCAGTTGCTTCAAGAATGGCTTTGGCTTTATTTAATTCGCCACGGTTCACAGTAAAAGTGAAATCAGTTGTACCATCTTCTTCAACGTTCTGGATAATCATATCCACTTCAACATTGGCATCACCAATCGGGCACAAAATTTTAGAAGCAATACCCGGTTCGTCAGGCACACCTAAAATAGTTAATTTTGCTTCGTCACGGTTAAATGCGATACCGGAGATAATTGGCTGTTCCATGTTGTCTTCCAATTCAGTCGTAATAAGTGTACCAACGTTTTGCTTAAACTCTTCGTCGAATGCGCCATCGTTGTCATTGTCGAAGCTTGATAATACGCGTAAAGGCACCTGGTATTTACCAGCAAATTCAACTGAACGAATTTGCAGGACTTTAGAACCGAGTGACGCCATCTCAAGCATTTCTTCAAATGAAATACGATCAACTTTTTTTGCTTTTGGTGCAACACGTGGATCGGTGGTATATACACCGTCAACGTCGGTATAAATCTGGCATTCATCTGCTTTGAGTGCGGCAGCAATTGCAACACCTGAAGTATCAGAACCGCCACGCCCTAAAGTGGTGGTATTGCCATGTTCATCAAAACCCTGGAAACCGGCAACGACAAGTACGCGGCCTGCATCCAGATTTGAGTTCAGGACTTCAGTATCAATGGATTCGATACGTGCCTTATTGAATGAGCTGTCGGTTTTCATGCCAACCTGGCGACCTGTTAGTGATTTTGCTTCAACTCCAATTGAGTTCAGCGCCATTGCTAACATAGAAATCGTAACCTGTTCACCCGTAGATACCATTTGGTCTAGTTCACGTGGGTCAGGGGTTTCGGTAATGGCCTTCGCTAAAGCAAGTAGACGATTGGTTTCGCCACTCATTGCTGATACCACTACCACTACCTTGTGGCCGTGGTCATGCCAGCGCTTTACACGACGAGCAACATTTAAAATGCGCTCGGGAGTACCCATAGAGGTACCGCCATATTTTTGAACGATTAATGCCATAGTTGTTCCATATAAGCCATGACCCTGATGTACCTATCAGGCTCAGTTACACAAAATTGAAGTTTTATTTTGCTGCAAGCCAGGCAGTTAAATCTGCCATCACTGGAGCAAACTTCTCGTTAAGTGGCGCGCCACCTTGTGCCAAGTCAGGTTTACCACCACCTTTACCACCTAGCTCAGTCGCTAAATGTTTGATGATGTCACCTGCTTTAATAGAAGCAGTAAAGTCTTTTGCCACAGATGCGATCAAGCTCACCTTGTCACCCTCTACACCTGCAAGAACAATCACTGCATTTTCTAATTTTGATTTCACACCGTCGTGCAGGTTGCGAAGTGCTTTCGCATCCATGTTTTCAACAGTTGTAATCAAGGTTGCACGACCTGCAATGCTTTGAACTTGGCTTAGAAGTTCACCGGCTTGCAGGCTAGCAAGTTTTTGATTGAGTTGTTCGATCTGTTTCTGCAAGCTCGATGCAGTATCAACCAACGCTTCAACTTTTTCTAAAGTCTGGTCTTTTTGTGCTTTGAGCAAACCGTTAATCGTATTGATATCGCGATCGGCTTTTTGCGCAACTTCAACTGCTTTAGTGCCTGTTACTGCTTCAATACGACGTACACCGGCTGCCACACCACCTTCAGAGGTGATTTTGAACAGACCGATATCACCGGTACGTTTTACGTGAATACCACCGCAAAGTTCGATTGAGAAGTTTTTCTCTTCAATCACTGAACCCATAGACAGTACACGTACTTCGTCACCATATTTCTCACCAAACAGCATCATCGCACCTTTAGCCTTCGCAGACTCGATATCCAGAAGTTCAGTAGACACCGCAGTATTGGCAATCACTTCAGCATTGACCAAACGTTCAATTTCTTGCAGCTGTTCAAAGCTTACAGGTTGGTCATTGGCAAAGTCAAAACGTAACACATCAGATGCAACCAATGAACCTTTTTGCTGTACATGTGAACCTAAAATTTGACGTAACGCAGCATGTAGCAGGTGAGTCGCAGAGTGGTTGCGCGCAGTTGCTGCACGAATATCTGCTTTTACTGTTGCTTCTACATTTTGAGTAACTTTCAAGTTACCCATCGTCACGATACCTTGGTGTACAAATGCGCCACCAGATTTTTTGGTATCTTGAACTTCGAAAATACCAGTATCGTTTTTGAAGAGTCCTGTATCACCGATTTGACCGCCGCTTTCTGCGTAGAAAGGTGTTTGGTTGAGTACGATCAGTGCTTCATCGCCTTCAAACACTTCATCAACTTGCTCGCCATCTTTGTAGATTGCGATGATTTGACCTTCACCTGCAGTTGCGTCATAACCATCAAACTGAGTTTCGCCTTCAACTTTAACTACGCTGTTGTAGTCGATCGCGAATTTACCTGCATCACGTGCGCGTTGACGCTGTGCAGCCATTTCAGTTTCGAAACCAGCTTCATCAATGGTTAAGTCACGTTCACGTGCGATGTCAGCAGTCAAGTCAGTCGGGAAACCATAAGTGTCGTAAAGTTTAAATACCACTTCGCCCGGAATCACAGAACCTTTTAACTGTGCCAATTCGCCTTCAAGCAATTTCAAACCTTGCTCAAGTGTTTTGGCAAATTGTTCTTCTTCTTTAAGAAGTTGTGCTTCGATACGTGCTTGTTGAGCAGCAAGTTCAGGGTATGCATCGCCCATCACTTCGATCAGTGGCTTCAACATTTTGTGGAAGAACGAACCTGTTGCGCCTAATTTGTTACCATGACGTACTGCACGACGGATAATACGACGCAGTACATAACCACGACCTTCATTCGATGGGTTTACGCCATCAGCAATCAGGAATGAACATGAACGTGCATGGTCAGCAACGACTTTCAATGAAGCAGGATACTGAACTGGTGTGCCTTTCTCAGCAGCTTCAGCTTCAAGCGCTGTAGTATCCAGACCAATAATTTCAGCCGCAGCTTTAAGTAAATGCTGGAATAAGTCAATTTCGTAGTTTGAGTTGACGTGCTGTAAAACAGCAGAAATACGCTCCAAGCCCATACCTGTATCTACAGAAGGTGCTGGAAGAGGGTGCAGTACGCCATCCGCAGTACGGTTGAACTGCATGAAAACGTTGTTCCAGATTTCAATGAAACGGTCGCCATCTTCTTCAGGAGAACCCGGTAGGCCACCCCAGATATGCTCACCGTGGTCAAAGAAGATTTCAGAACATGGACCACATGGACCGGTATCGCCCATTGCCCAGAAGTTATCTGATGCGTATTGACCGCCTTTGTTGTCACCAATACGAATAATGCGTGAAGCGTCTAGACCGATTTCTTTGTTCCAGATGTCAAAGGCTTCATCATCGGTGTGGTAAACGGTTGCATAGAGTTTATCTTTAGGAAGACCAAGCCATTCTTCGTTAGTCAAAAAGTCCCAGGCAAATTTGATCGCATCACGTTTGAAGTAATCACCAAAGGAGAAGTTACCCAACATTTCAAAGAAAGTGTGGTGACGTGCTGTATAACCTACATTGTCCAAGTCGTTGTGCTTACCACCTGCGCGCACGCATTTTTGTGATGACACTGCACGTACATAATCGCGTTTTTCTAGACCTAAGAAGCAATCTTTAAACTGGTTCATACCAGCATTGGTGAACAGCAAAGTTGGGTCATTGGCAGGTACTAGAGAACTCGACGCGACACGTGTATGCCCTTGCGATTCAAAGTAACGCAAAAATGCTTCACGAATTTCAGCTGATGTCATAAAACGAGTACTCACAACCAAGTCACTCCATAATTTCCGATTTGGCTAAAACACCACAGTCTGACAAGCATACAAGAGCTCTGCTGCAATGCGGGGCTTAAAAATTTAAAACGCCAAATTATAACGGAAAAAGCAGTAGGCACCAATCATTTTAAAACCAATTGCGAAGGATTTATTTACTCAGGTTTTTCGCTGAATAATTAAATTGAATTTTCCCACAGTAGAATTCGTGGATATCCATCACATTAAAAATAACTGGAATTTTAAATGACCCAGATACAGACGGATGGATCAGAAATAAAATAATCGAAAATCAGTATTTTCTCTGAAGTTTTTTAATGTACGGCGCCAGAAATCCTTTAACATAGAAGAGTTTTAAAATAGGCATATAAAAGGTCGAGTCATGCAACGAGTGGCAATCAATGGATTTGGGCGTATTGGACGGAATGTACTGCGCGCATGGTTTGAAAATCCGAAAGATTTTAATTTTGAAATCGTTGCCATTAACGATATTGCCGATGTTGAAACCCTGATCCATCTATTTAAATATGACTCGACCCATGGCCGTTTTCCGGGGCAGGTGGATCTCAGCTATGATGCTGAACATATCTATATGCATATCAGCTATCAAGATACTGCATTAAAAGTACAGGTTTTGTGTGAGTCGCATCCGGCTAAGTTGCCTTGGCAAAACTTGACGGTAGATGTAGTGCTTGAATGTACTGGGCTATTCCGTTCTCGTGAAGCCGCGACCCAGCATATTGGCGCAGGGGCGAAACGTGTGATTATTGGCGCGGCACCTTTTGATACGGTCGATGCCGCAATTGTCTATGGTGTCAATCATCATGAAGTCAAAGCATCGGACCAGATCATTTCCAGTGTTTCTTGTACTACGCAGGCTTTGGTGCCACTGGTCAAAATTATTGATGATGCATTTGGCATCAGTAGCGCCCTGATGACCGAAATCCATGCTGTTACGGCGGATCAGTCGGTACTGGATCATGCACATCGTGATTTGCGACGTGCACGTGCCTCGGGCCATAACATCATTCCGACCACTTCGAGCGCACTCGGTGCCTTAAAGCGTGTCATGCCAAAAATGGAAGATCGTATTGATGGTTATTCGATTCGGGTGCCAACCATTAATGTGGCCGCGATTGATTTGACCTTTGTCTCCCAGTCGCCGATTACCGATCACAAGTTAAATGAAGTTCTGATTAAGGCTGCCCGGCAGGATTTTGCCGAAATTATGTCGGTAACGGACGAGCCCTTGGTATCGAGTGATTTTAATCATTCCCCGTATTCACTGATTGTTGATTTGACCCAGACTCTGGTGGTCGGGCATCAAGCTAAGGTTTTTGCCTGGTACGATAACGAGTGGGGCTATGCCAACCGTCTACTGGATTTATGTGAATCATTTCATTAAGTTCGGGTTATCTAAACCTCAAAAGCACCAAGACACGGTGCTTTTTTCTTGCCTGTAAATATTCTGCAAGCCATGTTTTAAGAGAATTTGCCGGTAATTGATCGAAAATCAGGAATTGAGGCTGAATTATTTACGTTATCTGAAGCATTTTTCGTTAAGATAAAGACAATAAAATGAAATAAGAGCAAGCACATGATGGTGGTTTGGGGATTTATTATATTGCTGACTTTGGCGGTGATTTTTCTGATCTGGCTGCAGTTTAATCAGAATGATGAACCACATAGCGTGGAAGGCGTGCCAGTCGAAGAAAAAATCGTGCATCTGGAAGAAAATTTGAAAAAGACCCTGGAAATTATGCAGGATCTAGCCAAAAAAATGCATGTGCAGCAGGAAGTGCTGGATCAGACCACAGCCAAACTTCAGCAGGTTGAATTGCAAAATGCCGAACTGGTCAGTTTGCTGACCAAAGTGGTCGATCCACAGAAATAATCCAAACCCCTTTAGAAATTATTTAAAGGGATTTTGTTTGAGTATTAGACGATTAAAATTCTTAAAACTGCGGCAGAAACCATACTGATGGCGACGGTTGGTAATAATCCAAAACGCGTAGCGGCAAATAGCGTTAAAGCCAAGGCGATCAGGTCTGCAGGATGGTCTCGAACAAAATAGGGTGCAATTACTGAAATCAGCACGCAGCCAGGGACTACTTCCAGAATTTTTCGCTGACGCTGTGTCAGCGTTTTATTTTTTAATAAGACGTAGCCCAAGATCCGGGTTAAATAGGTGGTCGCAGCAATCAGAATAATAGCCACCAAGGTATTCATCTGGATCATGTTTGATCCTCTTGAATCATGAAAAATGCCGAAGCGATTCCAGACAAGGCGCCAACCGGTACATACCAGCCCGCAGGTAAATATAAATAAGCCAAAGCCGCACAGACTAAACTGACCAGCCATGGCCGGGCAGCCTCAAAACCTTTCCACATAGTTCTCAGTAACACCAGAAATACAGCAGGAAAGGCCATATCGAAACCAAAACGGTTGATATCGCCTAATACAGGTCCAAGCATGGTGCCGAGTGTGGTAAATCCGACCCACATCAAGTACAGGCAAAAACACAGGCCGGCATAATAAGGCATGCTAAACGCAGCACGATAACCCAGTTGCGCCTGTTTCCTTTGTGCATCAGCCAGACCGAGTGCCCAACTCTCATCGACCATAAAAAACAGCGCCGGAAAAACTTTACGATTCGGAAGATGCTTTAAATACGGCACCAAACTGGCGCCCATCAACAGATGCCGGCTATTTACCAGAAAGGCAATGAACATCAGCATGAGTAAATTTGGTGGACTGCTCCAGACCTCCAGAATGGCAAATTCAGAACCGCCGGCAAAGTTCAAACCTGTCAGTAAAGGCACTTCGAGCAAGCTGAAATTCTTCTGTACTGCCGTCGCACCCAGTACTAATGCAAAGGGGATAATCCCTAAAAGCATGGGAATAGAATCTTTCATGCCACGTTGAAATTCACTGAAATCGGTAGGGGCAACTATTGCTGCGGTGCTTTGTCTGAACAAAAGCATGGAAATGACCTGGGTACTGCAAAACTAGACCATATTTTATGGCGATATTCAGGCTATTTGCTGTTGTAGTGAAAGAGATTTGAGTTTTATTTGAAATTAAATTGCGCTAAATTAAATTTAAGGGGTTTTAAATGCCAAGGCATAGACATGGATCAAATAGATAAACGCATTTTGCATGAGCTGCAAAAGAATGGAAAACTGCAAAATAATGAACTGGCTCAATTAATTGGCTTGTCACCGTCACCCTGTTTAAGACGGGTAAAACAGCTTGAAGATGATGGCGTGATTGAGCAATATGTCGCACTGCTGAATCCACAAAAGGTCAATTTGGCGATGAGCGTGTTTGCACGCGTCTGGCTCAAGTCTCAAGAAGCTGCTGTGGTCGATCAATTTGTCGAAGCGATCAAGGAAATGCCAGAGGTGGTCGAGTGCCAGTTAATGGCAGGCGATTGTGATTTCTTTTTAAGAATTGTGGTGGCTGATCTGGATGCCTATCGTAAATTTCAGATTCATCATTTAACCCAAATTCCCTGCATTCAAAGTGTAAAAACTGAAATTCCATTGCAAACGGTTAAAAGCACGACTGCATTGCCTTTGGTTTAATGCCGGATTTTGTCATGCTATTTGTTTTAAATGTGCATTAAAACGCTGATAGTTGACACAATTGTTGTTGATTTCATCAGGTAGCGAAAATTATAAAATTTGCGATGCACAGCCAAAACTATCGTGCTAGACTAGGAGAAATCGGGTGTGCTCCCGATTTTTTTATGCGGATTCGTTCCGCGCTGACAAGAATTTAGGTTTACAACATGCCCATTTCAGAGACATGGTTATTACCTGATGGTGTAGCTGATGTATTACCAGAACAAGCGCAAGTTATTGAAAGTCTGCGCCGTAAATCACTGGATTTCCTTGCATCTCGAGGTTATCAGCTGGTGTACACGCCATTCATTGAATACATCGAATCTCTATCTTCTCTCTCAGAATCGAATCAAGATTTAGACTTAGCCACTTTTAAAGTAATCGATCAGCTTTCTGGTCGTTTGCTTGGTGTGCGTGCCGATATGACACCACAAGTGGCTCGTATTGATGCGCATGTACATCCAGTGGAAGGTGTAGCACGTTACTGCTATGCAGGAACCGTTCTGCATACCAAGCCTCGCGGTTTTAACACTTCGCGTGCGCCACTACAGTTAGGTGCGGAGCTATTTGGTTCAGACAGCATCGATGCCGATGTAGAAATGGTCGACTTGATGATCAGTCTGATTCAGGAAACAGGTCTGGCAGATGGTATTCATCTGGACTTAGGTCATGTGGGTTTATTCCGCAGTCTGGTGGCTCAAGCCGGCTTAAACAAAGTCGCTGAACAGCAATTATCTGACTTATACCAACGTAAGGCGCTGCCAGAATTAGAAGAATTCACGGCAGACCTGAAATTTGGTCAGGATTTTTATGCCCTTGGACGTTATGCCAGCGACCTGGATGCATTACAAGCGAATTTAAGTGCTGAAGTGTTGGCAAATCCAGCATTCACTCAGGCTTTTAATGTCTTGCAAACCACCAAAGATGAAGTTCAAACCCGTTGGCCAAACTTGAGTATTGGTATTGATGTGGTTGAATTACGTTCATACCATTATCATACTGGCCTGATGTATGCGGTCTATGCACCGAACCGTGCAGCTGCACTGGCACAAGGCGGCCGTTATGATGGTATTGGTGAACATTTTGGCCGTGCGCGTCCGGCAACCGGTTTCTCTTGTGACTTATATGCTTTAAGCGCAGGCCAGTTTGATGCGGTACAGGTCGTGGTTGCACCTAAAGGCACTGATGCAGAACTTCTGAATGCAATTCAGAATATTCGTGCACAAGGCTTAAGTGTAATTCAGTTACTGGGTAATGATGATTTAAACTCGATTCCATATGCGACGCACCAGCTGGTGAATGCGAATGGTGAGTGGACAGTCAAAACGATTTAACTGCTTGGCTCAGTGTTCATGTCGCTGAGCGGGGCTTTCAACTTTAACAGCATGATGTAATGAGGCTATTATGGGCAAGAATGTTGTGGTACTTGGTACCCAATGGGGCGACGAAGGTAAAGGTAAAATCGTCGACCTGCTCACAGATCAAGCGGCAGCGGTAGTTCGTTATCAAGGCGGACATAACGCAGGTCACACTCTTGTGGTTGGTGGTAAGAAAACGGTCTTACACCTCATTCCATCAGGTATTTTACGTGAAAACGTATTGTGCTTAATTGGTAACGGTGTTGTTCTTTCTCCTGAAGCGCTCATCAAAGAGATGGACATTCTTGAAAAAGAAGGCGTTCCTGTTAAAGAACGTTTACGCATTTCTCCAAACTGTCCATTGATTCTTCCGAACCACATCGCACTTGACCAAGCGCGTGAGAAAAAACGTGGTAATGCGAAGATTGGTACGACAGGTCGTGGTATCGGTCCTGCATACGAAGACAAAGTAGCGCGTCGCGCAGTACGTGTTGCTGACCTGGTACGTGGTGGTGAACATCTTACTGCTCAGTTAACTGAACTTCTGGACTACCATAACTTCCAGCTGACTGAATACTACGGTGTTGAAGCAGTTAAACTGGAAGACGTGCTGGCACTTTGCGACGAATGGCGTAAAGTTGTTGCGCCACTGGTTGTGGACGTGACCACTGAATTGCACAACTACCGTAAAAACGGTGACAACATCATGTTCGAAGGCGCGCAAGGTTCACTTCTTGACGTTGACCACGGTACATATCCGTATGTAACTTCTTCGAATACCACTGCTGGTGGCGTAAGCTCTGGTTCAGGTCTGGGTCCTTTGCACCTTGACTATGTACTGGGTATTACTAAAGCGTACACAACGCGTGTAGGTGCTGGCCCATTCCCAACTGAGTTGGTGTATGACGCTGCAAATGACACAGGTGATGCGATTGGTAAACACCTCGGTACGATTGGTAATGAATTTGGTGCCTCTACTGGCCGTCAACGTCGTTGTGGGTGGTTCGATGCTGAAATTCTACGCCGTTCAGTTGACGTAAACTCACTTTCTGGTATTTGCCTGACTAAACTTGACGTTCTTGACGGTTTAGAAGAAGTGAAAATCTGTGTGGGTTATGAAGCTGCAGATTCTGGTTGTGTCGGTTCTTCTGATGCGCTTGCATTCGAAACTTTAAAACCGATTTACGAAACTATGCCAGGCTGGTCTGAGTCAACTTTCGGTGCGAAATCACTGGATCAGTTACCAGAAGCTGCACTGAACTATGTAAAACGTCTTGAGCAATTGATTGAATGTCCTATCGACATTATTTCAACAGGTCCAGACCGTGAAGAAACCATCGTTCTTCGTCACCCGTTTGATGCTTAATCTTCATCTGATTAAAGCTTGAATGATAAAAACCCATCTTCGGATGGGTTTTTTATATGCTGAATTTATGCAGGTATTTCAAGACTAAAGTTGCATCGGTAATGTGGCGTGATGTGCTTTAACATAGCAGCATATAAAGAAAGAAAAATGAGCAGCAGGATGCAAAAAAATATATCGGCGACCATGTTTTATTCATTGTTATTCGCGATGGGTGGGGCGCCAACATTGGCCATGATGATTATTCGTGCGCAAACTCAAAATCCTGAGGTGATTTATGCGGCGCTGATTGGTCTGAGTGTCATTATCGCCTGTGTATTAGTACCTATTATTTTATTGCAAAATGCTTTTTTATATTTCAAACGTAAAGACGAAATGCTTGAACAGAAAATCAAACCACTTAGTCAGGTTTACCTAGGCCTCAATATTATTTGTCTGATTTATTGGTTGGCGATACAGTATTTGGCTTAAAAATTACATAATTTATAAGAAGATGAATGAATTAAGCGTTTAGCTGCTACGCGCTTTCACTTATAATTTTTACAATGTAAATTGCCCTTAAGCCAAGGCGGAGTAAATTATAATGAAGAATAAACTTTTATTGAGTATGGCGGCTGCTACAGTCGTCACATTATCAGGTTGTACCACCATTGCCGATATGGCAGGGGCAGATACTGCGACCTTAAATGCATCTGCGAGCCAAAGCTATAATGCCATGGTCAATGATGCGAAAAACAAAGGTCAACTGGATACCAGTTCAGCGACCTATAAGCGGATTAATAATGTATTTAACCGTTTGAAACCGGTTGCTAACCAGATGAATCAAACCGGTACAGCATTCCAGTGGCAATTGGCTGTGCTCAAATCTGACCAGGTCAACGCCTTTGTTGCACCAGGTGGTAAGGTTGTATTCTATACCGGTATTGTGAATAAACTGAATCTGACCGATGCTGAAATTGCAGCGATTATGGGTCATGAAATGGTGCATGCCTTAGAAGAGCATTCTAAGCAGAAAATCGGTGCTCAAGCCCTGACTGATCTGGCTTTGGGTATTGGCTTAAATGCAGCAGGTGTAGGTCAAGGTGGCGCTGCAGCCGCACAATTGGGTAGTCAGATCGGTATTGGCTTGCCATACTCGCGTAATCTGGAAAGCCGTGCTGACCAAGGTGGTTTAATGTTGATGGCGCGCGCAGGTTATAACCCGAATGCAGCCATTACCCTGTGGGAAAAAATGAACAAACTTGGTGGCGGCAGTGGTGCAACCTTCCTGTCTACGCATCCATCGAATAGTCAGCGTATTGGGCAAATGCGTCAACAATTGCCAGCAGCGATGCAGATTTATAACCAAAAAAAATAATCCACTGATCATCCTGTAAAAGGAGATCTTGATCGGATTGGAAAGGCAGGGCAATGGCTCTGCTTTTTTTATAGCTGATCGGATGGTTAATATTCTACGGGCTATTTTCAGGCAATAAAAAAGGCAAAGTCTGACTTTGCCTTTTTTCACTCAAGATCAGAAGATCTTAGTGCTGGTGACCGCCTACACCATGTACGTGACCGTGATCTAATTCTTCTTGAGAAGCTTCACGAACAGATACGATTTCAACTTCGAAAGTCAGGTCTTGACCAGCAAGTGGGAAGTTAGCATCAACAACAACATTGTCGCCTTCAACTGCTTTAACAGTTACGATTTGCACGCCGTCATCAGTTTGAGCTTGGAACTGCATACCTGCTTGAATGTTGTCTACGCCTTGGAACATTTGCGCAGGAACTTCTTGAACTAGGTCAGGGTTGTATTCGCCATAACCTTCAGCAGCAGGAACATTTACAGTGAATTTTTCACCTACAGTTTTGCCTTCTAACGCATTTTCTAAACCTGGGATGATGTTACCTGCACCGTGCAAATAGGCAAGTGGTTCACCTTGAGATTGGTCGAGAGTTTCACCCTCTGCGTTAGTCAATGTGTAGTGGAAAGAAACCACGAGGTTATTTGCAATAGCAGTCATGTTAATTGATCCATTCAATTTTTTAAGGGTACATCATAAAGTGAAATTGCATTTTTGTAGACTAAAATTAGCAAAAAAACGCAATTTGACAATTTTGTTGACGATTTTTTCATTGATTGGGCCAAATTCTGGAATTTCAATGCAATTTCAGCTTTGGAGAAATTTTTCGTGTAACAAAACCTTTTGCGGTGAGAATGCCAGCATGCGCATAACCATGAATGGTCGCCTGATGAATTCGATATAAAGAAACATACATCGATTTGGCAACAAAGCCTTGCACATTGACCTGACCGAGTAATTCACCGACAGCTTTATTCTGGCTTAAGGAAATCAGTGAGCCTTTGTCGGAAAATTTAAACATCGGTAAATAGTTTTCCTCATTGATCCGTGCTTTTAAGGCATTGGCCAGGAAATTGGCCTGTTGGCTAGCCACTTGTGCGCGTGGACCCAAGACCGGTTCATCTGCAGCAGGCTGGCAGTGAGCACAATCACCAAAAGCAAAAATGTCTGGATCAGATTTGGTTTGCAGGGTGGAGAAGACTTTCAAGCGGTGAATATTGTCCTTTTCCATATCTTGCAGTTGTGCCAAGACTTCAGGTGCTTTGATACCTGCGGCCCAGACTTTAATCTCGGCATCCAGACTTGAGCCATCTGCAAAATAAATTTTGTCTTCATCTACCTTGGCCACACGATGACTGGTAAGGACTTCAATACCGAATTTTTCCAGCTGTTGCATGGTATGTTCAGCAACTTTCGGCGAGAGCGCAGTCAAAATACGATCCGCCGCTTCAATTAAGGTAATTTTGACTTTATTTGGATCGACCTTGTTTAAGCCATATTTAAAGAAATTGTGTTTGGCCTCCACCAACTCGGCAGCCAATTCTACTCCAGTCGCACCGGCGCCAATAATCGCGATATTCAGTTCACGGCTCGAAGCTTCATGTTGAGCATTCAAGTAGAGATGCAACAGATCCTGCTGAAAGATATCAGCTTGTGGACGGCTGTCGAGAAAATGACAGAACTGTTTGACGCCTTCGGTATTAAAGTCATTCGAGGTAGAACCCAAGGCCAGTACCAGGGTGTCATAGTCGATGCGCTGGTTCTTCTTGGCTTGGGCTTTTTTGGAGAAATATTCTGTTTCTACCACAATCTGTTTCGCTTCACGATCCAGACCGGTAAATGTCCCCAAGACAAATTCATAATGATGTGCGGCTGAATGGGCAAAATAATTAGTTTCTTCTTCATGTGGATTTAAGGTGCCTGCGGCAACTTCATGCAGCAGCGGTTTCCAAATGTGTGTCAGTTTTTGATCGACCAGAATAATCTGGGCTTTACCGCTTTTACCCAAGCTCTCACCCAGCTGAGTCGCCAGTTCCAGACCACCGGCACCACCACCCACAATCACGATTTTATGTGCTGTCATATATGATTAACCTGTTTATTTTTTTAATAAAAATAAGAGAAATAGAGAGAAAATATACTATGGCATGCACTAAAACGCGTCTTGATTAAAATTGTTATACAAATTACAAAACGTAGCAATTCTGTGAGAGCAGGTAAGTATCGCTGCTTTGAGGAAGCAAGGGGAGAGCGAGATTGATAAAGGGAATCTGCTAGAAGATCAGAGAGGAGATCTTCTAGCTTAAAGAAAAGTGACTTGAGATGTAGCGCTATTATCTATCTAAAGGATAAAGCTTTACGCTTGGTGTATTGTCTGAAAATAAACCGAATAAGCCTTGTAGCCAGCTAAAGAACTTCTGAAACAGATTGGCTTCTTCAATTTCGACATGATCTTCAATTTGAATGGTGCGAATCAACTGATTATTCTGATAAACCTGAATGGTCGCCAAAGGCATCATGGTCGCCAAAGGTGCAATGAGTTCAGATGCTTTCACTTCAACATTGATATGAGTCTGAGTTTCCTGTAATGGCTCGATACTTTTTAAAACGCCATCACCAGTATTCAGCATGACACGCTGATTTGCCTGGTCAAACTGATTCAGGTCAATACTGTAGCCCTGATCATATAAAGAAGTGGTAATAATCTGCGGTTGCTTGGTTTGCACCTTAAACATTTTTAAGGTGGATTTAATTACAGGCAACTCAGCCAGTAGCTGTTGATCTTTGATCGCTACTTCATTGCGAGTATAGGTATAAGCCAGATTCATCAGCTTATGTGATACTTCAGCGCGTTTTGCTGCACTTTTAGTACCCAGCACCACCACAATCAGACGGCGATTTGGCATTTCAAAATCTGCGGTGACGCGATTGGCGGTTAGTGCCAGATTATAGCCCGCTGCACGGGTAAAACCGGTTTTTAAACCATCTACTGTAGGATCGACCTGAAGCACACGGTTGGTCGCACGATGAAAATGCTGGTTATAAGTAAAGCTTGGCTGTTTGGAATAATACAGATAATCCGGGGTTTCATTCACCACCGCCATAGACAGTCTGGCCAAATCGGCGGTAGTCGAATAATGCTCAGGCATGGTAATACCGGCCGGATTCTGGAAATTGGTATGCTGCATGCCCAGCGCTTTGGCTTCCTGATTCATACGTTCAACAAACTGCGGAATACCACCCGAAATTTTCTCAGCCAGCGTGACTGCGGCATCATTAGCAGACATGATAATTAAGCCCGCCAGAAGCTGATCGACTGAAATCTGATCACCTTCTTTCAGGTACATTTGTGACTCATCCCACATCACGGTTTTAACCACAGAGGTCGCGGTTAACACTTCATTTTTATTTAATTTTCCGGCCTCAATTTCCTTTAAGGCAATATAAGCCACCATCATTTTGGTCAGCGAAGCCGGAGCACGCTGAACGTCGGCATTGTGCTCTGCAATGACTTGACCAGACTGTGAATCCAGAATGGTCCAGGCTTCAGCTTCAACGCTTTCAGGCACAATATTGAGTAGGGCAGCATGTGAAAATGCAGAAATAAATAAACTGAAAACCGCAATCAGTGAGATGATGTATTTCAATGGTGTTCCTTGATAACCCGCTGGGTGTTGAACGATTTAATTTTCACGCATGCTATGCCTTTTTTATACAGATAGCTAGTCGTAAATGTAGACAAATAAGACAGCTAAACCATACTGGCTTAAAAAATGCTAAGCTAAGCTATATCTCATTTATTTTAATTTTATATCGTTCATTATGTTGCATTATCAAATTGAATTTGACGATTATCGTCAGCATCTTATTCACGTGACTGTTCGTTTTCTTGCGGACCCGACACAAGTCCTGTCATTGCCGACTTGGATTCCGGGCAGCTATCTGATTCGAGAGTTTTCCAAGCACATTGAAGCGGTCAAAGCCTATGATGAAGATGGGCGCCAGTTACAGATCCAGAAATTTGAAAAAAATAAATGGCGTTTATTCAATACTGATCATGAACTGATTACAGTTGAATATGATGTCTATGCCTATGACCTGTCCGTTCGTGGTGCATATGTGGATCAAAATCGTCTCTACGTGAACCCGGCTTGTGCATGTCTGGGGCTGGAAGGTCAGGAAAATAAAGAAATTGAACTGGAAATCTTCCTGCCAGATGAATTGAAGCATTTTCAATTGGCAACAGGAATGCAGGCTAAAAGTCTGGTCAAAGGCCGTTTCACCCTGAAAGCTAAAAACTATGCCGAACTGATTGATGCGCCATTTGAGCTAGCAGAACAAACCCGTTTCAGTTTTGAAGCAAATGGTATTCCGCATGAGTTTGTGGTGTCAGGCAAACACGCGATGAATGCGGCGCGTATGCAGCAGGACATTGAAAAAATCTGTGCTACAGAAATTTCAATGTTTGGTTCGGCGCCGTTTACAGACTATACCTTTATGACCATGGCAACCGGCAATAGCTATGGCGGTCTGGAGCATCCAAATTCTACCAGCCTGATTTCACCACGTGATGACTTGCCGAAAGCCAATGAACCTGAAGAACCATCGAAAGATTATCAGCGTTTCCTCGGCTTATGTAGCCATGAATATTTCCATTCCTGGTTGGTGAAATTCATTCGCCCTGAAAACTTTGTTAACTATGATTTAAACAGAGAAGGCTATACCTCTCTGTTATGGATCTTTGAAGGTTTTACCTCTTATTACGATGATTTGATTTTGCTGCGCAGTGGCGTGATTAATCAGGAATCGTATATTGCTTTGTTAAAAGCACAGATTGACCGTTATTTGCAAAATCCGGGACGTGTGATTCAGTCAGTGTCTGAATCCAGTTTTGATGCCTGGGTGAAATTCTACCGTCAGGATGAAAACTCGAATAATGCGGGTACCAGCTATTACAACAAAGGCTGTTTAGTTGCTTTGTGCTTAGATTTAGGTTTGCGTTTACGCGGTTCAAGTCTGGATGCCGTGATGCGCCGTTTGTATGAAAATGCCCAGAAGGGTGTTCAGGTGCATGAGCGGACAATCTTTGAATTGTGTAAAGAACTGACAGGAGATGATTGGTCAGAACAGATCAATCACTTGATCAATACCACAGACGAATTACCATTGGATCAGCTTTTCCCTGAGTTTGGTATGGCTTATAGCCTGAAAAATGACAAGTCTTTGCCATTCGGTTTAAAACTAGCAGATAAGCCGGAAGGTGTGCTGGTTCAATCTGCGCGTCGTGAGGGTGCTGCTGTGCTCGCTGGCCTTTCTGCCAATGATGTCATTATTGCAATTGATGGTTTAAAGGCAACGACTAAGCTTGTTGAAAGCTATGCAAAACAGCAAGGTACTTTTACAGTGTATGCATTCCGTCGTGATGAAATGATGATCTTCGACGTTCAAGCCGCGGGTTCTGAACTGACCGAAGTGGAATTGAAAGTGGAAGATCAGGCTAAAGCTGAGAAATGGCTTAAAGCTTAAATCCATAATTATTCTTAATTTTAAAAACCGGTGCATCGTCACCGGTTTTTTATTGAAGTGCATGTTGAAAGCAAATCTATTTAATGATCAGTCGTGATGTGCCACGGAATTCTGCCACGATTTGATTATGTTGATTCATCACCTGAATATCATAAATGCCACTACGGCCACTGCTGGCTTTATGTTCTGCTACAGCAGTCAGTGTATCCCCAAGCAATCCCGGTTTTAAATAATGAATACCGCAATGTTGACCAACTGCCGGATGTTCACCGGTATTGCAGGCAATTGCAAAAGCTGCATCTGCCAGTGCGAAAATCACGGCACCGTTACAGGTCTGATGACCTTGTAAATGTTGTTCAGTCACCTTTAATTCGATCTTTGCATAATTGTGATTATAAGAAACCAGATGAGCACCAAGATGCTGAATTAACCGGTCCTGATTAAACATCTGGTTGACTTGCTGATCCATTGCAAAACTCCTTATTTAGATATGTTTTATTTTAAATTATTAAATATATGAATCATAAATAACATCGGATAGTCAGAATGACAAGATGGAAGAGTTAGAAATCTTGTTTGCACACATAAGAAAAAGCAGGTAAAACCCATATTTAGGAATGGCTTTTTTATTATTAGAAGATGAATCAAAATAGTTTAAATTGGGGGATTAGAATTACAGTTGTATGGCTAGCTGTAATTTTTCTATTTTGGTTTTTTGGTGATTTGAAAAATCCAACATCTTTAAATGAATTAGGGGATTTTCTTGCAGGTATAGTTGCACCTATCGCTTTCTTATGGCTGATTTTAGGCTATGTGCAGCAAGGTAAGCAGCTAGAGCAAAATACAAAAGCATTAGAGCAACAGGAAAAAGCATTACAACTTCAGATTGATGAGATGCGGGAAAGTGTTAAACAACCAGACGAATTTAGTTTCTTTACAAGAACAACAGCTAAAATCAGCAAGAAAAGCAGTGCGACCTCAGTTAAATTTAAGTAGAACTACTTTTTTTGAACACGAAGATAGGTACGAAGATTGTGATAATGATGGAAATATTATTGATGTTTTTGATATTTATATTGTTTGTATTTATTTAAATTTAAAAAATTATGGTGAAGAAGCTAAAAATATATATTTTTTTGATGAGGATTTTAAAAGATATGAATCACTTTTAATAAGTCTTAGTAAAAATGAAGAACAGAGAGTTCAAATTAATTTGCTCAAAGAACAATATACAAAGTTATTTGCAGAAAAGGTATTAATGATAAAGGGTAAAATAGGCTACGAAGATAAATATGGGAATTTATATGATTTTAAAGTCAAATTCACCATCACTACACCTAGAAAAAATCCTCGTGTAGGATTTCAAATATCTCAAGAGTCGATAAAAGTTTAATTCCCCCGATACGTCGAATACCCATAAGAACTTAACAGTAGTGGAATATGGTAGTGCTCTAAAGCACCATCAATCACAAAAACCACCGGTACTTCAGGGAAGAACATCCGTTGATTATTGGTCTTAAACCAATCACTCCTTTTAAACGTTACTTTATAAACGCCTTTTTGTAACGCGGTGTCTTTAGGATAAAATTCTTTAATACGACCATTACTGTCTGTCTTGGTTTCATTGAGCTTGACCCATTTCTCACCTTGTTGAGCTTCTAGGGTGACCGTGACATTAGCAGAGGGTAGGCTAGTTTCTTGATTAAGTACATGCACACTCAGCGGATTGGCAAAGCTAAAAGTTGAGAGGGACGTCGCAGCTAAAGCGAAAATTATTTTTTTCATGAGACTCACATTAAAATGAATACTTTAATTAATTCTAATAGATTGAAAAATAAAAAATATTTAAGTTATGTAATAAAAAAAGCCCACCGAAGTGAGCTTGATTGAATCTATTCAAACTTAGCCACGACCGCGGCCGCGACCACGTGGTGCTTTGGTATTTGGACGAGTTGTGCCATTGGTCTTACGACGCGGCTTTTCACTTTCATCCATTTGCCAGATACGTTTGGTGCCAGACTTTTTCACAGAACCATCTTTGTTCTTGCGAACCATTGGCTTACCACCCGTACCACCCGGCTTTTTCACATAAGAGCGTGAACGGTATGGTTCTTCCGCAGGAACATTCTGGAAGTCTGGATAAAGTAATGGTTCAATTTCTCTGGTTTCACCCGGTTGCAATCCCATACGAACCAAATCAATCTCACCAATTTTGGTACGGATCAAACGCAGTGTAGGGAAGCCGACAGCAGATGTCATACGACGAACCTGACGGTTACGACCTTCACAGATTGAAATCTCAACCCAAGACGTCGGAACAGAGGCACGGAAACGTACAGGAGGATTACGCTCCCACAACCATTCCGGTTCAGACACTTTTTCAGCACGTGCAGGAAGCGTCATGCCATCTTTCAGTTCAACGCCTTTACGAAGCTGTTCAAGTGCTTCTTCGGTCACATCACCTTCCACTTGCACCATATAAGTTTTAAACTTTTTATTGGCAGGATTGGTGATATATTGGTTGAGACCACCGTGATCGGTGAGGAAAACCAGACCTTCTGAGTCCATGTCCAAACGACCCGCAAGACGTAAATCTTTGTCGTTGACAAAATCAGCCATGGTTGGGTGCTTTTCATCCGCACGGAATTGGGAGAGGACGTCATAAGGTTTGTTTAGAATGACGATTTTCATAGGAAATAACTTCTATAATTACATTAATTTAAAAAATGTAGAGGTTTATTTAAAAGGGAAATTGAGTTATTTCCCGTATAAATCTCAAAAATAACAAATCTGGATTAGAATATTATGCGTTAAGAACAGTTGAAAGTATTGCCTAATCGGCAATTATTTTAGATTTGTCAGCGGCATCCGGGAGAATACTAATAATGGGATATCAAAAAATCGTAGTACCTGTGGATGGTACCAAAATTACCGTTAATGCAGACCTGTCACTCAACGTACCAAATAATCCAATTATCCCATTTATCGAAGGGGATGGAATTGGTGCAGATATTACACCAACAATGCGAACTGTGGTAGATGCTGCTGTGCAAAAAGCATACGCTGGAAAGCGTTCCATCGAATGGATGGAAGTCTACTGCGGTGAAAAAGCTGAGAAAATTTACGGCACCTACATGCCTGAAGAAACCTTGGAAGCGCTGCGTGATTATGTAATATCAATCAAAGGTCCACTGACCACACCAGTTGGTGGCGGTATTCGTTCCCTGAATGTAGCCTTACGTCAGGAACTGGATTTATATGTCTGTGTACGTCCGGTACGCTGGTTTGAAGGGGTGCCTTCACCGGTGCATAATCCGGAACTAACCGATATGGTGATCTTCCGTGAGAATTCAGAAGATATTTATGCCGGTATTGAATGGAAAGCAGATTCTCAGGAAGCGAAAAAGGTTATCAAGTTTTTGAAAGAAGAAATGGGTGTAACCAACATCCGCTTTGAAGACAATTGTGGGATCGGGATCAAACCTGTCTCCAAAGAAGGTAGCCAGCGTCTGGTGCGTAAAGCGATTCAGTTCGCCATTGAAAATGACAAGCCGAGTGTGACCTTGGTGCACAAAGGCAATATCATGAAATACACCGAAGGAGCATTTAAAGAGTGGGGCTATGAGGTCGCATTGGAACGTTTCGGCGGTGAGCTTTTAGATGGTGGTCCGTGGGTTAAAATCAAAAATCCAAGAACAGGCAAAGACATTATTATTAAAGATGTTATTGCAGATGCCTTCTTGCAGCAAATCCTGATGCGCCCGGCGGATTATTCTGTGATTGCGACACTCAACTTAAATGGTGACTATATTTCTGATGCGCTAGCTGCGGAAGTCGGCGGGATCGGGATTGCACCGGGTGCCAATATCGGCGGTTCGATTGCAGTTTATGAAGCAACCCACGGTACAGCGCCTAAATATGCTGGACAAGATAAAGTAAATCCGGGTTCGATTATTCTGTCAGCAGAAATGATGCTGCGTGATATGGGCTGGATAGAAGCTGCCGACCTGATCATCAAGGGGATTTCGGGTGCGATTGCGGCAAAAACGGTGACCTACGATTTTGAGCGCTTAATGCCAGGGGCGACCTTGCTGCGTTGTTCCGAGTTTGGTGAAGCGATTATTGCCAATATGGATGCCTGAAATTGCGATGCAATTTATGAATAAAAAAACCCGCAATTACGGCGGGTTTTTTATCACTTTATTGGGAAGCAAAGGCTGAACGGTTTAAGGTTAAACGTTAAAATAAGTATCAGGCTGCAAGATCATGTAAGAAGTGTAATGAGCCTAGAAATGATTCGTTCTAAGCTGAATAACTTAGTAAACACTGTATTACATTGACGTATTTGGATACAGCTCAGCGATTGGCTTATTTTGTATAAACGTTACAGTGATGAATGGAACTTCCAGTGATATAGAGATGTTTCTCCAAAGGAGTAAATCATGGCTAAAGCTAAAGCGAGACATAAGCAGGTCCAACAAAAAGACAAGCAGGACAATGCTCAGAATGAAGAGCAGCAACAGCAACAACAGCAACAACCATCGAAACCATCTCGTGCTAAAAAACGTAGATAATCTCCTATCCACCTAAAATAACAAAACCCTCATTTGAGGGTTTTGTTATTTGAACGCTTGTATAAAATCATCACTAAAAATAACAGGATTGTGACTTTAAATTAGGCGGTTGTGATTAAGATAAAAGTCATCTATTTAATTTAATGCGAATATTGGTGAAATTTCTTCGGATTATAAGCTTACTGTTATCTATAGGTTTTCTACTAACTGCCTGTCAGCCACCGCCTTCAGGTGAAGCAGCAGGTTGGAAAAGCCCTTATCTGTATTGGCAATTACAGAGAGCCCAGTTAGAAGCTCCGCTACAGATTCCGGTTGAAGGCGTCAGAGTTGGTCAGATTAATGATACTTGGGGAGCAGCGCGTAGTGACGGTCGTAAACACGAAGGTACGGATATTTTTGCCAAACGCGGTACGCCAGTATTTAGCGCGACCCCAGGTATTGTGCGTAGGATTGGCACCAACAATCTGGGTGGAAAAATCATCTGGGTGACCGGTCCAAATATGAGCCAACATTATTATGCACATCTGGATGACTATGCAGAACATATTCAGGAAGGCGACTGGGTTGAGGCAGGTGAAGTCATCGCTTATGTGGGGAATACAGGTAATGCCAAAAATACCCCGCCGCATTTACATTATGGGATTTATTTAGGTGGGCAAGGAGCAACCAATCCTTATCCTTATTTAGTCCCTTCTCCATGAGCAGAAATTGGCAGAGTTTGTTGTTCAGATTTGAGTCTGACAGGACGTGTGTACCAGAACAATTGTAACGTTCCTAATAAAAGAACAAATGTGGCCAGTATGAACTGTTGATGATAGCTCAATCCAAAATATTGCAGCGCACTAAAACTGAGCCCACCGATTAGCTGAATCGAGGCAAAACACAAGGTGGCAATACTCCAGAGCTTTTTATAAGCCAGTCCATACAGTTGCAAAATGGTATAGGAGGTCAGGAACACCACAGCCGGATTTAGCATCCCGGTAAAAAAGGAAGAGCTAAAAGTAAGCAATGGGCTGGCATCTAGGGTTGCAATAAAAATAGCCACAATATAAAGACTATAAAGAATTTTCAGGGCAACAAAATTACCCCATTTTCTGGCCAGTGCATAAGCACTCAAGGCGCCTAAAGCACTACCTAGTCCATACAGAATCCAGTTGAAATTAATCCAGAACAAGCTCAATCCCAACTGCTGGCTTAAATAATCAATCCAGAAGAGTGAATGCGGTATATAAGCGAAAGCACTACAAGCATAAACTGTAAGTAAACTATAAAAGACGCTATTCAGAGATAGATGAGAGGTAACCGCAGGAGCTTGTGCCGACAAATATGGCTTAAATTTCTGAATCAGTAAACTTAAAACGATACAGATAAGCAAAGCAAAACCACATAAGATTAGCCAGGCCGTCTGTATGGAAATTTGATCCAGATAAGGCAGAAACAGGGTCGCAATTAAAACGCCTAGTCCAATTCCGCTAAAACCAATAAAGTTGATTTTAAGACGGTCTTGAAGTTCACAGCACTGTGCAACCACACTCGGCGATAAGATCATTATCAGTCCACCGCTGATGCCGGAAATAATCCGCCAAGCGATATACCATACTTCAGAAAAACCAGAAAATGCACAGCACATCAGGCTGAGCATACCGGCAAAGGCTGAAATTTGAATATAGGTACTCATGCTGCGGTCTTGAGGCAGACGCATGGCCGTAAATGCACCGATTAAATAACCCAGCAAATTGGCACTGCTCAAGAGGCTGGCAAAATCTGTACTCCAGCCAAAGGCTTCTCGTGTGCCAGGTAACAGTGCAGTATAAGAAAAACGAAGAATGCCAATGCCCAAGCACATACTAAGACAAAGAAAAAGGCTGAGCTTGATTGTGTTTGAGGACATCCGTGCACTCATAGAATTTTATATTTGGTCAAAAAATAACATGAATCTTCATGATTGAGGGGAAATTGCCTGAGAAGAAACCATTGAGTGCAGAAATTTGCTCAAAGAAACCGGTATGATTTTTAAGATTTCATCAGTCAAAAGCCTGAATTTTTTCAGAGAAATAAAAAACCGCGTATCAACGCGGTTTTTTATATTGTCTATTTCAAGAATTAACGCATCTTGGCCAGGAAACGGCCAACACGGGTAATGGCTTCACGCAGTTCATTTTCAGCCGGCAGGAATACTACACGGAAATGATCCGGTGTCGGCCAGTTAAAGCCTGTCCCTTGAACCAGAAGTACTTTCTCTGCACGTAACAAATCCAGCATCAGTTTTTCATCGTCCTGAATTGGATACACATTCGGATCCAGTTTCGGGAAGCAATACATTGCGCCTTCAGGTTTGACACAAGACACACCTGGAATCTCGTTCAGCATTTCCCAGGCAATATTGCGCTGTTCATATAAACGCCCACCCGGACGAATCAGGTCGTTAATTGACTGATAACCGCCCAGTGCAGTCTGAATTGCATATTGTGCCTGATGGTTGGCACACAGACGCATCGATGCCAGCATATCCAGACCTTCGATATAGTCTGCTGCACGTGCTTTATTGCCGGTAATGGCCATCCAGCCGGAACGGAAACCAGCAATACGATAGGCTTTAGATAAACCGTTAAACGAAACACAGAGCTGATCGCCAGCCAGAGCTGCTACAGCAACATGCTCAATCCCATCGTAAATAATTTTGTCGTAGATTTCGTCAGCAAATAAAATCAGGTCATATTTCTTCGCCAAGTCGACGATTTGTTGCAACACATGACGTGGGTAAACCGAACCGGTCGGGTTATTCGGGTTGATAATCACAATACCACGCGTATTCGGCGTGATTTTGCTTTCCATATCAGCAATATCTGGATACCAGTGATTTTCTTCATCACATTTATAGTGAATCGCTGTACCGCCAGATAGATTCACTGCCGCCGTCCAGAGTGGATAATCTGGCATTGGAATCAGCATTTCATCGCCATCATCCAGCAGACCCTGCATGGCCATCACGATCAGTTCAGACACACCATTACCGATATAGACGTCATTGACGTGCATATCTAGAATGCCTTTTTGCTGATAATACTGACAGATCGCCTTACGCGCCGGGAAAATCCCTTTGGAATCCGTGTAGCCAATCGCATTCGGCAGGTTTAAAGCCACATCGTTGATAATTTCCTGCGGCGCTTCAAAACCGAATGGGGCAGGATTGCCAATATTTAATTTGATAATTTTGTGACCGGCTTCTTCCATCTCGATGGCCGCTCGTAACACAGGTCCGCGAATGTCGTAGCATACATGCTCGAGCTTAGATGATTTCTTGATCTCGCGAGGGGTTTGGAAAGTGTTCGGCATTTTGATGTTCTCGGAAGGAGTGGAGGTCACTTTTGCATAACGATATAAATAACTTTTAAATGTCTCAGTTGTGACTAGATCGAGATCATGTTCATCTCGAAGTAGTGCAACAATTTTTTCATGCGTAAATCCAAGCTGCTGATATTGTTTGATCACAGGCAGCAGATTTTTAAAAATTACGCTCTTTTTTTGCGACATTTTTTAATCCTGAGCAAATTTAGAGCTAAGAATACCATTAAATTTGCTCACTAAAAAACATTTAATGTAAAAATTGCTTACTTTTATTTTTATATTTGCTTTCTTTTTGCTTTTTTGAACATTATATGTCTTTTGTAAAATGTTGAATAAAGACTAGAATTTTTAAAATGAATCACGTAAATATAGGATTATCCTATTTTAAATAGCAAGATAAAAAGGTATGTGATCATGGGAAAACTCAATAAATCAGACCGGGAATGGCAAAGAGAGTTATCACCTGAGGAGTTTCGCATTACGCGCGAGAAGGGAACCGAGCCGGCATTTACTGGAAAATACTGGAATACCAAGCAAGATGGCACTTATGTATGTCGTTGCTGCGGCACGCCACTGTTCTCTTCTGAGACCAAGTATGACAGCGGCTGTGGCTGGCCAAGTTTCTACCGTCCTGTCAGCAGTTCGGTGGTAGAAGAATTACCTGATACTTCACACGGAATGGTCAGAACTGAGATTGTTTGTCATCATTGTGACGCACACTTAGGGCATGTTTTCCCGGATGGCCCAGAACCGACCGGTTTGCGTTATTGTGTCAACTCGGCTTCTTTGGACTTAGAAACACAAGAAAAAAATGATGAGGAAACCTATCCATGACTAACATTTATCAGTTTGAAGCTGAATTGTTAGATGGCAAAAGCAAGCCACTTGCAGATTACGAAGGCAAGGTACTTTTGATCGTCAATACAGCGAGTAAGTGTGGTTTTACCCCACAATTTTCAGGATTAGAAAAACTTTACGAAAAATATAAAGATCAAGGTCTGGAAATTTTGGGATTTCCATGCAATCAGTTTGGTGGTCAAGATCCAGGTTCCAATGAACAGATTGGTGAATTTTGCCAGAAGAATTACGGGGTATCTTTCCCGATGTTTTCCAAGGTGGATGTCAAAGGCCCTGAAGCGCACGCCATTTTTCGCTATTTGACTAACAATTCCAAAGGTATTTTAGGCAATGGAATTAAATGGAATTTTACCAAATTCCTGATCGGGCGTGATGGCAAGGTATTGAACCGTTTTGCTCCGACCACCAAGCCTGAAGATATTGAAGATGAAATTGCCAAAGTGTTGTAAGAATCAGCATTATTTTCTCAGTATGTGATAAAAATAGAGCTCATCTAATGTTAATTAAAAAACCCACTTATCTAAAGTGGGTTTTTAGTCATGATTAAAACTTAGAGGATGGTTTTCAGGCGTCGAATAACCTCTTCACATTGCGCCAGATCGGCTACGAGTGCCAGACGTACATGATTTTCACCCGGATTACCTTGTTCGGTATCGCGGGATAAATAACGACCCGGAAGAACTTTAATATGTGCTTCTTCCATCAAATGTTTGGCAAAGGCTTCATCATTGTCGACTTTTAACCAGTAATAGAAACCTGCATCCGGTTTTTTGAGTGGCAGCAGATGACCGAGTTCTTTCTGGAATAAATCAAACTTGGCACGGTATTGCACCCGGTTTTCTTCCACATGTGCTTCATCATCCCAGGCAGCAATTGAAGCTAACTGGTGCTGAACCGGCATCGCTGCGCCGTGGTAAGTACGGTACTGCAAATAAGGTTTTAACAGGCTGGCATCACCGGCAACAAAACCTGAACGCATGCCCGGAAGGTTAGAGCGCTTAGACAGTGAATGGAACACCACACAGTTTTTATAGTCATCCCGGCCAATTTCAGCACAAACTTCCAGTAAACCTACGGGTGCTTGGTCAAACCACAGTTCCGAATAGCATTCGTCTGAAGCAATCACAAAGTTGTATTGATCCGACAGGGCAATCAGTTTTTTGAACTGTTCTTTGGATAGCACTGCACCTGTTGGATTGCCCGGGGTGCAGACAAATAGCAATGCCGTTTTTTCCCAGACTTCTGCCGGAACCGCATCAAAATCACCAAGGTAGTTATTTTCCTCAGTACAGTTGATGAAATAAGGTTTGGCACCTGCGAGCAGCGTTGCACCTTCATAAATCTGATAAAACGGATTCGGCATTACTACATAAGGTGCATCTTCACGATTCACCAAAGCCTGTACAAACGAGAAAATCGCTTCACGTGTACCAGAAACAGGCAGGATATTGCTGTCTGCACTGATGCTATTTAGCTTAAAACGGCGCGTCAGCCATTGGGCAATACTTTCACGTAGCTCCAGCAGGCCTTTACTGTTTGGATATGTCGACAAATGTTTGAAGTTATCGATAATCGCTTGTTTCACAAACTCCGGTGCAGGATGCTTCGGTTCACCAATCGACAGGGGAATTAAAGGCATATTTGCAGGCTGGATATCCGCAAAAAGCTGATTTAACTTTTCAAACGGATAAGGATGCAGTAGAGACAAGCTAGAGTTCATGAATAAGTAACCGCGTTTTAATGTGAGTGTTGACTACAAACCTGATGAGAGGCTTCATCCAGCGCAGTTTTAAGTGCAGCTGCAAATTCGGCAGATTCTCCAGGTGTCATAGGGTTGCCATCTTTTTTGGTGACAAAGAATATATCTTCGGCACGTTCGCCAAGTGTGGCAATTTTGGCAGAGTGTATATCCAGCCCTTGCATCATAAATAAACCACCGATTTTGGCAAGTAAACCGGGATGATCGAGAGTGGCAATTTCAACCATATTCTGATTCAAGGCAGGATTGATACTGATATCGACTGTATTTTCAATATCGAAATGACGTAATTGACGTGGAATCCGGCGCTGCATCAGGCCCGGATATTCATCTGAATGACTTAAGGCATCTTTTAGGGCTTCAATGACTGTGGCTTCGCGTTCCGGATCGGTCAATAAGGTACCAAAACGGTCGAGTACCACGTAGGTGTCCAGACTGAAGGCTTTAGTCGCTGTAATAATTCGAGCATCTTGTACATCCAGATTCATACGATCCAGAATAGCTACCGTGGTGGCAAACAGGTTGGGTTGATCCTGCGTATAAATAAAGATCTGTACCGCATCCTGCGCATATTTACGGTGTGCCCGCATCAGCACCAGTGGGGCAGGATTGTCGCCGTGCTGTAAAATGGCACGGGTATGCCAGGCGATTTCATCTGCTGTCTCTTTGAGGAAATAGTCATCACCAAGTTCCTGCCAGACTTTTTCTACTTCATCCAGTGAGAAGTCCTGAACCAGAAGTTCACTGGCTGCAAATTTGGTATCTTCAATCAGCATCTGATAATCAACCGGACGGCCCAGACCGGAACGGATCACGTCACGTGCTTGAGTATATAGTTGACGCATCAGCGAAGCGCGCCAGGTATTCCACAGCTTCGGATTGGTGGCATTAATATCGGCTACCGTCAGAGTGTATAAATAATCCAGATGCTCCATATCACCCATTTTTTCGGCGAATTCTTTGACCACATCCGGATCAGAAATATCTTTTTTCTGGGCAGTGACAGACATTACCAGATGATTCTGGATCAGCCAGGCCACCAGGTTGCTTTCGCGTTCAGTAAAGCCATGGCTCCGGCAGAATTTAATCGCATCGCTGGCGCCGAGTTCACTGTGATCACCGCCACGGCCTTTGGCAATATCATGGAAAATTGCCGCCAGATAAACGATGTCACGACGGGTCAAACGCTGGAACACTGAACTGACCACCGGAAATTCTTTGGCAAATTCAGGTTCTTTAAAGCGGTTTAAGTTGCGCAATAGTAATAAGGTATGCGCATCGACCGTATAGATATGGAACAGGTCATATTGCATCAGTCCCAGAATTTGTCCAAAGGCCGGAATGTAATTTCCAAGCACACCATACCGCTTCATCGCGACCATGGTGTCATAGAGTCGATGCGGTGAACGGATAATCGCCATAAACAGTGCCTGATGCACCGGATTATCACGGAAATCCTGATCAATGCGTTTTCCAGCCAAGGTCAGCAGGCGTAAGGTACGCGCACGAATGCCTTCGATCTCGGGACGATTGGCCAGCAGATAGAAAATTTCCAGAATTGCACTTGGATTTTCCGAAAAAATCTTGTGATGCTGCACGGCCAGTTTGCCGTCGACCAGTTTGAAATTTTCATTAATTTCTTCAATTTGGCGTTCATATTGCGGTAAACGTGGCGTAATGACCGATTCATTAAAATAGGCCAGCAGCATTTCGTTTAGCGTCGACACCTGCTGTGCACTGCGATAATAGCGCTTCATGAACTGTTCAATTGGATAGTTCGGATGATGCGCCTCTTCACGTACATAGCCGAATTTGGCGGCTATATCGCGCTGATAATCGAACAATAAGCGGTTTTCATCGCGCTTGGTCAGGCGGTGCAAATGATGACGGATTTCCCAGAGGAAACTCTCTGCTTCCTCAAGCACACCGAGTTCAAATTCTGAAATAAAACCGAGATGCACCAGATCATAAATGCGATTGACGCGGAAATGCCGTTTGGCGATCCAGCCAATCTGGTTGATGTCACGGATGCCACCCGGCGCATTTTTAATATCTGGTTCCAGATTGCTTTCAGTATTGTTGTGCTGAGCATAACGCTTGTGCTGCTCATCCATCTTGGCATCAAAAAAGGTTTTATCGGTCCAGGTACGTGACACAATGCGACGTGGCCATTTGCACAGGTTCTCATTACCAATAATCAGGCGGGCTTCAATCAGGGTGGTAGCGACAGTCAGATCACTACTGGCCTGATTGACACATTCATTGATGGTGCGGACACTGATACCGGGTTTGAAATTCCCGACATCCCAAAGCGATGAAATAAATGTAGAAATCAGCTGTTCCTGTTCCGGGTTAATCTCGTCTTCCGACAAGATCATGATGTCAACATCAGAATAAGGCAGCATTTCACGACGGCCATAGCCTCCGACTGCAAACAGGGCCAAATCAGTTTGATCCAGTTCGGCATGTTGCCAGAGAAACTGTAATGCTTCATCAATTAGATTGGAACGCGCCAGAATAATATCCCGAATCGACTGTCCATTTTCAAAACTTTCCTGAAGCTGATTTTCGACATCACTGCGCCATTGATTGATGGCTTTAATGTCATGGTTGCTTTTAGCGTAATTCAGCAGTGGATGGGTGTTGATCATGTACAGTCGTCCGTTGGTATTTCAGCTTAGTTTTGGTTGACGCTAACTTGGTTGGCGACCTGGAGGGCCAGTTCACGTGCCTGTTCAATGTTTTCCGCACGTGCTGTGGCAACGCCCATACGACGACGTTTAAAACCTTCAGGTTTGCCAAACAGGCGCAAATCGGTATTGCCGTCTGCTAAAGCAAGATTCAGGCCAGAAAAGGAAAGATTGCGATCATCTACCCCAGCATAAATTACCGCACTGGCAGCCACACTATGTCGTGCAGTATTCACCGGCAAGCCTAAAATAGCACGTGCATGCAGCTCAAATTCACTTTGAAATTGGGAGGCTAAAGTCACCAGTCCAGTATCGTGTGGACGTGGGGAAACCTCACTAAACCATACTTTTTCGCCTTTTACAAAGAGTTCCACTCCAAAGATTCCGCAGCCACCAAGTGCTGTAGTGACCTTGTTGGCAATGCGCTTGGATTCTTCCAGCGCGGCTGGAGTCATCGGTTGAGGCTGCCAGCTTTCCACATAATCACCTGAGTCCTGACGATGTCCGATCGGGTCGCAATAAGACGTTTCGATTTCGCCGGTTTCTGGATTTTTTGCACGAACAGTCAATAAGGTAATTTCAAAATCAAAGTCAATTTGTGATTCTACAATCACAGTACCCTGATTGACCCGGCCACCGGTTTGCGCATATTCCCAGGCAGCATCGACTTCATCAAAACGGGTAACACGAGACTGACCTTTGCCTGAAGATGACATCACCGGTTTCACAAAGTTTGGATAGCCGACATCGTCACAGGCCGCGCGGAAGGATTCTAAACTGTCGGCAAAACGGTAAGCTGAAGTTGGCAGACCGAGTTCTTCCGCAGCCAGACGACGAATACCTTCACGGTTCATGGTCAGATTGACGGCTTTAGCAGAAGGAATGACTGTAGCAATGTTCTGGGCTTCTATTTCAAGCAGAACTTCGGTCGCAATCGCTTCAATTTCAGGAACAATTAAATGTGGCTGGATTTGATTGATGAGTTGTTTGAGTTCTACAGCATCTGCCATATTCAAGGTATAGGAATAATGCGCAACCTGCATGGCAGGGGCATGATCATAACGGTCAGCAGCATGAACTTCGACTCCAAGGCGTTGTAGTGAAATCACCACTTCCTTGCCCAGTTCACCAGAACCCAATAATAGAACTTTATAGGCAGAAGATTGAAGGGGAGTACCAATAGTCACGCTCATGTGGATCATCCATGCTTGATTTTATGGACTTTTAGCATAGCAGAACTGAGCCGACAGTTAAGCCAAGATTCATACAAAATTGTGATATTGACCAACAGTTTTATTTATAAAGTTTTTCTAGATTTTAATAAGGAGGCGCTGTCATTTTCACATCGCTGTCAGACTGCGTTTGCAGAAGATAAATCTCGCTTTGAGACTTGAGCTTTTCTATTTGTGCAACTTGTTCAGTATTGATATTTAGCATCTTTAACAGACGTAATGTACGAACATGCAGGAAATACGCATAGGGCAATACAAAAGGCAGTACAAAGCACAGCAAAAATAACAGTAGTCCAAAAACTGTGAATTGAATGCAGTCTCGCAAGATGGTGGTGAGCTGGAACTGATCTGCTGAAAAGGCGGTAGCTGAAAAAAGAATAAAAAGGAGCGCAAATAAACCAGCAAAAATTTTTAGAGTATTCGGCAGGACACGATGTCTGAAGCTCCATTTACCCAAAATCAATGTCAAAGGATGAAGATGCAGCACGTATTGGCTCTGATTAAGCATAGCAATAATTTGATGGGTGCTATTCTTTTTAATATAAACCACACGAACTTGATCCGCCGGCTGCACATGTACTTCAACAAAATGTCCGGTAAAATTCTGAGCATTGATAAAACATTCAAAATATTGTGCCGGCACTTCATGTCGATGGAATACGGTTAACATTTCATCGCGCCGATGATGAATAAAGATTTTGCCTTCAATCACCTGTTTGACTTCAAACATGCGCATCCTTCCTTGTTTTTATTGTTATATAAAAAAAGACCTATACTATGAGTTTAGCATAAGTCTTTGTTTCAATTGATCAACGAGTTAAAGCTTAAAAGGGTACCGGAACATAGGTGTAAACCAGGCCATAGGTCAGTGCTGCGGTCAGTGTCGCCATCACAATCCGTTTAAACTTAAAGTACAAAGCCATGAGCACAATAAAGCCAATCAGCATCGCAAAACTTTTATTCGGTGTTTCTAATAAAGGTGGCAGGGTGGCGACCACCAGCATAGAGCTGATCGCAGCAATGCCAATTGAACCCAAGGCAATTTTTAGCCATAATGCTCCGCGTTTTTGCGAACCTTGCTGAAATTTCTGAATGACAAAAAAAGGACCAAAGCGCGAGGCGAAATTGGCAATCCCGACTAAAATCCCGACCAGAATAATCTCTAGATTCATGCTTGATCTCCTGCGTGTTCAGGATATGGCTGCTTCAAAATATAGTGCTTAAACAAGCCGGCGAAAATACCAGAACTGATACCGATAAAGATCGCGGCGGACAGGTCGATAAAATAACAGGCCACAGCAGAAACCAGAATCGTGACAGCTACAACAAAAGTATGTTTTTTCTCAAAAGCGGCTAACAAGAAGCTCAGGAACAGCGCAGGTAACAAGAAATCCAGTGCTGCCTGCAAGAACTGTGGCAAGTTACTGACCTGATCGGCAAATAAGCCACCGAGGAAAGATCCGAGTGCCCACGACATCCAGCTAAACAGACTTAAACCCAGCATCCAGGATTCTGACCATTCCTGTCGCCGTTGCGAGAGCTTGATCATACCGGAGGCAAAGACTTCATCGGTCAGACCCCAAGACCAGATTGCCGTTTTCTTTAAATTCAGCCGGTCTTGAATCAGATTTTGTAATGCAGGGCCATAGAGCAGATGGCGAATGTCCAAGGCAATCACGGTTAATGCCGTCATCCAGATGGATGTACCACTGCCTAAGAGAGCGACCACCAGGAACTGGCTGGCACCTGCATACATCGAGCAGGACAGGAACAGTGCTTCCCAGGCGGTAAAGCCAAACTGGGTGGCTGAAACACCAAAAGCAAACGACACTGGTAAATAAGTGAAGATAATCGCTTGACTATCTTTTGCACCTTGCCAGAAGCCAGCAGGTTGCGTAGCGAGTTGATTCGGTTCAGACACGACACACCTTGAAGGAGAGTTGAACGATGGGTCAAATGAAGATTGTGTATTCTACGTGAATTTAATAGCATAGTGCCGAAATGTTTAAATTGGCGAGCCTGATATGTGGATGTTCAAGACACGTGCGATGCTGACTGCTGCTTTAATAAGCACGGCAATATTGTTACAAGCGTGTGGGAATGACAGTCAATCGACTGATAAGCCAGAAATTAAACCGGCACCTAAACTGACTAATGATGCGACGACTTATGCCAATGCCGCATGGCAACTGATCAATGAAGTGGATCCACTGGTCTATAATAAAGAATTGGATCAGCTGGAAACACAAGTGCGTCAACCGACCCGTAAATTGAGTACAGATTGGCGCATTAATGTCAAAATGACCGATTCGGTTACTGAAGGGAAATATGCCCTGTGTCGTAAAGCCTTGACCAGTCTGGAAATCTGGGCGCGGACGACCATGGAAAATGGCAACAGCCTGCAACAAAAACAGGCGGATTATGAGCGGGATAAACTGCAATGTCAGAATGCCATTGCCCATCCTGCACTCGGAAATACCGATCCTAAGCAAAAAGGTACTGCAATTGCCAATATGCAATAAACCTTTGCCCATTTAAATGTACTTATAAAAAGCCAGTCTGAATGACTGGCTTTTTTAGCAAAATAAGCTTTAAAAATAGGGCATCCACATATGTTCTAATAAAAGTACCATTACACCGCAGATCAGGAGTGTGCTGCCAATCATGCGTTGAATCATTGTACGTGTAGACATGGTCGATCTCCTCAAAGATTTAAAGCGTGTTTAATGCTTCCAAATAACGACGATTTACTTCTTTCCAGTTCACAACATTGAAAAAAGCCGAGATGTATTCCGGACGACGGTTTTGATATTGTAAATAATAAGCATGTTCCCAGACATCCAGACCTAAAAGGGGAATATTGCCATGCATCAGCGGAGAATCCTGATTGGCACTGCTTTCCACAATAAGCGTTTGATCTGGCACCATACTTAACCAGGCCCACCCACTACCAAAACGGCTAAGCGCTGCTTGGGTAAACGCTTCTTTAAATGCCTCGAATCCTCCTAATTCATGTTCGATTGCCTTGGCAATTTCAGCTTCGGGATGACCACCGCAGTCTGGACTCATCACTGTCCAGAACAGGGAATGATTGGCATGTCCACCAGCATTGTTGATCACGTTCTGTCTGAGTTGCTCGGGCACTTCATTGAATTTGCTAATTAAGGCTTCGACCGATAAATCTTCCCATTCTGTGCCCGCTATTCCTGCATTGATATTATTGATATAGGTTTGATGATGCTTGCTATGATGAATTTCCATAGTCTTGCTATCGATATGAGGCTCTAGCGCATCATAAGCATAAGGTAGTGCAGGCAAGGTGTAGCTCATTGGCAGGATTCCTTGAGAGAATGGAGTTAGGTTATTTTTCATTAGATTTAAGATACGCCCTAATTTAATATTTATATATGAGAATAGTTATCATTATTGTTAATATGTGTTGATCTTATGCGCTTTCAGAAAGGTTGTTATACGTATGAATCCTCTTTTTAAAAGTAATAAAAAAAGCCCCCAAGAAGGGGGCTTTTTCAAACAGCAACGACTTAAACGTTAAAACGGAAGTGTAAAACATCGCCATCCTGAACGATGTAAGTTTTACCTTCTAGACGCCATTTGCCTGCTTCTTTCGCACCGGCTTCGCCGTTGTACTGCACGAAATCATCATAAGCGATACATTCTGCACGGATAAAGCCTTTTTCAAAGTCGGTATGAATCACGCCTGCTGCCTGTGGTGCAGTTGCGCCAACTTTTACGGTCCAGGCACGAACTTCTTGTACACCCGCGGTGAAGTAAGTTTGTAGGCCAAGCAGTGAATAACCCGCGCGAATCACCACGTTTAAGCCAGGTTCTTCCATGCCCATTGCTTCAAGGAATTCAGCACGGTCTTCATCTTCAAGCAATGAAATTTCAGCTTCAATCTGGTTGCACAGTGGAACTACAATCGCATTTTCTTCAGCAGCCAATTTTCTCACTGCATCTAAATGCGGGTTGTTTTCAAAACCGTCTTCAGCAACGTTGGCAATATACATCGTTGGTTTAAGCGTCATTAAACCAAAGCCACGTACCAGCTTGCGTTCGTCATCATCTAGGTCTGCTGCGCGAGCCGGTTTACCTTCATCCAGTAAAGGCTGGATTTTTTCCAGAACAGCTTTAGTGGCTAGCGCTTCTTTGTCACCACCTTTAGCAGATTTAGTCAAACGCGTAATTGCTTTGGCTACAGCATCTAAGTCTGCGAGCGCAAGTTCGGTATTAATCGTAGCGATGTCATCCAGTGGATCAATACGACCATTCACATGAATGACGTTTTCATCTTCAAAACAACGCACAACGTGAGCAATTGCATCAGTTTCACGAATGTTGGCCAGGAACTGGTTACCCAAGCCTTCGCCCTTAGAAGCACCCGCTACCAGACCTGCGATGTCTACAAATTCCATAGAAGTCGGAATAACACGTTGCGGTTTAACAATTGCAGTCAATTTGTCTAAACGTGGATCAGGAACAGGTACAATCCCGGTGTTTGGTTCGATCGTACAGAAAGGGAAGTTTTCTGCAGCAATAGCAGCTTTGGTTAAGGCATTGAAAAGTGTAGATTTACCAACGTTCGGCAAGCCGACAATACCGCAATTAAAACCCATGAAATAACTCACAAAAGCGTTATATAAAAATTGCCCCCGATTTTACATGAAAGCATGACTAAAGTCAGGTCATGTGCTTGTGGTTTATTGCAATCAAATGCTTCTGGCGACTTAAAATGACTCGCTGAGCTTTCCGGGATGTGTAGTGAGTCCACCAACCATAGAGGAATAATCAGCCAGTATTTTACTTTTGAATAAAAATCACATTGTTTTTCTAAAAGTGAGTGACTAAAGTATCTGAATAAAACAGCGGCCTACACGCCCTGATCCAATAACGATAAACATGGAGCATACATGCGAACTTTATACCAGTTTCCTTTATCTCACTTTTGCGAAAAAGCACGTTGGATGCTGGACCATAAAGAGCTGTATTATGTTGCTCACAATCTGATACCCGGGGTACACCGCGCTTTTGCCCGCCTGAAAACAGGACAGAATCGTCTGCCTATTTTGCGTGATCAGGATCGATGGATCGCAGATTCCACCCAGATTGCTCTGTATTTGGATGATACTTATCCAGAACATCGTTTACTGCACGCAGAAGGGTATTTTCGAAATAAAGCTTTAGAAATTAATGAAATTACTTTGGAATTGGGTCGTCATGTTCGTCGCTGGATGCTCTCTCAAGCACTGACTTCTGATCATGAATCTCTGGATATTTTAATTGGTGAGCAGGGCTATCTGCGCCAGTTTGAAAAATTTTCTAAACCTTTATTGAAAGCGATGGTGGCCAAGGGTTATGCATTGAATGAGGAAACCGTGGCGGAATCTAAACAACACATCGATGTTGCGGTACAGCAGCTCAATCAGATGCTGGTCAGCCAAGGTGGGCATTATTTTGTCGGAAATCGTTTAGGTCTGGCGGATATTGCAGTCTGTTCCATGTTGGCACCGCTTCTGGCGATTCCAGGTACGCCATGGGAAAAAGAAAATTTCGAAACCTTGTCCGAAGAATATCGCGACTATCAGCAGTATTTGAATGAGCTTCCACTGGGTGAATATATTTGCCGTATTTACCGAACCGAACGTAATGCCCGGGTAGACTGGCGTGGTGTATAAGTTTAAATGCCAATCCAAGAATTAAAAAAACGCGCATGAAGCGCGTTTTTTTGATGAGATTATGATTAACCCCAAGGATTAGTCTGATCGATATCAATATTTTTAGTAAAATTATTGAGGAGTGAACCAAAATCAAATCCGGATGAAGAACCGCCACTGCTGATATTCTGAATTGTATCTTTAATGCCCGGCAGGATAGCAGACAGATCAATATTGGAATCAGTCGTACCCACACCTTGGACAAGATCACCGAGGTCAGGCAATTCAATCGAAGAGCCACTACCAACCAACTGACCAACACCTTCGGCAATACTGCCTAAGTCAAAGCCGTTTGAAGCAGAGGAAATACCTTCGATCATACCACCCAGATCCAGATCGCTACCGAGATTGAGATTGCCTAATAATCCACCTAAATCTATGCCATTTGAACCATTCGCAATCAGACCGCTCAGTAAGTCAGTGAAGCCACCGACATCAAAACCACCTGTTGCATTTCCGCCTACAAAGCCGCTAATTAAATCGGTAATAGCACCAAGATCAAAATCACCGCCTGCATTGCCACCGATTAAGCCACCCACCAGACCTGCAATTGCTCCAATATCTATATCACCTAAACCGTCAGAACCACCGATCAGACTACCGACCAATTCAGCAATTTGTGCGATATCAATTTCACCATTACCGCCAATCAGGTTGCCGACCAGACCTGCGATGGCACCAATATCTACACCGCCCAATCCGCCAGAACCGCCGATCAGGCCACTAACCAGTTGAGCGATTTGCGCAATATCAATCTCGCCATTGCCACCGATTAAGCCACCCACCAGACCTGCAATTGCTCCAATATCTATATCACCTAAACCGCCAGAACCACCGACCAATTCAGCAATTTGTGCGATATCAATCTCGCCATTACCACCAATCAGGTTGCTGACCAGACCTGCGATGGCACCAATGTCTACGTCACTTAAACCGCCAGACCCACCAATCAGACCACCAACGAGCTGAGCGATTTGTGCGATATCGATATCGCCATTACCGCCGATCAGGTTGCCGACCAGACCTGCGATCGCACCGATATCAATATTGCTTGAACCACCGATTAAGCCACCAACCAGTTGAGCAATTTGCGCAATATCGATATCACCATTACCGCCAATCAGCTTGCCGACCAGACCCGCGATCGCACCGATATCAATATTGCTTGAACCGCCGATCAAGCCACCGACCAGTTGAGAAATTTTACCAATATCAATATTGCCTGTACTGCCGCTCAATAAGCCGCCCACCAGTTTAGAAATAGCCCCAAGATCCAGGCTGCTGCTATTGCTCCCCCATTAAGCTCTTTAATAAGTTGGTGACCTGGGTAATATTAAAGCTACCGCCATTGGATTGAGTTAAGCTACTGATCAGGCTTTGAATATTTAAATTTGAGGCATTCGAACCAGAAAACTGAGTTAATAAATTGCTGAGATTTGTCGTACTCAGGCTGCTTCCAGAAAGGAGATTATTTAATAATGAACTGACTGAAGGTTGAGTATTGGATCCGGTGAGATTGCCAATAAGATTGGTGAGGGTGCCTGATGTCGTTCCACCGAATAAGCCGCCCAATAAGCTCTTCGTTTGGGTTTCGACGGTTAAAACAGGACTCACTTTTGTTTTTATCAAGCTTAAAAGTTTAGAAGCCATGACCGTTCCTTGTGTAATATTTTTGAAATGCGCTATTTTTGTTTTTAAAGCGCCTTTGTTTTAATCTATTTCTATACACTTGTAAAAGATGGGCGGTTAAGTCGTGTAGGGGCTGACAGGAATAGCCTATCTGTTGCCATGTTTACCCAATTTAAATAATTTAAAAATAAAGATTTAATCAAAAATACCATTGTTCATATTTTTAATTTATGCGATTAACGGTCATTTAAACCCTCCTGAAAACCGTATTTATAAAATGAAATCCCATTTGGGAAAAAATTTCAGAATATGAAAATTTTGTGAAAAATAAATAAATATTGTATAACAGAGATGGCGCAAAATTTTCTGCATCTATTGATTATTGATATAAGAGTATAAAAATGGAACTGGATCGTTTCGATAAACATATTCTAGAAATATTGACCCATGAAGATGTCAATCTGAATGAACTGTCCGAGCGGGTGAATTTATCTGTCAGTTCGGTGCATCGTAGGATCAAACACTTAATCGATCATAATATCATCAGTGGCTTAAAACGTGAAATCAATTACCAAAAATTAGGTTTCAGTCTGCATGTGCTGTTGCAGGTATCCTTAAGCAAACATGATAGCGATACTTTTGCCAAATTTCTGGAAGAACTGGAAAGTATTCCCGAAGTAATTAATGCCTTTTTGGTCACCGGTCAGTCGGCAGACTTTATTGTTGAAGTCGTGGCAAGAGATATGGAAAATTATAGTGAAATCCTGCTTAAGCGGATTGGAAAAATTGAGCATGTGGTGGCACTGCATTCCAGCTTTGTGATTAAAGAATATAATGTCTTTAACTGTAGCGGATTACTCAATAAAGTTTAATCAAAGCTAGGTTGGTGGACAGCCATAAAAAAACGCACCCTAAGGTCATTGCTGTCCCACAATTTTTCACAAGAGGAAGCTCATTTGAGCTTCCTCTTGTTTTATGGGTATTTTATCGGGTGAAAATAAAGCTTTTAAAGTTCTTCTTTCAAACAAATTCACTTGAATTATTCTGAGTAAACGTTGAACTGTCCAACCTGTTTTCCCTAAATGTTGAGCGAAACTCACCAATAAATAGGCGATCATCGCAATCCAGATTTGTGTCTGAATTGCGTTCCTGCTGCGGCCTAGAAACGCTTTTAATTTGAGATTCTGCTTAATCGCCTTAAAGAACAGCTCAACTTTCCAACGATCTTTATAAATCGCCGCAATGGTGGAGGCGGCTAAATGAAAGTTATTGCTGAGAAAGCTAAAGTGCTTGCCACTTTGCTGATCTCTATATTCAATTCTTCTTAACACTGGGGCTTTTCTTTTTAGGGCATGTGCGCTATTCAGCTGAATGGTTTCATCTTTTAGAATACCTTTGGATTCAAGCACTGGATGTTGCCGGATCACCTGATACACAGATTTAGGCCTAAAACGTGTGACAAATCCAATGTTTTGAGCAGTCAGATTTGCATACCATTGGTAATCGACATAGCCTTTATCAAAAACTACAATGCTGCCAGCAGGAAACTGGAATTTGCGGCCTTGTACCATGTCATTTTCTTTGCCATTTTCAACTGCAACAAACTCAGGAATATCATTGCTGTGATTCAATCCTATGCTGAGTTTCATGCTGGCTTTTGAGTCGTGAACTTTGGCCCATTCACATAAGGAAAGCGACAGGTCAATATGACTGGCATCCAAGGAATACAAGGGATTCTTAAAGCGAAATTTATGAGCTACTTTCGAGTGTTCATAGTATTTAAGCAACTTGTAAAATAGCTGTTGATACAAGGCAGCAGGCTGCTGCTCATTGATTCGTGCCAGCGTGCTTCGGGGAATAGACTTTGCTCCGAGATGACTTAGCTTTTCCTGTTGGCACTCCAAATTGGATTGAATATCTCTCAGACTTTGCCTACAAGAGAATTGAGACATCAATATGGCAATAAACTGATCCCACCGGGAAGCCGCTCTAAATTTCTGTCCAACATGGTGTACTTTAGCAAGTTGTTCAAAATCCTGTCGCACAACAGGTTTAATTAGCTCATGAAATACGGTATTCTGATGTGACAAAACCTGAATCCTGGTCGTTAAAGTGTTTGTTTGCACTCATATTTTAACTGTTAGGACTCAGGTTTTTTTATTTAAAGCAAACTATGGGACAGCAGTGACCCTAAGGTGCGTTTTTTGAATCAGACATATTTAAGCATCAAGTTCTGCTAAAACTGCGTCTGAGAATTCAACGTTGGTATAAACATTTTGTACATCATCCAGATCTTCAAGCATATCAATCATTTTCATGATTTTTTTCGCTTGATCGATGTCTGTGATTTCTGCTTTGGTTGAAGGACTCATCACTACTTCAGCATTGTCAGATTTTAAACCTGCAGCAGTTAAAGCATCTTGAACTTCACCGAAGGCTTCAGGTGTGGTAATGACCAAGATATCATCTTCAGTGACTTCGATGTCTTCAGCACCTGCTTCTAATGCCACTTCCATGATTTGATCTTCCAAAGACACATCTTCAAAAGTGATCTCACCACGTTTCGTGAACAGGAATGCCACCGAACCATTGGTGCCTAAGTTACCATCAGTTTTAGAGAAGCAATGACGTACGTCAGGCACAGTACGGTTCAAGTTGTCAGTCATGGTTTCAACAATAACCGCAACACCACCTACACCATAACCTTCGTAGGTCACTTCTTTCAGGTCGTCGTTATCTTCGCCACCAGCACCACGTTGAATGGCACGGTTGATCACGTCACGTGTCATATTCACTGATAATGCTTTTTCAACCACAGCACGTAGACGAGGGTTGCTTGCAGTATCTGGACCACCAAGCTTTGCAGCAGTGGTTAATTCACGAATGTATTTGGTAAAAACTTTACCACGACTCGCATCTTGTTTTGCTTTGCGATGCTTAATATTGGCCCACTTGGAATGACCCGCCATGCGAACTATGCTCCTTGTAGATTGGCTGTATGCCTATCAGAATGCCGAAATTCTACCATAAGCGTTTTTTTAAAAAAAAGTGCCTGGATTTGAGATTTCAGGATAAAAACAAAAAAAGTGCAATATCGAGGAAAAATAGAAAGAGGATAGGGAGATTTATAATTCTATTTATACATTGATATAGGCAGATGACTTGGATATAAAAAGCAAAATCGCTGATTATGTCCGTGCTTTTCTTTTTTAAAAGCTTATTCTGGAATAACGATATCCAGACCAACCTTGTCTTTATACAGTTGTTTGATCAAAGCCAGGTCATGCGCAAGGTCTGTCGGATAGATCTTGCCCAGAATGCCACCTTGCTTGGTTTTGGAGTTGGCATATAACAACACGATCGGTACATTGGCAGCCTTGGCAATATGCCAGAAACCGGTACGGATCGGTTTGCGTGCTTCACCTTGTTTAGCACGTGTCGCTTCGGGAGCAATGACCAGATTGAACTTTTCATTGTTCTGAAAATGTTCCACCATCTGGGTCACGATATCTTTACTGGCCTTGCGGTCAACCGGAATACCGCCCACAGCATTCAATAGCGGTTTGAACGGTCCTTTAAATAATTCTTTTTTGATCAAGGTATGAACCTTGAGGTCGTAAATCTGGAACAAAGCAATTGACAGTACTGCATCCATCATTGAGGTATGTTCAAATCCAATAATGACCTGTTTATCTTCAAGCACATCGGGTTCGACGTGATATTGCCAACCTGCAAGTTTAAATGCAGATTCGCCAAGGAATTTATTTAGCATAAGTACGGAGAAGTAAAAGCTGTATGTAGAGAACTGCATAATTTCATCTTGTTCGTCTATACAGTCAATAGGCTTTTAAATAAAATCAGTAAATAATGTAAAAATCTATAATTCATTCATCTTTTTAAGCTGCAAGATTAAGAGTTAAAATATATAAATAAAATAATATTATGATCTTAAAAATATCAGTATATACAAAAAAGTCTTAAAATGATGAAAAAATGACTATCCAGAGCACACTTTAGTTATTAGACTTTTGTCGAAGAAGAAGACTGATACAGGTCTTTTCTATTTTCTTATTCTTTCTACTCTGAGATTGAAAAGTATGACGTACATGACAGCCTTCGTAGTCTCCCTATTGATTTTTGCGCTTATAATTGTATGGTCTTTGATCGAAATTAAGCAGGATTTACATAAAGACGAAGAAATGAAGTCTGAATTCTAGTCATTCTATCTTCTTTAGTTCTAGGCTATTCCTTTAACATTGCTGCCTGAGTAATAAAGAATTTTGATACCTTATAGATATACTAAGACCTTAAATCTATCAGTTTTACGCTTAGTAGACCGGATTAAATTCAAGATACAGGCTCATTTATCTTAAATGATGCAGCATGTATCTCATTTTTCTATATGCCTCCTATACTGAAGTCTTAAGTAACTGAATTTTGACTAAGACAAGTCGCCCATGATTGCTGCCTAAATGTTCAAGCAGTTATAAAAGCACTTGTCTTTCCAAAAAATCTTAGCTAGTATTCATGACGCCTGAACTTATTGATAAATAAAGTTTTCAGCATATAGGGCCTATAGCTCAGTTGGTTAGAGCAGCGGACTCATAATCCGTTGGTCCACAGTTCAAGTCTGTGTGGGCCCACCATATAAAACAACCACTTAGGTGTATTAATCCTAGGTGGTTTTTTGTTTTTGGATATTATGAAATCTTGAAGTAAGCAATTCACTTAATTGATCGTTGCTCTTATCTCGAAGGACTTAAAATGGTTGCCTCTACTGATAATTAACTTTTCTGGTTTACCTTTCAATAAATACTCTTCGTTCCCAGCTTAATAAAAAAGCATCTCCCTCAGATATTACTTTTGTTATCTAAATTCCATAAACATCTTCTTTAATCAAAAAAAAAGTTCATATTTATGAAATAATTGTGATGTAGTTCAAAGAATATCTGCAAAAAAAGTGAAAAGTAGATGAAATGCATTTTACAACTGAAAAAATTATGCTAATTAATATGAGATGATTTTTTAGTCAAAAATCATGATGTTTCAGGACGGAATATCTTAAGAAGCGTATTAAAAAAATGATTAAACAGGAGTTTCAATGATGCTTCAGCTTTTAAGAAAATTGTTTTGTTTGCATATTTATGAATATGAGCAAATGCAAGAAATCGGGGAACACAGGGAGTGTCGTAAGTGCGGTACGAATAAGGACTAAAGTTTTTACAAGAAAAGTGAGCAATGGCTCACTTTTTTTATGCTTGTCATGGGCTAATTTCCGTTAAAATTAAAGGGAAATTTCAACACGATAAACAGGAATATGAGCAAAGATTTTCATGCAGATACCTATATCGTCGACAGCAACCTGGCAGATACGCTGCACTGGCTCAGCCTGCATCAAGATAGTTATGACTCCTTTAGCTATGATGCAGTCACGCAAGCGCTGATGGTGCATCATGCCAATGGAGTAGATCAAATCCGAGTCGGAGATTATCTGAATGCCCGTTATGGCATTTTAATTACTGCACATAACTTTTCTGCGAGTTCATCAACTTAAACAGTGATTAACTTGCCATTGCATCTGTAGCCAGACTGCGAACACTCGGTTTTGGCTGTTCTGCAACTAAACCTAATTTTGCAAAAAGTTGCTGATCCCGGCCTTGGGATGTATTAGGGGTCGTCAGCAGTTTTTCACCAGAGAAAATAGAATTGGCACCAGCCATAAATGCCAAAGCCTGATCTGAATCGCTTAAGGATTCACGCCCTGCAGAAAGGCGAATATAGCTTTTAGGCATCAGCAAGCGTGCTACGGCAATGGTACGAATCCACTCAATCACATCCAGCTTTTCTACATCTGCCATCGGTGTTCCTTCAATCGGAACCAACATATTGATCGGCACAGATTCCGGATGAATCGCCAGAGTTGCAAGTTCATATAACAAACCAATTCGGTCATCACGATTTTCACCCAGACCCACAATACCGCCACTACAGACTTTCATACCAGCCTGACGTACATGATCCAATGTATCCAGACGATCATCAAAGCTACGCGTGCTGATGATATGTGAATAGTATTCACGAGAAGTGTCCAGATTATGGTTGTAATAATCCAGTCCTGCATCTTTCAAGCGTTCAGCCTGAGATCCATTTAGCATCCCCAGTGTCATGCAGGTTTCCAGACCGAGTGCTTTAACTTCACGTACCATTTCTAGCACATAAGGCATATCGCGTTCATGCGGGTTGCGCCATGCAGCCCCCATACAGAAACGTGAACTTCCTGATGCCAGCGCCTGTTTGGCTTCCTGAATCACTTTATCGACCGCAATGCGTTTTTCAGCTTCCAGTTTGGAATCATAATGGGCTGATTGTGAACAGTATTTACAGTCTTCAGGGCATTTACCGGTTTTAATCGAGAGCAGGGTGCTGACCTGAATGGTATTGATGGTAAAATGTTCACGATGAACCTGTTGCGCCTGAAATACTAAATCCATTAAAGGCTGCTGATAAAGTGCTTGTATTTCTTCACGTGACCAATCATTACGTACCGCATCACTACTGTTCATCTCTTTCCCTATCTATGCTTATTTATCATTCGGTTCATCTTAATAAAAATTCGACCTTGCTTCACTAGCAAAATATGACCTTATATAAATGACAAAGCCCACACGAGGTGAGCTTTGTTTTTCAGTTACCAGATTATTTATTACTGTGATTTCCATGAATATCCTGGCCATGCAGATCACTACGGTGCTGCTTGTTAAACACACGCTGATCCTGTTCATGCTGATTATTTTTTGGGGAATTAATCGGGCCATGTTGCGGCTGCTGCTGTTGTTGCTTCTGCTGGTCATGCTGAAGCTGCTCCAACAGTTCTTGATTTGGATTTTTTGATGACATCATCTTTCCTCCACTTCATTTCTGACTATTTTTATTTATGCCATAGTCTGAAACACGGGTGTGTAAGGCTTTTAAGTGAAACTGTGAATCTAGGTAAAGTTGAAATATATTTTTAAGGGCGATAAAAAATTAGCTGGATTTTGCCAGTTGTTCTTGAATGGCCCAATCGATATGTACCTGCACAATTTCATCATGCTGATCACGCTGTTGTTGGAGTGCCTGAATAATATGCCCATCAAAGGGCGCATTGCCCAAACCAATGGCGATATTGCGCATAAAGCTTTGATAACCCGTACGACGCATCGGACTGCCTTCAGTCGCACTTAAAAAGGTGGCTTCATCCCATTGCCATAAATCCAGTAAACTCATCTGATCCAGACCATGACGCGGATGAAAATCCTCTATCGAGGTGACTTGGGCAAAACTGTTCCAGGGACAAATCAGTTGGCAGTCATCACAACCAAAAACACGGTTGCCAATTCCGCGTCGTAAATCTTCTGGAATAATGCCTTTATATTCGATCGTCAGATAGGCGATACAGCGTCGTGCATCCAGCATGTACGGTTCGACAATCGCTTGAGTCGGACAGATGTCGATACACGCAGTACAGGAGCCACAATGTTTCGTCGCAGGTTCATCAAAGGGCAGTTCCAGTGAAGTAAACAATTCACCCAAAACAAAGAATGAGCCTGATGTTTTATGAATCAGAAGGGTGTGTTTACCTGTCCAGCCCATACCGGCACTTTCAGCCAGCGATTTTTCAAAAATTGGCGCAGAATCGGCAAATGGGCGTGATTCAAAATCTCCGACTTTTTCCCGGATTTTTGTCGCCAGAGTTTTCAGGCGACCCCGCATGGTTTTGTGATAATCTCGGCCACGGGCATAACGCGCGATAATGGCAGAGTTGGGTGCATAAGAGATATAACGTGGTTCTGGTACCTCGACCAGATAATCCATACGCACACAGATAATGCTGCGTGTGCCGGGAACTAGCAAAGTGGGATTGGCACGTTTTTCCAAATTCTCTTCCAGAAACTTCATGTCACCATGATAACCACGATCCAGATATTCCTGTAAGCGTGCTAATTCTGCTTGAGCATCCGGTTTGGCAATGACACAATCAGAAAAACCCAATTCTAAAGCCTGCGCTTTAATCCATGCTTTTAGCTCAGCTGGATCTTGTTGATAAACTTGAATTTGCGCGTGAGAATCGGGAGTTGTCATAAACCAAAGACAGGGAATAAGAAATGCAGCAACAAGTTTACCATAGCCGCGATCTACAAGCATGGGAGCAGCGCTGGTTTCAGCAGCAAAATAGTTCCTACGGTTTAATGCAACAAGTTGCCTGGGGGATTAGCCAGCGGCTGATCACTTTATTTTCCCAGCAAAAAATAAAAAAAATCGCGGTCTGTTGTGGTCAGGGTAATAATGCCGGCGATGGTTATATGGTGGCTAAATATTTAAAACAGGCTGGTTTTCAAGCTCATATTTATGCGGCTGAGTTAGGTAATTCTAAAGATTTGGCATCGGCTGTGCTGGAAGCCCAGCGGGTTGGTGTGCAGTTTTATTCGCATTTTGATTTTCAATCCGAATATGAGGTTTATATCGATGCCTTATTCGGAATTGGTCTAAACCGTCAGCTGGCTTCTGACTGGCAAAATGTTATTCACGGCATTAACCGGCAAAATGGGCTCAAAATCTCGATCGATATTCCGAGTGGACTGGATGCCAATACCGGCCAGCCTTTGCCTGTTGCGATCAAAGCTGACTATACTTTCACGGGTTTGGGGCTCAAGGCAGGATTGTTTACTGGACAAGGCAAAGAATATGCGGGCAAGATCGAACTGATTTCTGCTATTCCGACAGATACAGAGCTTCAACCGATTGCCCAGCTTGCCTCACATCAGATTCAATTGCCCAAGCGTGAAGCCTTTGGTCATAAAGGCAGTTATGGTCATGTTCTGGTGATTGGTGGACATGCTGATATGGGCGGTGCAGTGATCATGGCGGCAGAAGCAGCATTTGCTGCAGGAGCAGGTAAAGTGACGATCATCTGTGATGCAAAACATCATACTGCGATTTTGTCACGTGCACCGAATATCATGCTGCGTGATATCAATCTCTTAACTCAGGAGCAACGCCAAGCACTGATTCAGCAGGTCGATGCAGTCTGTTTTGGCATGGGGTTAGGTCGTGATCCTTGGGCAAAAGCGCAATACGAAATCTGGTTTGAACTGATTCAGCAATCTGATCTGGAGGTTGTTTTGGATGCGGATGCCTTATGGTTTCTGGCCAAGCAGCCTCAAGTTTTGAATTCCCAGACTTATGCGACTCCGCATCCTGGGGAAGCAGCCACATTACTGGCATGTAGCACTGCGGAAGTTGAAATGGATCGGATTGCAGCCATTCATGCACTGCAACAAAAATATCAGGGACAGTGGGTGCTAAAAGGTTCAGGCAGTCTGATTCTGGAAGAAAAGCTTTACATCTGTGATGCCGGGAATGCCGGTATGGGCACTGGCGGAATGGGGGATGTGCTGGCCGGCATGATTGCCAGTCTAAAGGCGCAATTTGCGCAAAAAATTTATTTGCATGAAATTGTGACGCTGCATGCACTTGCAGGTGATGAACTGGCCAAAAATGGCGAACGTGGCTTGCAGGCACAGGATATGAAACATGCGATTTATCAGGTCGTGAATCGCTAAGGAGAATAGTGTGCCAGTCATCAAACTGAATATTTCAGGCCAAGTTCAAGGAGTCGGATACCGTTACTGGTTTGCCGAGCAGGCTCAGGCGCTTGGACTGAAAGGATATGTGAAGAACTTGAGCACAGGTGAGGTGGAGGCCGTTATTGCTGGAACAGACTCCCAACTTCAGGAAATGATTACACGAAGTTGGAAAGGGCCTGCTCGTGCAATCGTACAAGCGGTTATTCAAGAGTATCTGGAATCTGAGCTAGATGCTCAAGACTTTATAATATTGCGTTAAACCTTATCGACGACGGCTACTGACGCGACTCCGGCCGCGTGCCATACCACCCAACGCATTCAATACCGCCATTTTACTCATACTGCCTGAGGCGTGGGCATGACAAATAGCAGCAGCTAAAGCATCGGCGGCATCCTGCTGCGGTTTGATGCTGAGTTTTAGAATATTCATTACCATCATCTGCACCTGTTCTTTATCCGCAGCGCCATAACCCACTACCGACTGCTTGATCTGGCGCGCAGTATATTCAGCGACTTTCAAATCCAGATTGACCAGTGCCGCAACAGCAGCACCACGGGCCTGACCGAGTTTTAAGGCAGAATCCGGATTTTGTGCCATAAAGACCTGTTCTACCGCAGCTTCAGTGGGACCATAAAATTTTACAATGCGCTCCACGCCGGCAAAGATCCGTTTTAAACGTTCAGGCATTTCTGTCGTTTCTGTTCTGATGGTGCCGGCATCAACAAAAGTCAGTTTGGAGCCGTCTTTTTCGATAATTCCGTAACCGGTTAAACGAGAACCGGGGTCAATCCCAATAATTAATGACATGCCCGCACTTTAAAAATAGAATAATGCCCATATTGTTACATAAGCGTATCAAAAAAGCTTGATCCTGATGAAGCAGTTGATTCCAGCATCCTATTATTTATTTTACTGAGATTAGATTAATTTTCATGAAATTATTTCTTATTATCCTTGCAGGCTTAATCCTAGAAGTATTTGTCTGGATTGGCGTGGGTGACCTCGTCGGGAGCATGTGGTACGTATTTTTCTGGTTTGTGGCCGCATTTTTTATTGGTATGAATCTGATCCGTAAATACTCGGCCGGTGTAATGCCACAAATGCAGCAAATGCAGATGGGACAGATGAGTGCAGATCCTGCATTAACAGGAAATTTACCTAAAATTCTGGCAGGTTTCTTTCTGCTTATTCCTGGATTGATTACCGACGTATTGGCAGTATTGATGCTCATTCCAGCGGTTCAGCAGGTTTTTAAGGCTGCTATAATGAAAGCGATGATGAAACGTCAGCAACTCATGATGGAAAAAATGATGGGTGGCATGATGGGCGATATGGGTGGTGCACAAGGCCAGAACCCATTTGCCGAGATGATGCGTCAAATGCAGGATATGCAAAATCAGCAATCAGGTCGCGGTGATTCCAACATTATTGATGGTGAAGCACGTGAAGTGAGACCTGAGGCGAAAAAAATTGAAATGAAAGATATCAATCCAAAATAAATGTTTTATTTAAAAAATTCTATTTAAGCCGAATCTGATGATTCGGTTTTTTATTGGAGCTTTCTAATCTCTTTGAACAAACGTTATAATATATTTTTATAAATTTACCTTATTTTAATGTCTCTGCTTTTTACGATCTGTCTCCTGCATTTTGTTGCTCAACTCAGTCCCGGTCCCGATATTTTGCTCATTGCCAAAAGTGCCGCATCTACCACACGCCAGAATGCCTTGAAAATTATTGCAGGGATCTCTGCCGGTATCGTGGTTTGGGTAATACTGACACTTGCGGGTTTTACCGTGTTAATTGACCAGTTTCCATGGATTCAACAGGTATTGATGGTGCTCGGTGGTGTGTTCCTGGCTAAAATGGGATGGACCATGTTAAAGGGTGGTGTGCATAGCTTTAAAAATAGACATCAGACCGACGACGATACAAATGGACAGGTGCAAGCTAAAAACTATTTTATGTTGGGCTTATGGACCAACCTTTCTAATCCCAAAACACTGATCTATTTTAGTAGCGTATTTTCACTGGCTTTGAGTTCATCTGCTTCCGATTATTTGAAAGCACAGCTGGCAGTGATTATTCCTTTGCAGACCTTTATCACCTTTGCTTTATTGATGCTGTTGATTTCCCAACCAAAAATTAAAATCTTGTACCAGCGTTCGGGGAGTTATATTGATATGATGTCAGGCGGACTATTTCTGCTATTTGCATTGTGGTTATGGTATGACGCACTTATTCTGATGAATTAAGGAGGGTATCTTCATTTAATGCTGGAGATATTGGTGAGGTCGGGGAAGGAGAGGCTAAATTGTCTGGTGTTTTAACCGCCGTTTGATAACGATTAGGCTTTAAGGTGGTTTCAGTATTTTCAGAGCCTTGATAACTGCGACTACGGTTAGCGCGCTCACGCAATCCACCTTTTTTAATTAACTGAACCATGGCACATCTCTCATTCAAATCCACAGCTATTGTAAATCAAAGCTGGATTTGATGAGGTTATTTTCCGCATCACTATTTGAATTATTCAAGAGTAATAAAAAGACTTGTTTGAACTAACAGGTCTTTGCTGTGAGATGCATGAAATTAGCGAAGTCTTTTATCTTCTTCTTTTAAAACATCCAGTATAGAGTGTTGTATAGGAACTTCTTGTTGTGATTGCACATACAAATGCACGACTTTAAATACGATTGCTGTAACGAGGCAGGCCACAAGACAAAAAATCCAGAAACCAAAAGGGCTGCGAATATGATGTGAGCCACAGTTTGAGCATGATTTTTCTGTAGAGTCGACTACTTTTTCGCAGCAAGCACAATGATATTGATACTGCATTGTTCTTCTCCCAGGATGTTATCCTTTTTATTCTTCGATCATGAAAGATGATTCAATTGGTTTTTTATCATAGGTAGAGCAGCATCAGCTTGCAATAAGCAATTGCTGATAATTACATAGAGACAATAGAGTATAAAAATTCATTACACAAGCAGTAGGATTTTCTTAAAATGTAAGAAATATTTTCATTAATCAAATGATAATCAATGAATTAAGAGTTAATTCTCTTGAAAATATACATAATAAAGCCCGCATCAAGCGGGCTTTATTTGAGCTAGTCTAAAACTTACTGCCCAGAACGGATGATGTAATCAAAAGCAGACAGTGATGCCTTGGCACCTTCACCGGTCGCAATGATGATCTGCTTGTAAGGCACTGTGGTACAGTCACCTGCTGCAAATACACCTTTGACATTGGTTTCGTTGCGGTCGTTAATCACAATCTCGCCACGGTTAGTTAATTCAACAGCCGTTTCTTTCAGGAAGTCCGTATTTGGCAACAAACCGATCTGCACGAAGATCCCTGCAAGTTCTACTGTATGCTCTTCATCTGTGGCACGGTCTTTGTATTTCAGACCCGTCACCTGTGAACCGTCACCCAGCACTTCAGTCGACAAGGCATTCTTGATCACGGTGGTGTTCGGCAAGCTGTTCAGTTTGTCTTGCAGCACCTGATCCGCACGCAATTTGGTATCAAATTCCACCAAAGTTACATGCTCTACAATCCCTGCCAGGTCGATCGCAGCTTCCACCCCCGAGTTACCACCGCCAATCACGGCGACACGTTTACCCTTAAACAGTGGGCCATCACAGTGCGGACAGTAGGCCACACCACGAGTTTTGTATTCCTGCTCACCTGGAACGTTCATCTCTCTCCAGTGTGCGCCGGTCGACAGAATCACGGTTTTAGATTCCAGTTTGGCACCATTCTCTAAAGTCACTTCCACCAGACCATTGGCCGTTTCGTCTGCCCCTTTGATATCAGACACGCGTTGCAGGTTCATGATGTCGACCCCGTATTCACGCACGTGGGCTTCCATTTCCGCTGCAAATTTAGGACCTTGGGTTTTTTGTACTGACGTGAAGTTTTCAATGTCCATGGTATCCATGACCTGACCGCCCATGCGTTCAGCCACGATCCCGGTTTTAATGCCTTTACGTGCTGCATAGATCGCAGAAGTATTCCCTGCAGGACCACCACCGATCACCAGGACATCAAAGGCATCTTTGGCATTCAGCTTTTCCGCATCTTTGGTAGCGGCATTGCTGTCCAACTTGGCAATGATTTCTTCCAGCGTCATACGACCCTGACCTATATGCTGGTTGTCCTGGAACACCATCGGAACCGCCATGATTTTGCGTTCTTCTACTTCTTCCTGGAAGAAAGCCCCATCAATCATGGTCGCTGTAGTGCCTGGGTTATAGATGGCGATCAGGTTAAGTGCCTGAACCACATCCGGACAGTTATGGCAGCTTAAGGATACAAATACATCGAAATTAGATTGAACACCCAGACTCTTGATATTCGCCAGAACTTCATCAGAGACTTTCGGTGCATAACCTGAGGTTTGCAACAATGCCAGGATCAGTGAGGTGAACTCATGGCCCATTGGCAAGCCTGCAAAGAATACACGTGGTTCCTCACCAGCTTTTGCAATCCCGAAACTTGGCGCACGTGCATTGGTCCCGTCAAAGCGTGCAGTCACCAGGTCAGACAGTGCAGCCACTTCGGACACCAGTTCCTGGATTTTGGCTGATTTGTCAGAGCCATCCAAAGTCGCCACCAGTTCAATCGGGCCTTCTAGGCGTTCTAATAAGGTTTTAAGTTGGGCTGAAGTATTTTGATCTAACATTGCTAACGTCTCCAAAGGAGTAAATGTTTATTTGATACAGCCATGATAGGACAATCGACTGAATAGGTAAAACAGGTTGTTTTTATTTTATTGATCGGATTTACAGATTTGTTGAAAAATTCATTATTAATTTCAAAGTTCTATATGGGGTCGAAAGATTAATCTTCAAGTAGTTTAGAGCAAGAATAAGGATTTTCAGCTAAGATTAAAACAAGATATTTGAGACTTGAATGATGGAATTACAACGCGGTATTTATCAACATTATAAGGGACAGCTTTATCAGGTGTTTCATGTTGCCACGCACAGTGAAACTGAAGAAAAGCTGGTGGTTTATCAATGTCTCTACGGGGATTATTCAATTTGGGTACGTCCTTTAACGATGTTCACTGAAACCATTACCACTAACGATGATCGTGAAGTGGAGCGTTTTAAATTGATTCAGGCACTTTAAGCCAAACAGACTCAGGGAAGAGTGATGCAAAACTCAGATGAATTTGAAAGATTCATGCAGGAATTATATGAAAAGTTTCATAGGCATGATCTTAAGCAGGCAGATCGCCGGCACCGATATCGCAATATAGAACCAGAATCCGGTCGATTTTTATCTATGCTGATTCGTACGCAACAATCGAAAAGTATTCTGGAAATTGGGACTTCTACTGGTTATTCCACTTTATGGCTGGCAGAAGCGGCTCGGCAGACTCAAGCCATGATTACAACACTTGAAGTTGATGCAGAACGGGTTACTCAGGCAAAGCAATATGCGACAGAAATAGATTTTGCAGATTTAATCAATTTTAAAGTAATTGATGCACAAGTTTATCTGGAGGCAGAACAGGAATTATTTGATTTTATCCTGTTAGATGCTGAACGAGATGCTTATGTCAGTTACTGGCCACATTTGAGTCGATTACTTAAAGCAAAGGGCGGGTTACTGGTAGTTGATAATGTCATTTCACATGCAGCAGAAGTCGAAGAGTTTATTGCCTTAATTCAGCAAGACCCACGTTTTATCATGAGTATTGTACTCATAGGCGCAGGTTTGCTGATGGTGGGATTGCGTTAATTCGATTGGCTCTAATCCATGCAAATTTTATTAAAATGTAAATTATATTCGAGATACTTTTCCACGAATGCGGCTTTGTCTTGGCGTCTTAGCAGGTTGTCATAAATAAATTCAGGTACGGGATGATACAGCTCGGTATGACCATTACTGTATACAATTTTCAGGTGGCGGCTTGAGGGATTGTATTTCCAAGAAATCACGGTAAGCAGTTTTTGCATATGCGTTCCTCCACTGAATATTTCTTATCTTATCATTTGAACTTATGCCATATGGCTCTGCAGATGTATAGCTCAATTGTAAGAATCGGTAAGGATTATGAGAAAGCGAAGCAAAAGATATACCTGAATTTTTATATGATTGATCAAGAAAAAAATAGGACTGCAATATTTAAAGTCCTAACAAAATCATTTTAAAAAATAAAATCCCGTATTGCGCTGACATAAAAGCTTAAACCATAAAAAACCACGCTAAAAAGCGTGGTTTTTTGAATCAGTTCAATCTAATTAAAATTAGATTTTACCTACTAGGTCGATTGAAGGAGCAAGAGTTGCATCGCCTTCTTTCCATTTAGCTGGGCAAACTTCGCCTGGGTGAGCATGTACGTACTGAGCTGCTTTAACTTTACGAAGAAGTTCTTGAGCATCACGGCCGATACCACCAGCGTTGATTTCAACGATTTGGATTTTACCTTCTGGATCGATCACGAAAGTACCACGATCAGCAAGGCCATCAGCTTCGATTAATACGTCAAAGTTTTTAGCAAGTGTCCAGTTTGCATCACCAACCATTACATACTGGATTTTTTTGATTTCTTCTGAAGAATCGTGCCAAGCTTTGTGAGTGAAATGCGTGTCAGTAGAAACTGAGTAGATTTCAACGCCTAGTTTTTGGAATTCAGCGTAGTTGTCAGCAAGGTCACCAAGTTCAGTCGGGCAAACGAAAGTGAAGTCAGCTGGGTAGAAGAATACAACAGACCATTTGCCTTTCAGGTCAGCTTCAGTAACTTCAATGAATTTGCCGTTTTGGAATGCAGTTGCTTTAAATGGTTTAACTTCAGTATTAATTAAGCTCATCATTGTCTCCATGATTGAAGTAGTCTTTGATTTTGAATAAGAGTATCGAAATTTTGGTTGATGCTAAAATGGTATTTTTACATTACAAACATCGGAAAAACCGAATTAAGTAAAAACGCGCCACTTCGGCAAAATCGCTTTGTTCATTGAGCAGCATCAAGATGATGGCCTGATGACAAAATTATCTCTTTTTCCTCGTGCTAGCAAACATGATGTTGAAACCAAAAAATTCAAGGGTGAATCAGGAAAAAAGCATGTTTTCCGCAAAATAATTTAAATATCAATTTCAAAATTAAACTGATGATTAAATCTACTCAGGAAAATTCAAGCGTGTCATATAGATATTTTGATAGGTTTATGGCGCTGAATTGAGGGAAATCAGGCAGCCAAAGCCAATTTGTCCGGCACTTAACAGAACTACGACTATCTGAAATCTAATGAACCAAGTAAAATAAACCTTTCCTGTTTTTTGATGTGGGTGTTTTCTCTGTGCAGAGTCATTTAAATGTAGATCAATGGATAATGGCGCGTGACCGTCACCGTTTAAATCGACTGAAAAAGGGGAAAGACGCAGATGCCAAGCAGTATCAGGAATTATTTGAAAAATCCAATCTGAAAGTACGGCAACAGCTTGAACGTCTTCCGAACATCAAGCTAAATCAGGATCTGCCGGTAACCCAGTATGCTGACAAGCTGATTACCGCGATTCAAAAGCATCAGGTTATTATTGTAGCTGGTGAAACCGGTTCTGGTAAAACCACCCAGTTACCGCAAATTGCTATGCTGGCTGGACGTGGCCTGACCGGAATGATCGGACATACCCAGCCGCGTCGACTGGCAGCCCGCAGCGTATCACAGCGTATTGCCGAAGAAGTTGGCGAAAAACTCGGTGAATCAATTTCCTTTAAAGTACGTTTTACGGAACAGGGTTCACAAGACTCAATTGTGCGTTTGATGACAGACGGTATTTTACTGGCCGAACTGACGCATGACCGATACCTGACCAAATATGACACGATTATTATTGATGAAGCGCATGAACGTTCACTGAATATCGACTTCATTATGGGTTATCTGAAGCAACTGTTGCCGCGTCGTCCCGATCTGAAAGTCATCATTACTTCAGCAACCCTGGATGTAAACCGTTTTAGCAGTTACTTTAATGGTGCACCAATTTTTGAAGTGGAAGGCCGCAGCTTCCCGGTAGAGCTGCGTTATCGCCCGATCTCGGAAATGAGCATTGGCGGTAGTGATGATGATGAGTTTGATGATTTTGAAGAAAACCTGCCTCGCGCTGTGGTCAAAGCAGTCGAAGAATGCTTTCAGGATGCACAGGAAAAAGGTCATCCCGAACATGCCGATATCCTGATTTTTGCCAGTACCGAGCAGGAAATTCGCGAGTTACAGGAAACCCTGATCAAACATGGGCCACGCCACACGGAAGTATTAACTTTATATGCGCGTCTGGCGCTGGCCGAACAGCAGAAAATCTTTAATCCTTCTGGTGGCGGGCGACGCATTATTATTGCCACCAACGTAGCAGAAACAGCTTTAACCGTTCCGAATATCCGGTATGTGATTGATAGCGGTTTTGCCCGTATTTCGCGTTATAACTATCGTTCACGGGTGCAACGTCTACCAATTGAAGCCGTTTCTCAGGCAGCCGCGAACCAGCGTAAAGGTCGTTGTGGTCGTATTGCGCCGGGTGTCTGTATACGCCTGTATTCTGAAGATGATTTCCTCAGCCGTCCAGAGTTTACCGAACCGGAAATCAAGCGAACCAACCTGGCATCTGTAATTTTGCAGATGCAAAGTCTGGGGCTGGGTTCACTCGAAGACTTCGACTTCATTGAGCCACCAGATCACCGTCTGGTGAATGATGGACGTAAGTTGCTCATTGAGCTGGGGGCTTTATCCGAGAAAAAACTTGAGCTTACCAAAATCGGTTATCAAATGGCGAAAATGCCAATTGACCCGCGTTTAGCCCGTATGATTCTCGGTGGGGCACATTTTGGCGTGCTGAATGAGGTTCTGGTGATTGTGGCAGCACTTGCGGTGCAAGATCCACGTGAACGTCCTGCGGATAAACAGATGCAGGCAGATCAGAAACATGCCTTGTTCCGTGAAGCTGATTCTGATTTCCTGTTCTATATCAAGCTCTGGGAGACGCTGCACAATAACCGCGAAAGCATGAGTGAAAATAAGCGCCGTACTTTTGCGCGTAATCACTTCCTGAGCTGGCTGCGTCTGCGTGAATGGAAGAAAACTCATGAGCAGCTGGTGGAGTTGGCTAAGGGTTTAAAACTGTCATTTAATGAAAAGAAAGCCAGTTATGAAAATCTGCACCGTGCCTTGTTGACCGGTCTCTTATCGTTTATCGCCAACAAGACCGATGAGCGTAATGTTTTTATGGCGGTGCGTCAGCAAAAAGCACGGATTTTCCCGGCATCGACTTTGCACAAGACCAATACCCCGTGGGTCATGGCCTTTGAGATGGTGGAAACTTCTCAGGTATATTTACGCACCCTGGCCAAGATTGAACCAGAATGGATTCTGCTGGCGGCACGTGACTTGCTCAAGCATCATTATTTTGAACCGCACTGGTCGAAAAAAGCCGGTGTGGTGAATGCTTATGACCAGATTTCCTTGTTCGGTCTGATTATTGAGCCGAAACGCCCGATTAATTATGAAAAAGTGGATCAAGAAGCTGCACATGAAATTTTCTTACGCGATGCTTTAACTACTGGTCATCTGGGTATTAGTCCGCCATTTTTAAAGCATAACCTGCTCAAACTGGAAGAAGTAGAGCGGGTTGAAGATAAATTGCGCCGTCGTGATCTGGTGGTTGATGAAGAAACCATTTACCAGTTCTATGCCTCGAAAGTGCCGCCTGAAGTGGCCAGCCGTCGTACTTTTGAAGACTGGCGTGCCACGGTTGAGCCTCAGAATCCGCGTTATTTATTTGTCGATGATGATGCGCTATGGCTGAATGACCGGCCGACGACACAACAATTTCCGGACTATTTGCACAATGGTAGCCTGCGTCTGGCTGCAACCTATCGTTTTGACCCGAGTCATGATGAAGATGGCGCGACAGTTAAAATTCCCCTGCAAGCCTTAGCCCAGGTCGATGAAGGTATCTGGTCATGGGGGATTCCGGGTTGGCGTCTGGATCTGATTGAAGCATTGCTAAAAGCTTTGCCGAAGGATAAGCGCCGTAATCTGGTGCCGATTCCGGATACTGCACAAAAACTCATAGCAAAAGTAGATGCGCAGGATTTACAGAAACATATTTTTAGTTTCTTGGCATTCCAGTTGCGAGGCGATCAAATCACGGAGAAAGATTTCAGCTTTGACCGGGTCGATCAGTATCTGTTGCCTTTTATTAAAGTTACTGATGAAAAAGGCCGTGTCATTGAACAAGGGCGTGATCTTGCTGAGCTGAAAGCGCGCTGTCGGACTGAAACGCATAGTCCGGTCAAACAGCTTAAAGGTGAATTTAAAACCTTCCCGGAAAGCTTTGTATTTGAAGCCTCACAAAAAGTCACCGGTGTCGTGGTCAAGCAGTACCAGGCGCTGGTTCCGACTAAAGCTTTTTCTGCCCTGGAGCAGAAAGATGAATCGGGTGTGGTGATTCAGACTTTTAATGATCAGGCTGAAGCGATCAAAAAACATCGTGAAGGAGTGATCCGACTGGTGCATATGCAACTCGGAGACTTGACCCGCCAGTTGAAAAAACAGATTTCCAAACCTCTGGCGCTGGCTTATTCACCACTCGGTGATAAGGCACAACTGGAACAAATGTTAGTTTATGCCACACTGCACATGTCTATTAATGAATTACCTGTCAATGCGCAAGAGTTCCAAAAACTGGTTGAAGATGTAAAAAAATCTTTCTTGACTTATGGCCAAGTTGCCCTGAAAGAGATCACGGATATTTATATCCAGTGGCAGGAAATCCGCCGGAAATTATTGGTTTTAGATCATTCTGTGTTTGAAAAAAATATCAATGATATTGAAGATCAACTTGATTTAATGAGCCTTTCTGACTTTGTGTATCGTAAACCTTCCGATGTATGGATCGAATTTCCACGTTATTTGAAAGCCTTGATCTTGCGTTTGGAGCGCTTGCCCAATAATCTACAAAGGGACAATTCCGCCATTGACCAAATTGATCAATGGATGGAAAAATTATTCAAGTTTAAAGATGACCCTCGCCTGAAAGAATTGTATTTCATGGTCGAGGAGTTAAGAATCTCATTGTTTTCACAACCGATGAAAACAAAAGCACCTGTGTCTCCAACTCGCTTGCAAAAAGTATGGGATCGTCTTGGAATCAGTTAAGATATAGGTAATTCAGATAAGGAATTTTACATGGGCATCCGCATTACGGGTACTGGCTTATTCCATCCGGAACATGTCATCACCAATGAAGAATTAGTTGAAAGTTTAAATGCTTATGTGGAACTGTTTAATCACGAAAATGCTGACAAAATCGCTGCAGGCGAAGTTGAAGCGCGTCGTGGTTCTAGCGCAGACTTTATTGAAAAAGCATCTGGCGTACAACGCCGTTATGTCGTAGAAAAATCAGGTATTCTTGATCCAAAACGCTTACGTCCTAATTTACGTGAACGTGCAGATGATGAAATTTCACTGCAAGCAGAATGGGGCGTAATCGCAGCCAAACAGGCGATGGAAAATGCCGGTGTGACTGCCGAAGACATTGATATCGTGATCTTGTCATGCTCGAATTTGCAACGTGCTTATCCTGCCGTAGCGATCGAGATTCAAACCGCTCTAGGTATCAAAGGCTATGCCTATGACATGAACGTGGCGTGTTCTGCAGCAACATTTGGTCTGAAACAGGCTTATGATGCGATCAAAGCAGGCGCGCGCCGTGTGTTATTGGTGAATGTGGAAATTACCTCTGCACATACCGATTTCCGTTCACGTGACTGTCACTTTATTTTTGGTGATGTGGCAACCGCTTCAATTATTGAAAATACCGACAGCAAAACCGGTTTTGAAATTCTGGATTCTGAGTTGTTTACCCAGTTCTCGAATAACATCCGCAATAACTTTGGTTTCTTGAATACCTCTGAAAATGCTGACATTGACGACAAACGTTTCCGTCAGGATGGTCGTAAGGTATTTAAAGAAGTCTGTCCACTGGTTGCGAAAATGATTACTGCGCAACTGGAAAAGAATCAGATTGAGCCGACAGGTGTTAAACGCTTCTGGTTACACCAGGCCAATGCCAGCATGAATGAACTGATCCTGAAACTGGTGGTTGGTAAAGAAAATGCCAAACCTGGTCTGGTACCGATCATTCTGAACGAGTTTGCCAACACTTCTTCTGCCGGGGTGATCATTGCCTTGCATCGTACTGCACATGAAGTTGAAGATGGTGAATACGGCGTGTTGTGTTCATTTGGTGCGGGTTATTCAGTAGGTTCGATTCTGGTCCAAAAACGCGTGGCATAATCCGGAGTAGATAGGGAGCAGACAGCTTGCAGGTCAAACATGATGGGCAATGGATTAGACGCTTAAGTGCCTTATCCAAATTATATTTTACCCCTACCTTTTTAGGGGCTGAATATATTGATGCCAGTCGGCCTGCAATGTATGTCGGTAATCATTCCATGTACGGCATCTTTGATTCGCCGATGCTGATTGATTATCTCTATAACGAACATAAAGTGGCTGTGGTCAGTATTGCGGATCATAGCCATTTTTATGTACCGTTATGGCGTGAAGCCGTGAAGAAGTTTGGGGCAGTCGATGGCATCCAGCATTATGTACGTGCTGTGATGCAGCAGGGTTATTCCATTCTGGTCTTTCCGGGAGGTGGACGCGAAGTACTCAAACGTCAGGGTGAACAGTATCAACTGATCTGGAAGCAACGCTACGGATTTTTAAAGCTGGCTCAGGAATTCAACTATGATATTGTCCCTTTTGCTGCGCTTGGTGGGGATGAAGTCTATGAGATTGGCTTTGATGCCAATAAGATCATCCAGCATAAATATTTTCAAAAACTCCTCAAAGTACCACAACTCAATAAATTATTACGTCAGGGCGATGTGATTCCATCTTTGCCTAAACGATTATTCCCAAAACGCCTGCCATTTTATTTTCAGTTTATGCCGCGACAATCGATTGCTCAGGTTCAGACTCAGGAAGAGCTGATTGCATTTCGACACAGCTTGCAGCAACATATTTATACCGGCTTGGCCGAGCTTAAGGCGCTACGTCAGCAAGACTAAAAAAGAAAAATTCTTCCTGTAAAATCTAGGCTATGATCTATTGAAATGTTCTATTTTTAGCAATGAGGATGCATGGACGGTTTTATAGTGCAAGTGATGCCATAATGTATTTTTAAGTGTTCACTGATTGGCGATCAAGGACTCAGCATGATCCAATATAAAAATAAGATGATTCTAAGATGACCGAGGTGTACGTATGGAACAGGAAAGCTTGGTAGCATCTTTAAGGTTATTGGCACAACAATGTTTACGGATTTCTCCAGAGCTGAACCAGCTTTATCTTGATCAGATGGCAATAATTGGTCATCTGAATGCACAAAATTTAATAAAAATTCAGCAGGATCAGTGCCGGATTGAATTGCTGGATGGTCTGTTTTATATCCAGTTTCATACTCCCTATGTACTAGACTCTGGAGCTGCACCTGCTTTGGTTGACAGTCATTTTTATTTTCAGCAATGTAAGGCAGAAGCCCTGGAGGAATTCTTTTTACAGGATATCTATTTCCTGACTGGCGATTTAAAACCACAGCATTCGCTGTATTTACGCGACAAAGCCAAACAGTTACGTCAGCTTATCCTGGCTCAGGTTTATGCGTGGGTTAATGGCCTGGAACGGGTGTCCGAATTTCTGCAGCAAATGTCGATTGTTCAAGCTGAGATTATCGACCAGCAGCTGATCAAGGCCGGGTTGTATACAGCACCTGTCATGCAAAACTTTATTCAGGATGAACAAGAGATTCCACAGCAGATTCTTGAAAGCTTGCAACAGGCTTTTTCTTTGGAGTGTCTACAGCAGGATGAATTCCTGTCGATCCAGTCATTGATGGACAGTCTGGATGAGTTCTGTTTTAGCGCCGCACAGTTTTTGCCTCCGGCACTGTTCCGGATTATGTCGCTGTCTTTTGAAGAGCGCTTTAATCTGCATGAATTGAATGATCATACTGATGATATCTGTTTGCTATATCGGCATGCTGAGGAGCAAAGTAATTTGCTCGGTTTTGTCCGATTGATGAACCGGGACGTGTGGCATCGGGATGATTTATTATCCAAACGGAATTTCCTGGAAAATCATCCGTATTTATGGCAGAAAAAAGTAGCCCGATTGCCACTATTTGATTGTCATCGTGCCGTGAACTGGATCTTCAAGCAACCGGCCGAGGTACTGGACTGGATCAGTAATAATATCCAGCATAGCAGTGTACGCGTTGCAGTAACTGCCTTAAGTTTTGTAGACAGCCATCATATTCATCCCCAGATTATTTTGGCGACTTTGCAATATTTTCAATATGTCTCGGCGCGACTGTTTATTCATAGCATGCATGAATATGCAATCCAGCATGACTGGTTTCAGCATCAGTATAATCAGGCGGTGGTATTAAAAGGCACACGCCAATCGATTGAGGATCAGCGGATTGCGATTAGCCCTTCAATTCTGTATCTGGACGAATGGATGGAGCTGCTGCGCAATGTGGTTAAAATGGATGATCAGCTGACTAAAAAGGTTTACCTGAACTTGAGCCGGATGATGCAGGCTTATATGCAGCATTTATATAAAATTACGGCGCATTTACCCGATGAGGTTCTGGTGTATATTCAGCCTCAAAGCCAGCAGAACCGTGATTTCTATAATGTTCTGCACCGCTATCGCATTCCTTTTACTGAGTTCAGGCAGCTGTTTTATTTGCAAAGCGGGCATGTACGTGAGTCGCTTTTTGACAGTTATGTGCGTGACTATCTAGTAGAGTATTTTTCCAGTCATACAGAAATACCGAAAAACCTGAGCTGGACCAGTTTGTTTAATCAGGCGGTCGTCTGGCATGATCAGATTCAAAAGCAGGAAATGATCGCCAAGCTGAAAAAACAGTTTGCACTGGTGAACTGGACACCAATCACTCAGGTTTCATTTTTACTGTATTTCAACTGGCGTTTTGAAGAGCTTAAAACTTTGGAGCGGATTTTAGAGGAATCTAAAATTTTCAGGAACTGTCTGGCGGCAAGCTATGCTCAGCAAATTGTGGAAGGGCAGTATGTGGCCTTTCGTATGTCTCATCCGGCTGTGCGTCTACCCTTGATCTTGGGGTGTCAATTGGTGAATGGACAGGTGATTTTTGATCAGCTGGAATATCCGAATAACCAGAAAGCAGAAGCTGAATACAGTAATATCGCCATGCATTTTATTAACTGGCTCAACTTGCAGGCCTGACAGTTCAATACAGCTTGTTTTCCTCCATGACGCTTAACTTTTCCGCTAAAAATCGTTAGGCTATAGCCGTTCTTTTACGGTATTGCTCTTATGAAACAGGAAACTGCCCTTAAGTTACTCAAAGCAGGAGAAAATGTCTTTTTAACCGGTTCTGCCGGTGCAGGAAAAACCTATACGCTGAATCAATATATTAATTATTTAAAGGCACGTAAGGTCGCCGTCGCGATTACCGCATCGACCGGTATTGCAGCCACACACATGAATGGTATGACTATTCATACCTGGGCAGGCATTGGCATTAAAGACTTTTTGTCTGAAGAAGACTTAAAGCGGATGAAAGAGCGCAAATACTTAAAAGAACATCTGGAAAATGCGCAAGTCCTGATTATTGACGAAATTTCAATGCTGCATGCCAAGCAGCTGAATCTGGTCAATCAGGTATTGAAATATTTCAAGGAAAGTGATGAAGCTTTCGGTGGTATTCAGGTGATTGTAGCAGGGGACTTTTTCCAGTTACCGCCAGTCGGTAAAAATGATGAGCGCAACCGCGACAAATTCTGCTTTATGTCGGATGCCTGGGTCGAAGCCAAGTTTCGCGTTTGCTACCTAACTGAGCAGCATCGTCAGGGCAATGATTATTTGAATGACATTCTGAATGCGATCCGTGCGCAGGCGATTAGCCATGAACACCGCACTGCTTTACAGGCCACGCGACATCAAGAAATTGGTGATACCTATACGCGCCTGTATACGCATAATATGGATGTGGACAGTATTAACTTTAAACATCTGAATGAAATTGACAATGATCCGCGCCAGTTTGATGCGCAGTGTGATGGCAATGAAAAGCTGATCGAGACTTTAAAATCGTCAGTGCGAGCGCCTGAAGCCTTAACCCTGAAAAAACATGCCAAAGTCATGTTTGTGAAAAACAACTTTGATATGGGTTATATCAACGGCAGTCTGGGCGAAGTGATCAGTTTTGAAGAAGATGATGAATATGGTGTGCTGCCTAAAGTCAAACTGACCGATGGCACTACATTGGTGGTTGAGCCTGAAACCTGGTCGGTAGACAATGAGGCCGGTAAAACCATTGCCAGTTTCCAGCAGATTCCATTGCGTCTGGCTTGGGCGATTACCATTCATAAATCACAAGGCATGACTTTGGAAGCCGCTGAAATTGATCTGAGTCATACCTTTGAAAAAGGCCAGGGCTATGTCGCCTTGTCCCGTTTAAAAAGCTTAAATGGCTTACGTTTAAAAGGCTTTAATGAACAGGCTTTGGAGCTCGATAGTCTGGCGATTAAAGCCGATCGCCGTTTTCAGGAACTTTCTGATGAAGCCGAAGCGAATTTCGAAAATGTCGATTTGACTGCGCAGCACAAAGCCTTTATCCGACATTGTGGCGGGACTTTGAATGAAGTTGAAATCCAGCGCAATGAGAAGAAAATTGCCAAGAATGCTGGAAAACAAAGCTATGCCACTGCAACGTTAGATGAAACGCGTGAACTGTTTGAAGAAGGCTATGAAATTGCCGATATCGCGACTGAACGTGGTTTGACTCCGGCAACCATCATCAATCATTTGGGACGTTTGCATAAAGAGCAGGGACTGGATATTTCAGTTGCCCATCCGGGTGAAGAGGTCGTGGAGCAGGTGCGCAAGATTTATAAACGCTTGACCAAGCGTCAAAATTCGGAACATTTTAATGATGACGGTTCTATTAAGCTGCGTCCGATTGTGGAATTGACTACGCCTAAAATGGCTTATGACCAGGTGCGTCTAGCACTACTATTTGTAGAGTAATCATCAAAATGATGTTTAAGAGTTCTTAAGATGCACAGTTTATTCGTATACGGCACGCTTCGTCCGCAGCAACCCAATGCCCATGTGATGGAACGGATTGGGGGAAGCTGGAAAGCCGGTTATATTCGTGGGCATTTGCAGCAGCGCGGTTGGGGTGCTGAGCTGGGCAGTCCGGGTATTCAGCTCAGTGATTCGGGAGAGACTGTTACCGGTTATGTATTCATATCCGAGAATCTCCCTAAATATTGGAATGAGCTGGATGTATTTGAAGGCGATGAATATCAACGTATTCCGGTTAAAGTATATTTGGAAAATGGTCAGATGGTAGAAAGTTTGGTCTATGCTTTGAAAGATTAGACTGGTAGGTGTCATTTATTGAATTTCTGATTTTTATCAGGTCACCGCTTTTAAAAATCATTCACTTTCCTTTGCTTTAATTTTGAAAGATCGAATTAATAAATATTCCGTTGATTTGATAGTATCTTCTGAGCAAGCCTGACGTACTGCGTTAGAGATTAGCGCAAGATAATCATCGGGCGATCTGCATATTTCCCGTTATATGATTATTTTTGAGAAATCTTTGCATACTGGTGAAGGGTGCTGATGATTTGAACATTATTGTGTACTAATCAATAAGGATAAAATCCCAGCCGCAATTAAAGGACCGACTGGAACACCGCGTAATACTGCTACACCTGCTACTGTGCCTAATAACAGTCCGGCCACTACATCTGGCTGATTGGACATCAGCTTCACTCCACGTCCTCCCAGCCAAGCGACAAAGACCCCAATCGCGATTGCCAGCAAAGACTTCCAGCTCAGGAAAGATTTGAGAATACTTTCCCCTGAAATTTTGCCACTGGCAATTGGTGTCAGAACACCAATGGTCAGAATAATAATGCCGATATTTAAACCGTGCGCCTGTACATAAGGCAATAAACTGCTGAGAGGTGTGATTTTTAAAACAATTAATACCGCTGCAGCAATGGTGACGGCACTATTGTGACTGAAAATACCGCAAGCCAGTAAAACCAAAAGAACAATCAGATTCAAATCAAGTTGCGACATAAGGGGGAGAGATAGAGTGAAAAATAAAGCTATTGTAGAGCTTTTCAACGCATGATACCTAGAAAACAGCGGAAGAAATCAAATTCAGGACTGTTTCAGGATAGAATGCACAGGTCTTCACTCGATACAGGTATAAACAGATGCTATTGGAAAAAATGTTGCAGTCACAAGGTTTCGGCTCCCGCAAGCATTGTCAGCAACTGATTAAAAATGGTGCTGTTTCAATTCAAGATGAAGTGGTTGACAATCCTAAATATAACCTGGATTTAAATCACTTAAATTTCGAGGTTTATGGGAAAAGTCATACCTATCGGGAAAAAGTGTATATCGCCTTAAATAAACCACAAGGCTATGAGTGTTCGCATCAGGCGACACATCATTTTAGTGTATTTGACCTGTTTGATGACATTCTGCTGAATCGGGGGATTCAGTGTGTGGGACGTCTGGATCAGGATACCACTGGACTATTATTGCTGACCGATGATGGACAGTTTCTGCAAGCGCTCACCCATCCGAAAAAGCATGTCGCCAAAGTTTATCAGATGCAAACTGCGGATCCAGTCACGGATGAACAGATTCAGCAACTAGAACAAGGTGTCGAATTGAGAAATGAAAAAGGTATTTTTGCGGCTACTGAAGTGACTCGATTGGCTGAAAATCGTCTGCAAATGACCATTCATCAAGGGGTCTATCATCAAGTAAAGCGCATGCTGGCTGCCGTAGGTAATAAAGTTGAACAGCTACATCGTGCACAGATTGGTGCTTTGGCCTTGCCTGAACTGGCTGAAGGAGAATGGTTGTATTTAAATGCAGAACAGGTGGCGCAGGCCAAATTCCGCTCAGAATAATAAATTTTTTATTCGCTTGAAATGTGATGAAAAGATTAGGACTTACTTCAGGAAACAGTGATAAGTCTGAAATTCATCATCCTTGATAAATCCCATAGATTCATACAATTTATGCGATTGATAATTATTTTTTTGGGTTTCCAGGGTGATTCTTAAGGCCTGTTCATGTTTGGCAAATAAAATCGCGGTATCAATCAGTTGTTTGGCTGCGCCCTGACGCCGAAAAACCGGGGTGATATAGACATCATCCAGAATATAATAGGTCGAGCAGGCCACTGAAGAAAAACCCAGATACAGGATAATAAAGCCGGTAAAAGTATCATCTTTGGTATTAATGAAAATGACGGTTTGCCCATCTTCAAAACGCTGTTTTAAAAATTGGTAAGAGAGTTCAGGATTGGAAGACGTACCATAAAACTGTCGATATTCATCAAATAATACCGCCAGCTGATTCAGGTCTGCTGACTGGGCGCGTCGTACGAGCATTGCATACTCCAGCTAATTTTTTATTGATTATCAGCATCAAGCATAGCGAAGTTTGGGAGTGGCAGGCTTTAGAAATTGTTCGGAAATGCAACAATGTTAAATTTTGTCGCTTTCACCCAAAATGGCATTCAGTTCTTCAAATAAATCAAGATGATCATCATCCAACTGGATATCCTGATCATCCAGCAGATTCAGGGCAGAACTGGAAAGCGCATTTTGCTCGGTTTTCGCTTCATTTTGTTTTAGCTTGCGCAGGCGAATCAGTTGTTCTAGGTTGATATTCTGGTTTTCAATCGAGAAGGGGATCGATTTGGTAATCACCACCTGCTTGAAAAAAAGACGCACTGCTTGAGCTGGCGTAATCCCCAATTGCTTAAATACCGCAAAGGCTTGTTTCTTCTCTTGCGAGTCCAAGCGAATTTGATAAACTTCAGTTTTTCTCATAATATTTTTAAAGCTTTAAATTACTTAACTTTTCGCCTTTATTCTAATCAATTACGTTTGAAATTCAATCTTAAAGCGACCGATTTTAGAAAATAATCTGTAATGACAAGCGATTTACAGTGTCAATTCAAGTTGGGAGCTGAAATTCATGCTTTTCTGCGTGATCGGATCGACAAATTGAATATGTTTGGCCAATAAACTTAAAGGAGTAGAAAAATCATCTTCCACCTTGTGTGCTACCTGCGGATAAAAGGGATCATGACGGATCGGAATACCCAGATGATTCAAGTGCACCCGTAATTGATGCTGCTTGCCAGTATGTGGTTTTAGCTCATATTTAGCCCATTCTGTATTATGTTCAAGCAGATCAATCGCCGTCTCGCTATTCGGCGTTCCGTCTAGCACGTGCATGGTATAAAAAGGCTGTCCCTTTTCCATTCTTAATCGCGTGATCAATGGAAATTTTAAATCAGGTTGATAGGCCGCAATCGCATGATAGGTTTTCTGAACCTGACGTGTGGCAAACATCTGCTGATATAGGCCACGTGATTCCATGCATTTGGAAATCAGAACTACACCTGCCGTTTCACGATCTAGCCGGTGAATGGGCGTTAAATGTTCATTGCCGGTCTGCTTTTTAAGACGAACCAATAGCGTTTCCTGCACATATTGTCCGGTCGGGCTCATGGTCAAAAAATGCGGTTTATCGACCACCATGAAATACTCATTTTCAAATAAAATCTGATGTTGAAAAGGCACATGCACTTCATGTGCCAAAAAGCGATAATAGAAACAATGGCTATTGGCCTGAAATGGACTTTCTGTGCTTAATCTGTTGCCTTGGGCATCATAGACTAAACCCTCGGCGAAACGAGATTGCCATTCATCTGCTGCGATATGCGCAAATTGCGTGCATAAATAAGCAAAAACTGTCAGGGGCGCATCCGGACTGGTTGGCAAAAACACTTTACTGGCACTGACCCCATTGAGCATGGGTGGGTTAAATTCAACAGTCGGTTGCATGGCAGGCAGATTAACCTCTTAAAGGAACAGATGCTGTGAAAAAATACAGTTTCTCACACAGGTGAATAGGCTTTTAAAGCGTGGCGATGCTATCATAATTATTCTTTTTCATCATGTCGTGAGTAATATGCCTTATTCATTTAATGTCACTTTAAATCATGAAGACGATACCCAAAAACTGGCCAAAGTTCTGGCGGAAAATTTCCCTGCGGGGGTCGTGTATCTGATTGGTGACCTGGGGGCAGGAAAAACGACGTTAACGCGTTATTATTTGCAACAGTTGGGTCATCAAGGTTCAGTGAAAAGTCCAACTTATACACTGGTCGAACCCTATCAAATTAATGGTCAGGATATTTTTCATTTTGACTTGTATCGTCTGAATGACCCTTATGAACTGGAATTAATGGGCATCAGGGATTATCTGGAAACACCGAATGCGCTATTTTTGTTTGAATGGCCGTCCAAAGGTGGTGATGAAATTCCGCAAGCTGACCTGATTATTGAAATTTTAAAATCTGAAGATGAGCTGACCCGTACTGCAAGCCTGATTTCATCGAATCTTGCTTTACGAGAGGCTCTGGAGCGTCAATTTTCACATGTCGAATGATTTAAGTCTGCGCCGTATTCGTGCCCTTGATCCTGCGCTGGCGAACCAGATTGCCGCAGGTGAGGTGATTGAGCGGCCTGCATCTGTGGTCAAGGAGTTACTGGAAAACTCGATTGATGCGGGTGCGACAGAACTGATCATTCGGGTCGAACAGGGCGGCAGTACGCTGATTGAAATCATCGACAATGGTCGCGGCATTCATGCTGAAGATCTGGCTTTGGCCGTCATGCGTCATGCCACCAGCAAGATCCAGAGTGCTGATGAGCTGTATGCAATCAGCAGTCTGGGCTTTCGTGGCGAGGCACTGGCGTCGATAGCAGCAGTTTCACGCCTGACCATGATCAGTAGTCAAAGTGACGAGGGCATCGGTTATCAGGTCGAAGTCAATGGTACGGCTTTTGATCATCAGGAAATTCAGGCTGTTGCGGCCTCAAAAGGGACGCATATCCGGGTTCAGGATTTGTTTTTTAATGTGCCTGCACGGCGTAAATTCCTGAAAAAACCGGGCACTGAATTTGGTCATATCGAAGAAATTGTGCGCCGTATGGCACTGACGCATTTTGATATCCGTTTTGTGCTAGAACATAATGAAAGCATCAAACTGAATTTACCCGTGGCGGATAGCGGCGCTTTGCGTTTTCAGCGGGTACAGCAATTGCTTGGCCGCCAGTTTACTGAAAATGCCTACTGGATGGATGCAGACAGTATCAACATGCGTTTGTCTGGCTGGCTTGGCCATCCTTCAGATGCACGTGCACAGGCTGATTTGCAGTATGTCTATGTAAATGGCCGGATTGTCAAAGACAAAACCATTTCCCATGCCTTACGGATGGCCTATGACGGCATCCTGCATGGGCATCAGCATGCGGCTTATTTACTGTTTTTAGAAGTTGATCCAGAAAATGTGGATGTAAACGTCCATCCGACCAAGCATGAAATTCGCTTCCTGAATCAACGTGAAGTACATGAGTTCGTACGGCATTATGCCAAAGAAACGTTGGCACAATTCCAGACCGCAGCTGCAGATTTAGCCGAGGCAATGAAACAGGATGAGCAGCCTGATTTTGTGGCGCCACAACCACGCTATCAGGAGCAGTTTAGCCTGCATCAGAATGTGCATTCGCAACAGCAGATGGCTAGACCCACATCTATTACAAGTGCTCACGAAGCTTTGGATGTACTGACCGATTTCGAATCTTCACGTCCGCAAGTTGTGAATTATGCCCGAGATTACAATGCATCCTATGCAGGTTCACAGCAGCTGAATAATGCATTGAAAAGTTATCTGGCTCCGTTGAGAGAAAGTTCGGAAACCGAAATATTCAGCCCTGAGCAGTCTTTTCAGACACATGTAAACACTAAAGTGGATGAGCATCCATTGGGCATTGCTATTGCCCAGTTACATGGCATTTATATTATGGCGCAAAATACCGAAGGTCTGATTATTGTGGATATGCATGCGGCGCATGAGCGTATTGTCTTGCAGCAAATGAAATCGGCTTGGGATAAACCTGAATTCTGGACATCACAGCAATTGCTCATTCCAAAAGTCGTGAATATTAGCCGGATGCAGGCCATGCGTGTCGAAGAGCTGAAAGAGCAGTTGGCACGTTTGGGGCTGGAAATCGATCAGTATGGTGATGAGCAAGTTATCGTACGTGGTGTACCGGCTATTCTACACAAGGCCGATTTCGATGCCCTGATTCCTGAATTATTGAATGATTTAGATCCGGGGGATCAAGCACAAAGCCTATTGCAGAAGCGTGACCAAATTTTGGCGGGAATGGCCTGTCATGGTGCAGTGCGAGCGCATCGTATCCTAAGTTTGTCTGAAATGAATGCTTTATTACGGCAGATGGAACAAACCGAATTTGCCAGTCAATGTAATCATGGTCGTCCGACTTGGCGCGCCTTTCCATTGGCTCAACTAGATAAACTTTTTGCTCGAGGAGAGTAGTTTTACATGTCCAATCAATTGCCGGTCATCAATTTAATGGGGCCAACTGCAAGTGGTAAAACCGCTTTGGCATGTGAACTGTATGAGCAAGGGGGATTTGAGCTGATTTCGGTCGATTCTGCACTGGTTTATCGGGAAATGGACATTGGTACAGCCAAACCTTCTAAAGAGGAACTGGCGCGCTATCCGCATCATCTGATTGATATTATTAGTCCACTTGAAGTGTATTCTGCAGCCAACTTTGTCGAAGATGCTTGCCGCCTGATTGATGATATTCATGTGCGTGGTAAAACCCCGATTCTGGTTGGCGGAACCATGCTGTATTTTAAGGCCTTGCTTGAAGGTTTGTCAGATAACCTACCAAGTGCAGACTATGCTATCCGGGCAGAGATTGAAGCCAAGGGTGAGCAGGAGGGCTGGGAAGCGGTTTATGCAGAATTATGTGCAGTCGATCCGATTGCCGGTGAAAAATTCAAGGTTAGCGACAAGCAGCGCATTATTCGAGCCTTGGAAGTTTTTAAATTGACTGGTGAGCCGATTACAAAACTACAGGCAGAACAACCTAAAAACTTACCATATCGTTACAGTTTCCATAATTATGCACTGATGCCAGATCGGTTAGAATTACATGGGCGTATTGAACAACGTCTGGAAATTATGTGGAAAAGCGGTTTTTTAAATGAAGTTGTGAATTTAATTGAAAAATACGATTTTAATGAAAATTTACCTTCCATGCGTTCAGTGGGTTATCGTCAGGCTATGGAATTCTTAAAAAATGCTGATAAAACCAAGGAAAAGCAACGGGAAATGGAGGATAAAGCTTTATTTGCGACACGACAACTTGCAAAACGTCAATATACGTGGTTAAGGTCTTTGCAAGAAAAGCATAAATTTACAACATATTTTACGCTACAGCAGGCTCAAGAAGACTTGCGAAACTGTCACGGATAAAGCAAAATTTAGGAACTATCTTTTTTATAATTTTTAATTGAAAAATAGAGATAGTTTTTGCGCTGATTTTTAATTTTTTTTGGAGTTATAACATGTCTAAAGGTCAAACTTTACAAGATCCATTCTTGAATTCTCTCCGTAAGGAACGTATCCCAGTATCTATCTTCCTGGTAAACGGTATTAAATTACAAGGTCATATCGAATCTTTTGACCAATACGTGGTTTTATTAAAAAATACAGTAAGCCAAATGGTTTATAAGCATGCAATTTCAACTGTAGTACCTGCACGTAATCCACGTCCTGCTGGCGCGCCTGCTGGTCCACAAGGTGCGGGCTTCGGTGGTCAAGGTGCTGCAGGTGGCTTTGGTGGCGGTCAAGGTGCTGGCGGCTTCGGTGGTCAAGGTGGTTTTGGCGGTCAAGGCGGCGGCTTCGGTGGTCAAGGTGGCTTCGGCGGTCAAGGTGGTGGCTTTGGTGGTCAAGGCGGCTTTGGTGGTCAAGGTGCCGGCTTCGGTGGTCAAGGTGGCTTCGGTGGTCAAGGTGCTGGCTTTGGTGGTCAAGGCACTGGTTTTGACAACGACACTAAATTTGAAGACTCTTCAGACGATGAAAACAATCGTTAATCGAGTTTGAAAATTAAAAAACCTCTCTATATGAGAGGTTTTTTTATATCTGTACGTTTTAAGTTTTTTAAATAAAAAGCCAACGAGATGTCGTTGGCTTTTTAGGATTATGGTAAGGCTTAACGGTTACGTTTAGGATCCAGTTGAGGATCTTTGATTTCTACATAAGCATTATTGCGCGTTTCACGTAACCAGCTATCTAATTCGGCATCAAATTGACGTTCACCCAGTAATTGACGGGCCATACGTTCCTGATATTCCTGTGTCATATCTTGTTGGCGTGTTTCGCTCACTTGCAGAATATGCCAGCCAAACTGGGATTGAAACGGTTTACTGAACTGACCTACTGGGGTGCTTTTCATCTGCTGTTCAAATTCAGGCACCATCACGCCTGGGCTAACCCAACCAAGACTTCCGCCATCACGAGCCGAGCCAGTATCATTAGAGAAAGTTGAAGCTAAAACAGTAAAATCTTCACCTTGTTGCAGGCGGTTATACAGACTGTCAATCATCTGTTTGGCATTTTCAGGACTGACTACTTCAGATGGTTGAATCAGAATGTGTCGTGTTAAATATTGAGGAACCAAGGCTTTCTGTTCACCACCTTTACGTTCCAAGAGCTTCAGAACATGTACACCATCAGCGACAGGAATCAGTTCAGAAGTTTGACCTGGTTGCAGGGTGGTCACGCGTGCAGCCAGTTCTGCTGGAATTTCTGACAGGTTTCTCACACCCATATCAGCAGCTTCGACTTTAACGCCGCCAGTGCTGTACTTTTTGCTGATCGCCTGAATGTCATTGCTGCTATTTAATTCTTGCTTTACCTTTGTTGCAATTTGTTCAGCATTTTCACCGCTTACCCGTAAATGCAGTACATGGACCTGACTGCCAAGCAAAGCTTGACCTTGCGGGGTATTTAGGAAGTTTTTAACATCTTGATCTGTAATTTGAATACGTGAAGTCACGATTTGTTGACGTAAACGATTCAGTGCTAAATCTTCAGCGATACGGTTACGTAAAGAAGCATAGGTATTGGGCGCCATGGCATCCAGTTTCTGCTGGAATGCTTCCAGACTCGGTGAACCAGAATCACGGGCAACTTTCAGGACGGCTTCATTTAAAGCTTTTTCATCTGGACGAATATTATAACGTTTAACTTGTTCAAGCTGTGCCTGACGAATAATCAGTTGCTCTAAAGCTTGTTGCTCAAGATATTGTTGTGGTGGAACTGCCTTTTTCTGTTTTTGCAGCTGATGTGAGATTTCGGCTACACCTTGAGCCAGGTCACTAAGTAGAATGATACTATTGTCGACTACAGCTACAACTTCATCTTTAGGTTGGGCAACAGCAAAAGTCGTCATCGCTGAAGAAAGGCATAGCGCAAGTGCGGTTGCTTTAAAAATTTGTTTTAACTGTTTTGTCTTCATTAACGTTCTGTCCAAGTTTGATTGATATTGTTAAAACCTAGAATACGATTTTCTAGTAATGAGGTGAGTTTGCTGCTTAACCCACCTAAGCCTTTCAGGCTGACTTCGGCCATAATGGCGCGTTTGGCTTTGACGCTTGAATCATTAACGTCGTCTAAGTCATTGTAATATGAGCGACCGTAAACAGAAACTCCCCAACAGCATGACTCATAGTTCACGCCAAGTAAATATTCCCGTACGACACTATTGTCGAGGTCAAACTGGGCATGTCCAACCAGACGCCAGTTGTTGGCAATCGGCTGGATAAATGAACCCACCACATGATCATAGCTCTTTTGACGGTTCGGAATATCTTTGCGATAGAAATAGCCTAGGTTATAAAGATTGCCTTGCTCACCGGTATAATAAACCTGCAAATCTCGTTGGGCATTCGATCCATTCGACATCCAGCTTGAGTTCAGATTAATGTGAACATTATTTGACAGCTGGCTGGTCAGTTGAATTACAGGGCCAGTATGACTTTCACGGTCGAATTCATCTGCATCATTTTCCAACGTTACACGGCGATCTTCAAAGAAAAAGCTCTGTCCAACGCTGGCACGCAGGCGCTCCAGACCTTCTTCATTAAATAGGCTATAGCTCAGACCTAAGGAGGCAAAGTTATTGTCTTCCAGGCGGTCATTACCATAAAAGCGACGCGCACTGAAAAGTTGATCATAATTAATCGAAGCGACGACTGAATCAAAGTTTGGCTGATTCTGCTGGTTCTCATAAGGTGAATACGCATAGAACAGACGAGGCGTTAAGGTCTGTAGATACGTACCTTCTTTTTCAAGAATTAAGCCGGTGTCCAGCGTGAATTGTGGCACCACAATTGAATTATTTTCACTAGACGCGCTACGGCTTTGGGTTTTTTCATCATAGAAAGTATTGATGTTGCGTACAGTCGCCTGAGGAATGAAGAATGACCACGGGGTAAAATGATTATAACGCACGGAAAAGTCATTATAGATCCGTGTACCACTCGGTTGATATACCTTCTCACCCGTTGGATCAGTATCAGCGAAATTTCTCAGATCCTTCTGGAAATATGCTGTGTCGTTATTAAACTCAAGCTGTAATCCCAATGGATTGCCAGTTTTGTAATTGACTAAAAGCTGCGGCAGACGTGCATAAGGACGATCTTCATCCAGTACGGTTGGATCTAGGGTTTGGAAGTCTTCGACTTTGAATTGTGCCTTTAAGCCAGGAATACCATTTTTGTAATTGACTTCCCAGGCACGGCGTAAGTTCAGGTCAGTTTTAGAGTTCGGGTTGTTATCCAGATCGGCAAAGTAATCTTTGTCTGAAGCGTAGTTATATTCAAGGTTGGTGGAAAGCTGATTATTGATCTGCCAGTTATGTAAGAAATGTAGGCTTTTACGGTCTTCGTCGCTATAGCTTTCATCGGAAGGTAAATAACCTCCCCAAATACGGCCTTCACCATAATTCTCAGTCAGATAACGGAACTCGCCATCCAGCATTACACCACGATCGCCAATATAACGCGGCGTAATCGTCGCATCATATTGCGGCGCTAAATTCAGGTAAACTGGAACACCTAGTTCCAGACCACCATCATTGGTAAAGCCAAATGTCGGCGTCAGAATACCGGTAGTGCGGCGGTCATCAATCGGGAAGTTGAAATAGGGAACTGCCAAGACCGGAACATCTTTAACATATAGCTTGGTATTGCGGGTTTCACCACGTCCAGTTTCCTGGTTCAGCTTGATCTTTTCTGCCTGGATTTTCCAGGTTGGTTTTTGCTCAGGTGGACAGGTGGTATAGGTCGCATTTTCCAGTTCTACCGTCTCGGTCGAGGTTCTGGCGATCTTTTCTGCCCGACCATGCGCATGTTGCTGCTCGGCAATATAGAAGCTGTTATTTAGGTCGCCTTCTTGGGTCTTTAAATTATAATTAATATCATCACTTTGCGAGAGCAGGCCAGCCTGAGCAAGTTGTACCCGACCTTCTGCTTTTGCATAGGTTTGGGTTTGATCGATCGTTACGCGTTCAGCACGAATCTGGCGACCTTGCTGGTCAATGATGACATTGCCTTCTAAATAAGAGTCACCTGCTGGATTGTAGTGTCCATAATCTGCAGTAATGGTGGATGTAGCCTGATCTGGCGCAACGGTTGCTGCATCTGGGGCAATCGGGGTCACCCAGGTGCCTTCACAATAAGCCGAACTTAAATATTTTTCCTGCCGCTGCTGTGCTTCAGCTGAGGATTTGTCGACATAGTATTGTGAAAAGAATGCTTCACCTGGATAGGTCTCATTTATGCGCTGTTTGAGTTGTTCTGCATTTACATCGGACGAGACATTTGATGCAGCATAGCCGGAGGCTGAGCTGCCACATAAAAGGGTTAAGATCGCAGTCGCTAGAGGATTTATTTTAAAGTGATGCTTCATTTGTCTCATTAACCAATCATGCTTTTATCGCAATTAATTATTGTCGCATCATAGAGAAAAAGTTGATAAGTAGCTACACTTAGCACTTTAAAAACTCAGCCTGTATTAGAATTAATTGCAAATGAATACACAACGCGAACAATTGATACAATCTTGGATTGCCTCTGTACTCGGTTCAGATCAATTTGAAACTCATTTTTTAGCAGGTGATGCCAGCTTCCGTCGTTATGCACGAATCAAACTGAATAATAAAACATTTATGCTGATGGATGCACCACCAGAAAAAGAAGATTGTGTGCCTTTTGTGACGATAGATGAGTTTTTTGATGCACATGGCGTGCGCGTTCCGCATATCGTGGCAAAAGACCTGGAAAATGGCTTTTTACTGCTCGAAGACTTTGGTGATGTGCTGCTGTCGAATCTGCTCAATGACGAGACTGTAGATGCTTATTATGAGCAAAGTTTTAAACAGCTCATTCAGCTGCAATCGATTGCTGGAGAAGGGCATTTCCCGGCGTACTCGTATGAAAAACTGATTTCAGAAATGGAATTGCTGACTGACTGGATGCTGCCAGCGTTAAAGGTTCAACCGACTGAATCAGAAAGCGCCTTGATCAAACGTACTTTTGCGATTCTGGCCAATGCCGCTTTGGCACAGCCACAGGTAATTGTACATCGGGATTTTCATAGCCGTAACCTGATGAAAATCGACAATGAAACCGAACTCGGTGTGATTGATTTTCAGGATGCTGTGATTGGTGCAGATACTTATGACTTGATCTCGATTACCCGCGATGCCTATGTGCAGTGGAATGCCGACCGTGTGTATCGCTGGTTCAAAAACTTTTATGACTTGTTGCCAACATCTGCTAAAGAAGGCCGTGACTTTGAACAGTTTAAAAAAGATGCCGACATGATGGCGATTCAGCGTCATATCAAGATCCTCGGTATTTTTGTGCGCCTATTTGAGCGTGATGGCAAGTCAGGTTATCTCAAGGACTTACCACGTGTGATGTGGTATCTGCTTGAAGAATCTAAGGCTTATGCAGAACTAGAGCCATTCATGCAGTTTATGCGTGACAGAGTGATGCCTGCATTTGAAGCTAAATATGGCTCATATGAGGTGGCTGCCTGAATGAAAGCGATGATTTTGGCCGCAGGACTCGGTAATCGTATGCGGCCGCTAACGCTGCATACGCCAAAGCCTTTGCTGGAAGTTGGGGGCAAGCCCTTAATTGTATGGCATATAGAGAAACTGGCTGCGATCGGTGTTACTGAAATTGTCATCAATACGGCTTGGCTCGGTGAAAAACTCGCAGAAGCTTTGGGCGATGGTTCACGATTTGGCATTAACATCCTTTGGTCACATGAGGGTGAAGGTCTGGAAACCGCTGGTGGAATCATTAATGCCTTGCCGCTACTCGGTGATGAACCTTTTATTCTGTTAAATGGTGATGTCTGGACCACGATGGATTTTGCCCCTTTACTGGATATTGATCTAAAGGATAATTTGGCGCATCTCGTACTTGTGCAGAACCCTGAACAACACCCAGAGGGTGATTTCACGCTTGCAGAAGGTAAAGCTTATACCTTTGATCAGCAAGTCGGAGGTGAGAACCTGACTTTTAGTGGTGTATCCGTACTTGATCCGAAGATGTTCCAAGTCTTAGAGACTGGCAAACGTCCTTTGGCTCCGTTGCTAAAAGCAGCAATGCAGAATCAGCAGGTTGCAGCTTCTAAACTGGCAGGCATTTGGGTTGACGTAGGAACCCCAGAGCGTTTAACGGCACTGGATACGGCGATCCGTGAAGGGAAGTTTGCTTAAGTGAATATTCGCTAAGCACTGCCTACTGTGCCAATATAGAGAAAACGGTATACTTCCACCTAACTTTTTCGAGCGTAGATTGTTTATGCACATGTTTTTTCAAGAACTAAAGCAGGGTAGCCAGGCTTTGGGTTTAGAGCTATCTGATGAAGCTTTAAATTTATTACTCAAGTATCAGGATGCTTTGGTGTTGTGGAACAAAGCATACAATTTGACTGCAATCCGTGATCCTAAAGAAATGCTGGTCAAGCATCTACTCGACAGTTTAAGTATTTTAAAGGACTTGCCTGTAGGCAGACTGCTGGATATCGGTACAGGTGGCGGTATGCCGGGCATGATCATTGCTTTATGTCAGCCTGAGCGTGAATGTGTATTACTGGATTCTAACGGTAAAAAAATTCGTTTCCTCAAGCAGTTTATTGCTGACTTAAAACTTAAAAATGTCATTGCCGTGCAAACGCGTGTAGAAAATGAAGACAGCATCAATGAGCTGGGTCAATTTGATGTGATTACTAGTCGTGCCTTTGCATCATTAACAGACTTTGTTGATGCTTCTAAGCCATATATGCATGAGCAAACGATTATTGCCTCAATGAAAGGCTTAATTCCTGAAGATGAAGTTGCTACTTTAAAAAATGAATTTAGTTGTGAGATTATTGAACTTAAAGTTCCGCGCTTAGACGAACAGCGTCATTTACTTCTATTAAAACGTATTTAAGATTTTTAAAGGGATTGGGGGCAACATGGCACAAATTATTGCGATTGCAAACCAAAAAGGTGGTGTCGGTAAAACCACAACCGCAGTAAATTTGGCGGCATCTTTAGCTGTGTTAAAAAAACGTGTTTTGCTGGTCGATATGGATTCGCAAGGCAATGCGACCATGGGGTCTGGCATTCAGAAGAATGACCTGCTTTATTCGGTTACCGATGTACTGCTGGGTGAAGTACCGATTGAAACGGCGATCTCTAAAGCAGAAGTCGGCTACAAGGTTCTTGGGGCAAACCGTGATCTGGCTGGGGTTGAGCTTGCGATTGCAGAGCAGGAAGGGCGCGAGTTCATTTTGCGTGATGCATTGCAGGAAATTGAAGGTTCGTTCGACTATATCATTGTCGACTGTGCACCAAGTTTAAGCCTGATTACTGTCAATGCTTTGGCTGCAGTGGATGGTGTGCTGATTCCAATGCAATGTGAATACTATGCACTGGAAGGTCTGGCTGATTTAACCCAAACCATCGACCGAATTCAACAGGCCTTGAATCCAGATCTGCAAATAGTTGGTGTATTACGCACCATGTACGATGCACGCAATGCCTTGACCCGTGACGTATCTGAAGAATTAGAACAATATTTTGGTAAAAAACTGTATGAAACCGTGATTCCACGAAATATCCGTCTGGCTGAAGCACCAGCACACGGTTTGCCGGTGATTTATTTTGAAAAAAGCTCAAAGGGTGCAGTTGCTTACTTAAATCTGGCAGCTGAAGTATTAAAGAAAAGCAAAGTGAAAAAAGGAAGTAAAGCATGACCGTCAAGAAACGTGGACTCGCCAAAGGTCGTGGCTTGGATGCCTTGCTAGGCTCAATTCAAAAAGAAAAATTACAACTCGAAGCCCAAGGTCTTGATCATGGTCAGTTGAAACAGATTGATGTGAATTTGCTCAAGCGTGGTGAATATCAGCCACGCCGTTATATTAACGAGCAGGATTTGCAGGAACTGGCGGCATCGATTGAAAAGCATGGCATCATGCAGCCCATCGTGATCCGTCCGGTTGACGATGAACGCTATCCATACGAGATTATTGCGGGTGAACGTCGATGGCGTGCTGCACAGCTGGCGGGTTTGACCGAGGTTCCTGCGATTGTACGTGATCTGAATGATCAGGTTGCGATTGCACTGGCCTTGATTGAAAACATCCAGCGTCAGGATCTGAATCCGATTGATCAGGCAATGGCTCTGCAACGTTTCCATGAAGAATTTGGCTTAAGCCATCAGGAAATTGCAGATACCGTGGGTAAAGCGCGTACGACAGTGAGTAACCTACTTCGCCTGCTTAGCCTGGCAGAAGAAGTGAAAGACTTTATGCAGCAGGGTTTGCTGGATATGGGACATGCACGTGCGATCTTAACCTTAAAAGCTAAAGATCAGCTCAAAGTTGCAGATATCGTAATTGAAAAAAGTCTGTCTGTTCGTCAAACCGAGCAGTTAGTCCGTGATTTCAATACACCTAAACAAGAAAAAGTAAAAGAAGCTGTAGCACCGGATATTCAGCAATTGACTCAGCGCCTTTCAGAGCGTTTCAGTGCAGATGTTAAAATTGACTATAACAAGCAAGGTAAAGGGAAACTGGTTATTAGCTATCACTCTTTAGAAGAGCTGGATGGCATTCTTTCTATTTTAGAAGATGAATAATTTATATATTTTTTTTATTGGGGAATAAATTAGATGTGGGAATTGGTTAAAGCAGGTGGCTGGCTTATGCTGCCCCTGGTCTTGTGTTCTATCTTTATCCTGGCGATTTCGATCGAGCGTCTGATTCGCCTGAAAAAGAATGCAGTACTTCCGTTGACACTGTTGATGGGGCCTTCGCAAAATACAGCACAAGTCATGCAAAAAATGAATCAAAGTGCGGCCTTAAAGCAAAGCACTTTGGGTCGGGTATTTACTGCAGGCTATGCCAGCAAGCAGCAAGGTGAGCAGTATGCTCGCGCACAGATGGAAGTGGTGGCATCACAGGAAATTGGTTATCTGGAAAAAAACATTAATTTTCTGGGAACTTTGAGTGCAGTTGCGCCTTTACTCGGTTTATTGGGAACTGTACTTGGGATTATTGAATCTTTCCTGATGATCGATGTAGGTACCGGGAGTGATCCGGTATTGATGATGCCGGGTATTTCCAAGGCTTTAATTACCACGGCAGCCGGTATGTTGATTGCAATTCCTGCACTGTTTGCGCACCGTTATTTTCAGCGTCTGGTTCAGGAATATGTGGCTGAACTTGAACAGCAAGCGACTTTGTTTCATGCGGATCTTTTTTATCGCAATCATGCAGACATAGACCAAGACATGCAAAAAGCCAGCTAGGAGGTGGATGATGAAATTCAAACGCAACCAGGTGGAAGATGTACATATTAATCTGACACCGATGATTGATTGTCTGCTGTTTATTCTGGTCTTTTTGCTGTTATCGACGACTTTTAGCCAAATGAGCCGAATGAATCTGACCTTGCCTGATGCGCAGGGTGTACCGCCTAAAAGCTATGATCAAAAAGTCGAAGTGATTGTGGATGCCAATGGTCATTACGCAGTCAATGGTCAATCCTTGGCCAGTAAGGAAGTCGCGGATTTAAATACTGCAATTAAACAGATTTCTAATGAACGCCGTGATTTAATGTTTGTCATTGCAGCTGACGCAAAAGCCAGCCATCAGGACGTGATTCGTGTCATGGATGTGGCCGGGCAGCTCGGCTTTGTAAATATTAATATCAGTACCAAAGTACCCACCCGAGGTTATTAGTGAAGCACGATTTTAAGGTCTATCTTCGCCTTTTAAGTTATTTAAAACCGTTTTGGGGCATTGCATTGCTTGTCCTGCTGGGTTTTTCTATTAATGCCGCTACGGAAGTCTCTGTCGCTAAATTACTGGAATATATTATTGAGGCGATTCAAAATAAAGACCAGAGTTTCACATCACTTTTCCCGTTTTTAGTGGTCATACTCATGTTCTTCCGGGGCCTGGGTTTGTTCATGGGTGGATATTTTACTGCGGTAATTTCCCGGAATCTGGTATTCAACATCCGTCAGGAAGTTTTTGCAAAATTGCTGCGTTTACCGTCCCAGTATTATCTGGATAATACCAGCGGGCATATTACTGCCAAAATCATGTATAACGTCGAACAGCTAACCGCTGCTTCAACTGAAGCTTTAAGAACCTTGTTGCAACAAGGTTTGATCACTCTGGCATTATTAGGCTACCTGTTGTATACCAACTGGCGTCTGACCATGTGTATCCTGATTTTTGCACCCGTCATTGGCTTTATTATCAGTAAAGCTGCAAGACGGATGCGTAAATTATCGCAGCAAGTGCAAGACACCATGGGTGATGTAAACCATGTGGTGCAGGAAACGGTGAATGCCAACCTGATCGTCAAGGGTTTTGGAGGGCAAAGTTATGAGCAGGAACGCTTTAAACAGAACTCGCTGGAAAACTTGCGTCGTGGCTTGAAAATGGTCGCTGTACAACAGTTGAATAGTCCTGTGGTTCAGCTGATCATGTCGATTTCACTGAGTATTGTGATGTTTATTGCCTTGCGTCCGCAAATTCTGGGTGATACCTCTGCGGGTGAATTTGTCGCTTATATTACTGCGGCGGGTATGCTGGCAAGACCGATCAAAGCCTTGACGGATATCAATGAAAAGATTCAACGGGGTATGGCCGCAGCACATTCAGTATTTGAATTGCTGGATATGCCTGAGGAAAAAAATACCGGGACGTTGACTGATAGCCTAAAAGGCGATATCGAGTTTAAAGATGTTAACTTGATTTATGATGATGGCCATCATGCTATTCATGACTTTAATTTGCAGGTCAAGGCCGGTGAAACAGTAGCGCTGGTAGGACGTTCTGGTGCAGGAAAAAGTTCTCTGGTGAATCTGCTGGTGCGTTATCAGGATGCAACTTCTGGGCAGATCTTGCTGGATCAGAAACCGATTGAAGATTTTGAAATTACCGCCTTGCGAACCCAGATTGCTATGGTGAACCAGCAAGTAGTACTGTTTAATCGTACCGTGCGGGAAAATATTGCTTATGGTCAGCTCGAAGGTGCTTCCGATGAAGATATTATCGCGGCAGCAAAGGCAGCCTATGCGCATGATTTTATTATGGCACTACCGCAAGGTTATAATACTCAGCTGGGTGCTCAGGGTTTAAACCTGTCTGGTGGCCAGCGTCAGCGCATCGCCATCGCGCGAGCAATTTTGAAAAATGCCTCTATTCTGATTCTGGATGAAGCGACCAGTGCGCTGGATAATGAGTCGGAATACTTTATTCAGCGTGCCTTTGATAAAGCCATGCAGGACCGTACCACCATCGTAATTGCACATCGTCTATCGACGATTGAAAACGCGGATCGTATTGTTGTCATGGATCAGGGCCGTATTGTTGAGCAGGGCAGTCATGCCGAACTGATTGCGCTATATGGTGCTTATTATCAGTTGCATCAGCGTAACTTTGAGGAACAGTAACTTATGGCACTGGCACAAATCATTCAGGATGCTTGGAATGCACAGGCAAAGTGGCTGGTGGTGCTGCGTCCTTTGTCATGGTTGTATCGCCTGGGTTTTGTCAGCAATCACTGGCTTTATCAAAAAGGCATTAAAAAAAGTTATAGTGCACCAATTCCCGTTATGGTAATTGGTAACATCACAGTCGGTGGTAGCGGTAAAACACCTTTGTTGATTCATCTGGTGGATTATTTAACCGAGAAAAATGTTCGGGTAGGCGTGATCAGTCGAGGCTATGGCGGCCAAGGTCCATTTCCTGCCTATGTCGACTTTAATACCTTGCCGGAGATTGTCGGAGATGAGCCTGCCTTGATTGTACAGGCAACAGGCGTGCCGATGGCAGTTGGTCCCAACCGGCAGAAAAGTATCGAGTTATTGCTGCACAAACATGAACTGGATCTGATTATCTGTGATGATGGCCTGCAGCATTGGGCCTTGAATCGCCAGATTGAGTGGATTGTGCTGGATAATAATCGCGGTCTGGGTAATCAGAAACTGCTTCCAGAAGGTTATCTACGTGAACCAGTGACCCGTTTGAAAACGGGAACCGTAATTGAGCATTCGGCTAACCCAAGCTCTGAACTGCATATGCATCTGGCTGCATCACAGCCTTATTTGCTTAATCAGGACAACAATAAAATCTTTGATCCTCAAGCGGCTTTTTATGCGGTAGTCGGCATTGGCTTTCCAAAGCGGTTTTATCAGACCTTGCAAAATTTAGGCATAGAACAATTTCAGTGTCATGAGTTTCCAGACCATCATGACTATGACATTGAAGATTTACAGTTCGATGATAACAATCCGATTATTACCACTGAAAAAGACGCAATAAAAATTATGGCGCTACTTAAACAATATCCAGATTTTAAACAGGATATCTGGGTGGTGCCAGTCGATGCAGTCCTATCGCCAGCCTGCTATACAGTCTTGCAGCAACAGTTACAACAATACGGTATTCAAATTTCTTAAGGCTCATTCATTATGAAACACATTGTTATTCCTGCACGTTTCGCCAGTTCACGTTTACCGGGTAAACCTTTGCTGGAAATTCATGGTCGTCCCATGATTCTGCGGGTAGTGGACCAAGCCAAAAAAGTGCAAGGTTTTGACGATCTGTGTGTGGCAACTGATGATGAGCGTATTGCAGCCGTTTGCGGTGCTGAAGGCATTGATGTGGTGATTACCTCAGCGGATCATCCTTCAGGCACAGACCGCTTGAGTGAAGTGGCTCGAACTAAAGGCTGGGCCAGTGATGACATCATTGTCAATGTACAGGGGGATGAACCTTTACTGCCGGCGCAACTGGTAAAACAGGTTGCTCAACTCTTGGAAGATCAGCCTGAATCTTCCATGTCGACGCTATGTGAGCCGATCCATCAACTGGATGAATTCAAACGCGACAGCATTGTAAAAGTCGTCATGTCAAAACAGCAGCAGGCACTGTATTTTAGCCGTGCTACCATTCCTTATGACCGTGATGGCGCGAAACTCGCTGAACCGAAGCTGCATGATCAGGCCTATCGTCATTTAGGTCTATATGCCTATCGGGTAAAACTGTTGCAAGAATATGTGACCTGGGAAATGGGTGTGCTGGAGAAACTGGAATCTCTAGAACAGTTACGGGTACTGGAAAATGGACACCGTATTGCCATTGCGGTGGCTGAAGCCAATTTGCCGCCAGGGGTAGATACTCAGGAAGATCTGGATCGCCTGAATCAGATGGATCTTTCCCATTTTGCCTAAGAAGAGTCAAATACATGCCTTTTGATGTCAATGCACATATCTATCCATGGCAGCAACAGGTTTGGGAAACCCTGACCGGGCGCTTTCCCAAGCTTGGACATGGTTTATTGTTTTATGGAAAAAAAGGCTGTGGTAAAGAAGCGTTTACCCAACAGTTTCTGGCTTGGGTGTTATGCCTGAATCGTCAGCCTGCCGGGCCATGTGGTGAATGCAGTAGCTGTCAATGGTTAAAGGCAGACACCCATCCCAACTATGTGCATATCAGTACCGATGACGACAATAAAAAACAGAATGCCAAAATCAAGATTGAGAAGATTCGTGATCTTTTGCCTTTTGTGCAACAGACTGTAGACGGCTGGCGCGTGATAGTGATTGAACCGGCAGAAGCCTTGAATATTGCCTCTGCCAATGCCTTGCTCAAAACACTGGAAGAACCCGGTGATAATACAGTCATTATTTTACTGGCAAATCATTATTTAAAATTACCCGCGACCATACGCAGTCGTTTGCAGCACTTTGCCTTGGACCGGATTTCCGCCGAGCAATTTAGCGATTATGTCCAGAATCAGCTCCCAGATGCAGGTTCTAGCCAGCAACAATTATTGATGAACCTGTCCAATCAGATGCCGTTACAGGCACTAGAGGTTGCACAAAGTGCCTGGCTGCCACTGCGTCAGGAATTCCTGCAAGACTGGCAAAAACTGGTTATGCAAAAAAATATGCCACTGGCAATTGCGACCAAATGGAATAAAAGCCTGAGTTTTGGTGAATTTGCTCAAATGTTTGAATACTTGTTGTCCGATTTAATTTGTGTCAAGCTAAATCAGACGGTGAAAAACATTGACCTTGAATTCAATGTGCTTGCCGAACAATATTCATTAGAAGCACTTTTTAAAATTTATGAGGATTTTCAGCAAGCCAAGCAATACCTCGAGCAGAATGTCCAAAGCAATCTGGTTATTGATGAATTGTTTATCAAGCTGATGAATCTTTAATTAAGGGGAAATCACATGCAACCACGTATGGGCGGTATTATTCAGGCCAATATTCCTGACATCGAAACACTGTTTGCCAGCTATATGCCTTATGTTGTGGGTGGTGGGCTTTTTATTCCTTCCAAGCAGCCGGTCAAACTGGGCGAAGAGGTTTTTGTATTGACGACTTTGCCTGACCAGACCCAGAAAATTCCTTTAACCGGTAAAGTCATCTGGGTCTCGCAAAAGCAGAATGGCATCAAGCCACAAGGCTTTGGCATCCAGTTAAGCGGTGAAAAAGGCGTTTATTTTAAAAATGAAGCAGATCGTCTGGTTGCAGGTCTTAAATCTGAAGGACGTAAAAGTTACACTATGTAGTTAATTTACCCTTGGTAGGAACGCATCGTGTTTGTAGATACTCATTGTCATTTAACCCTGCTTGATTTGACACCATATCATGGTGATCTGGATCAGGCATTGGCTCAGGCTCGTGAAGCCGGTGTTTCCAAATTCATGAGTATCTCGGTCGATCTGGATGATCATATCGAGCTGGCCAAAATTGCCGCGCGTCATCCCGATGTCGGTTATACTGTCGGTGTACATCCTTGTGAAGATGCTGCCACGATGGCACGTGCCACGACTGAATATCTGGTCGAACTGGCGCAACCGGAAAAAGTCTGGGCACTCGGTGAAACCGGCCTGGATTATTATCACAGCACAGATTTTGTCGAAGAACAAAAAGCCTGTTTCGCTCGACATATTCATGCCTCACAAATCACTAAAAAACCGGTGGTGGTGCATACCCGTGCTGCTAAGCATGATACTGTGGATATTATCCGCGCAGAGAAATCTACACACGGTATTTTGCATTGCTTTACCGAGGATTGGGAAACCGCTAAAGCCGTGCTGGATTGCGGTTATTATGTGTCATTTTCCGGAATTGTTTCATTTAAAAATGCGCAGGATCTGCGTGATGTCGCCAAACAGGTTCCGCTGGATCGTGTGCTGATTGAAACCGATAGTCCTTATCTTGCGCCAATGCCGTATCGTGGCAAATCTAATGAGCCTAAATACGTTCCTTATGTAGCCAAAGCGCTTTGCGATGTATATGATAAGTCGCTAGAAGAAATGGCTTTTATCACAAAGCAGAACTTTGAAAATCTTCTGAATTTAAAGTAAATAAAGTTATATAAAGTACAAAGAGAGTTTATAGGGTGAAGATGGATCGTCAGGCTCAGTTTCGAGCAAGAGAAACCTTGATTTTTCAAGTTGCAGAACAGCTCCTGTTGGAAAATGGTGAAGCAGGAATGACGCTAGATGCGCTGGCTGCCGAGCTTGATCTGGCCAAAGGGACACTTTATAAACATTTTCAGAGTAAAGATGAGCTGTACATGCTGCTGATTATCCGTAATGAGCGCATGTTGCTGGAAATGATTCAGGATAGCGATAAAGCCTTTCCTGAACATCTGGCCTTCTTTATGCTGCATCATTTACATCATCCGGAACGAACCGTGCTGTTTCATCAGATTGAAGAACGCCTGTCGACGACTGGGGTTGGAATCCAGCACCTTTTTAGCGAACTTTATCAGGTGCGCAAACAGCGTTTACGCCTGATTATCCGTATGACAGAAACTTATCTGGCTTCTATTAATAGCCGCATGTCAGTACGCGATTATCTGGCTTCGATCTGGTCGTTGACCCATGGTGCAGCTGCAATTCTTAATTCCAGTTTCTATCAGCGTTATTTGGGTTCGCGCGATACATTGCGTGTAGCCTATATCGATCAGGCACTGGCTTTGCCTAAGCAGGTACATTCAGCCGAGCAGTTTGCCTAAGGTTGTCCTATGATCAGATCACCTCACAGTGCAGTTCGTGGCTTTACCTTAATCGAATTGATGGTGGTGATTGTGATTATGGGAATTATGGCTTCACTAGTGCTGCTGAATACCAGTGGTGTCGATCAGCGCAAAGCGATGCAGGCACGGGAAATTTTATTGGTGGACTTGCAACGGGTGCTACGCGAGGCTAATGACCAATCCAGAATACTCGCGCTTGACGTTCAATCAGCGACAGATGTCACGCCATTTCGCTATGGAATTATAGAATATCGTTCGGCAGCGCAGACTGAACCGAACCTGCAAAATGAGAAATGGCAAAATTATGCAGATTTTAAATTGCGTAGTTTGCCTGATCATATTTCCTTTCAAATTCAGGCACTGGAACAGCAGCGTTATGCCAGGGCACAAAATCGTGACCTGACTCAGGCAAATTCACCTCAATTAATCTGGCTCGGCAATGGTGAAGTCAAACCGGTGCGGATTCAGTTCTTTTTAGAAGACCGTGAAGTGGGTGCTGCGATTGAGATTGATCATCTGGGTAAAATCAATGAAATCTAGATATTTCAAGCAGAGCGCTGGGTCTGGTGTAATCAAGTTGTTTAAGGCGAGTGTTCATGGATTTGATCATGTGTGCTGCAAGCATAGGACTTCGTCTTGCGCTGCTATCGGACTTTCTTGCGCGACAATGTCGCTCAGGTCGAGTGTTACTCGACTTAATCGTGCCTCAGGTTTTACCTTATTGGAAGTTATGGTCGCCTTGGCAATTTTTGCGACCGCAGCCATAACCCTGACCAAAGTCGCGATGCAATATACCCAATCCACCTCAAATGCCATTCTACGTACCAAAGCACAGTTTGTTGCCTTAAATGAAGTGGCACAAATGGAAATCAATCAGGAATGGATGGAAGGCACGGCTTCCAAACAGCTGATCCAGCAAGGTGAAACCTGGCAGATTGACAAGCGTAGCGAACCGACGGTCAGTCCGAATGTACAACGGATCGAATTGCAGGTGAGTCTGATTAATCAGGACAGTGGTCAGGTTGAATCTGGCATCAGCAGTCTGATGTTCTTTAATCATCGCATGAACAATACCCCATGAAGCCTAAAGGATTTACCCTAGTTGAATTAATGGTCGCAATTGCGATCTTTGCGGTGCTGTCTGCTTTGGGCTGGAAAGTTTTTGATTATATTGTCAAAACTAAAGATCAGAATGTGATTCATGAACAGCGTCTAGGTCAGTTACAACAAACCTATCAGCAGATTCTGCGAGATACCGTACAGACAGTCCCCTTAACGGCCAACATCAATGGGGATATTCAACCGGCTCTAGTGCTGCAGAACGGACGCTTTAATTTCAGTAAAACCGGGGTAACTGATCCTTTGGAAGAAGGGATTTCCCCAGATGAGCGCATTGAATATCAGTATCGAGCCGATGAGCAGAAGCTTTATCGCCTGAAATACCGGAATCTGAATCAGACAGGTCAAGATCAGCCAGAATCCAGTGTTTTATTGTCGGAAGTAGAACAATTCCAGATCGTCGTACTCAATCCGAATGAGCTCACGCAATGGCCAGATGCTTCTGCTGATCTGAATCTGTTAGAGCATAAACAGCGTTTGCCTAAAGGGATTAAAATCAATTTAACCGTGAATGGCGTTAGCTATGAATGGATGTTCAGTTTATTAAATACGGACTTTTTGCTTGATACTCAGAACACCGGTCAACCCAGCTCAGAATAATAAGAAATGAAAATGAATAAAGCGATCATGATCAAGCAGCAGCAGGGCATTGCACTGATTACCATTCTGGTGATGGTAGCGCTAGCGACTATTTTGGCTGCCACGATTGCCCAGCGTCAGGCTGCAACTGCTGAAAGCACTGCTTATTTAATGCGACAAAACCAGTCTCTCATGTATGCCAAAAGTGCCGAGGCCTTTTTTTCTGAATTGCTGGTCGATGATGCTGAAAATGCCGCAGAGGTCGACCATCTGCAGGAAACCTGGGCGCAGCCCATGCCAGCTTTTCCGGTAGATGACGGTTATGTCTCCGGAATAATACAGGATGAATCAGGCAAGTTTAATTTAAATAGCCTGATTACTGCCGAAGGCGCAGTCAATGAAAATGCCAAAGCATGGTTCGAGCTGATTCTAAAACGTGCCAGTTTGCCGGAACAGCTCAGTGAAGCAGTCATTGACTGGCAGGATGCAGACGAGCTGGTCAGTGGGGGCATGGGCGCCGAATCTAACTATTATCAGGGCTTGCCCAATGCTGCTTTGCCACCGAATGCAAAATTTCACAGCGTAGAAGAATTAAAGCTGGTACGCGGTTTTGAAGAGAATAAATATAAGCTGATAGCACCTTATCTGAGTACTGCACCGGTGCAAGAGAGCCTGGTCAATATTAATACCGCTTCAGCTTTTCTTTTGGCTAGTATGGATGAAAAGCTGGATGTGAATGCAGTGCAGCAATTGCTGGATCAGCGTCAGGCCAATTTGGAGCACTTTTCCAATGTGATTGATCTGTGGTCACTGGAGCCTTTCGCTCAGGTCGATGCGGACAGGCGTAATTTGTTTAACAGTCTGCTTGGGGTGCAATCCAATTATTTTAAAGCCCGAATCGAAGTGGTTTTAAGTGAGCGTAAGCGCCAGTTTAGCAGCGATCTGGTTCGTCAGGACAAACAGGTTTATGTCGCTTACCGTAGCATGGCGCCATTTTAATTTTAGCTCATGAATTGTACAGGCTGTATAAGCGCAAATGCCGGACTGATGCCTTTTCCCTATCATGCTAAACAGCAAAATTAATCCTCAAAGCTTTACTTTTGCTTTATAATCAAAATTAATTCACCTATTTTTTGACGACATTACGGCATATGTTAATTCGTAAGTTATTTAAGTTTGAGAATGCTCATATTGTGCGTAACTGCACGTCAGATCGCTGTAAGCGTTCGATCCATGGCCATAGTTATAAAGTCGAGTTATTGCTAAAAGCCTCGAAGCTAGATCATGGTCAAATGGTCTATGACTTTGGGCTGCTTAAAGGTGTGATTAAGGATTTCTTTGATTCTTTCGATCATGCCATCTGCTTCTGGCAAAATGACGACCCGGAATATATTCAGGCCTGCAAGAATTTCAGTGCGCGCTGGGTGTCTTTGCCGGTATCGCCATCAGCAGAACAGTTTTCACGTATTTTCTTCTTTCTGGCACAGCAGGTGCTAGCATCGACGGTGACGCAAAATGGTGAAGGCGATGTTGAAGTCTACTCTGTGATTGTGCATGAAACCGATACCGGCTATGCACAAAGCTTTTTAGAAGATATTCAAAATGAACAAATGGGCATCCTCAGTCTGGAGCAACTTGAGTTTTCTGAACAGGTGCAAGCTGAATGGACAGATCCGGACATGTTCGCCAAGCTCAAACAGGGCATACCATTTCATAACCCTACAGTAGATTTACAGGTACAGATTTAAAGTCTGCGTGACTTTAAATCCATTGACATAGATTTAGGATTGAAGAATGTCTTTAAATGAACAGCAACTGGCCAAGCTGAATAAAGTTCAGTTGGATGAAAGCTGGAAATATGGATTGAGTGAATTTTTGCTCAGTCCGAAAATGGATGAATTAAAAGCGTTTCTCGTTGAAGAAAAAAAAGCAGATAAAATCATTTATCCTCCCAATCATCTGATTTTTAATGCTTTGAATACCACACCGCTAGATCGGGTAAAAGTGGTGATTTTAGGGCAAGATCCTTATCATGGCCCAAATCAGGCGCATGGATTAAGCTTTTCCGTGCAAAAGGGGGTTGCATTACCACCATCTTTGCGTAATATTTTTCATGAGTTACATGCTGATGTTGGGGTTGAAAGACCGAAGCATGGTGACTTGACGCATTGGGCAGAGCAGGGTGTGCTTCTGTTAAATGCAGTACTGACCGTAGAAGCAGGTCAGCCGACTTCGCATCAAAAGCGCGGTTGGGAAGAATTTACCGATCACGTCATTGATGTATTAAATGAACAGCGTGAACATATTGTCTTTATTCTTTGGGGCGCATACGCACAGCGTAAAGGACAGCGCATTAATCAAGACAAGCATCTCGTGTTAAAGGCAGCACATCCATCGCCTTTGGCCGCAAACCGTGGTGGTTTTTTTGGTTGTAAAGTATTTTCAAAATCGAATAATTACCTCAAACAACATGGCATTGAGCCTATAGATTGGCAGCTGGACGCATGAAATATTCTCCCCTTACTAAACATTATCATCCAGATTTGATTGTTGAAGAAGCGCACAATGGTTGGCGTATCGTTCGTTTAAATCGCCCGAAATCTTTGCATGCGCTGGATGAATCGATCGCTTCCGCACTTCTGGAAGTATTTCAGGATTTCCATCATGATGACAGTGTAAAAGCCATCTGGCTGGATTCAACCACACCGAAAGCGTTCTGTGCGGGTGGGGATGTACGTAAACTGCGTCAGTTAGTGATTAATGATGAAGCCGCGACTGCCAATAAATTCTTTGAGCAAGAATATGCACTTGATCTGTTATTGCATAATTATGCCAAACCCGTTTTAGTCTGGGGTGAAGGTTATGTGATGGGCGGCGGCTTGGGGCTGTTTATGGCGGCGCCTTTCCGTTTAGTGACGCCCTATTCACGTTTGGCCATGCCTGAAATTAATATCGGTTTGTATCCAGACGTGGGTGCAACCCGCTTCTTAGCAGATCGTGGTGCGATTGGTCTATTTACTGGCTTGACCGGTTCGATCATGACCGCTGCGGGCGCTTATGGGATTGGCTGGGCAACGCATATTTGTGATGCACAGCGTGATTCAGTTTTGGATAAAGTCATTAATATCGACTGGGAGCATTATCCTGCAGGTGACTTTCGTGCCATTGATGATACCCTGAATAGTATGCACCGTCCAGTCGGCCCAGGACCGCTGCAAAACTCCTTGGATGTGATTCATAGTGTTTGCCGTGGTATCAACTTTGAGCATGATTATGAGTCGATTATTGGCCTGAGTGACGCACGCAGTGACTGGTTGCGTCAGGCCAGTGAAAACCTGAAAAAAGGTTCGCCAACTACTGCAGCCTTGACCTGGCTATTGTGGCAATGGGGTAAGCAGATACATTCCTGGAATGAAGTTTTCGAACTGGAAGTTCAGATCTCAGACTGGAAAATCCGTCATCATGACTTTGTCGAAGGTGTGCGCGCACGTCTGGTCGATAAAGACCTTAGTCCTGAGTGGAAAAAAGGTGCAGATATGAGCTTAAAAGGTATCCTGGCTGGGAATCCTCCAGTTACGACTATCGAAAGCTGGAATGAGCTGCTCAAGCATTATGGTGTGATTTAAGCCTCAATGTCCGAAATACAATTTACAGATGAATACTGGATGCAGCGTGCTTACGAGCAGGCTGCACTTGCTGCTGCACAGGGAGAAATCCCTGTCGGGGCAATTATCGTTAGTCAGGATCAGATCATTGGCAAAGGGTTTAATGCGCCCATCACATTAAATGATCCGACTGCACATGCTGAAATTGTTGCACTACGTGATGCCTGTCAAAACATTCAAAATTATCGTTTACCTGATGATGCTGTGCTCTATGTAACCCTCGAGCCGTGCACTATGTGTGTTGGAGCACTGGTTCATTCACGGGTTTCACGGGTAGTATTTGGGGCATTTGAAGCGAAAGCAGGCTCACTGGTGAGTGCGCGTCAACTGTTTGAAACCGGTTATTATAATCACGTATTTTCTTTCGAGGCAGGCTGCATGCAGCAGCAATGCTCTGAACAGCTGAGTGCATTTTTTAAGTTGCGCCGCGAGCAGAAACGAGAACTCAAGTTACAAGAAAAGTTATTAAATACGCAGAAATAAATCTGCTTTATCCGCTAAAATTTGCTTACTTTCAAATATCTGCAATCTTCAGGAACAATAATGAACAGCATTCAAGTAAAAAAAGAATTCCCGGCAGCGCTTGATGATGTCTTTGATTTAATGTCTAAGCATGCCACCTATAATATTGCCTTCGCGCCGATGCAGGTCGAACGAATCAAGGATTCTGCGGATGCTGAATATCCTGATGGACTCGGTTCAGTGCGTGCAATGGGTATGGGTCCAATAAAGCCGCTGAAAGAACAAATTACCTTGTTCGAGCCAAATAATCGCATTGAATATCAGATTATTAAAAATCCGTTGATCAAGCATCATTTAGGCATTATTGAATTTGAAGCACGGGCTGATAACAAAACGCTAGTAACTTATACGATTGAATTGCAGGCACGTGCGCCTTTTCTGAGTAAATTAATCCTTGCACAGTTACAGGTAGCGATTAAACTAGGTCTGACAAAACTCGCAAAATCTGTTTAAACAACAACGGGAAAGCAATGACAGTTCAAATTATTACCATTGATGGTCCAAGTGGGTCTGGCAAGGGCACGTTAGCAGCGAAACTGGCTGCACATTATCAGTTTCACTTATTGGATTCTGGTGCTTTATACCGCCTTTTGGGTTTGTCATTGCATCACCATGATTTGCTGGATTCGCTAGACACGAAATTGCCAGAATGCGTACAAATCGCAACAAATTTAGATATCCAGTTTGTCAGTACCGACACCGGGGTGCAGGTGTGGCTGGATGGGGAAGATGTATCCCAAACTATTCGAACTGAACGAGTAGGAGAGTTTGCTTCAAAAGTTGCAGCAATTCCTGAGCTTAGAACAGCGATGGTTTCACGCCAACATGCCTTCGCGCAGGCGCCTGGTCTGGTAGCAGACGGACGTGATATGGCGACAAGTATCTTCCCGAATGCTCAGGCAAAAATATATTTGACGGCCTCGGCTGAATCACGCGCGCAAAGACGTGTAAAGCAGTTGCAGGGCATGGGGCTGGATGTTAAAATAAGCGACATTTTAGCTAATATCATCGCTCGCGATAAACGAGATACGGAACGCACTGTCGCTCCACTCAAGCCTGCGGATGATGCTTACATTATCGATAGTTCAGATTTGAACATCGATGAAGTATTCCAGCTGATGACCACTTATGTGGATCAGCAGTTAGCAAATTAACCCAATTTTATCAGCAAACGCATAGCTTGATCAGTTTTATATGGACTATGTAGATGCTTAATTAAACCGGCCTTGTCTGATCCAAGACCGCTGACTTTATCGGAAATATCATGACCGAATCTTTTGCAGCCCTCTTTGAAGCAAGCGAATTAAACCTCAACGTTGAAAAGGGTGCAGTTATCCAAGGCGTTGTAGTAAGCATTGACTCTGATTGGGTAACTGTTGACACTGGCCTTAAATCTGAAGGCGTTGTTGACCGTGCTGAGTTCTTAAATGAACAGCGCGAACTTGAAGTTCAAGTTGGCGACACTGTAGACGTAGTTGTTGAAGCACTTGACAACGGTATGGGTCAAACAGTTCTTTCTCGCGAAAAAGCTAAACGCGCAGAAACTTGGACTAAACTTGAAAAAATCTTTGAAGACGGCGAAATCGTTACTGGTGTTATCTCTGGTAAAGTTAAAGGTGGTTTCACTGTTGACATCGGTCCAGTACGTGCGTTCCTTCCAGGTTCTTTAGTTGATACTCGTCCTATTCGTGATACTACTCACCTAGAAGGCAAAGAGTTAGAATTCAAAGTAATCAAACTTGACGCTAAACGTAACAACGTTGTTGTTTCACGTCGTGCTGTTATGGAAGCTGAATCTTCAGCTGACCGTGAAGCTCTTCTTGCTCAGCTTGAAGAAGGTCAAACAGTTACTGGTACTATCAAAAATCTTACTGACTACGGCGCATTCGTTGACCTTGGCGGTATTGATGGTCTTCTTCACATCACTGATATGGCTTGGAAACGCATCAAGCACCCTTCAGAAGTTGTTGAAGTTGGTCAAGAAGTTACTGTTAAAGTACTTAAATTCGACCGCGAACGTAACCGTGTTTCTCTAGGTCTTAAACAACTTGGCGAAGATCCATGGTTAGCGATCATGAACCGTTACCCTAAAGGTTCAATCGTTAAAGCGCGCGTAACTAACCTAACTGACTACGGTTGTTTCGCTGAAATCGCTGAAGGTGTTGAAGGTTTAGTACACGTTTCAGAAATGGATCACACGAACAAAAACATCCACCCATCTAAAGTTGTTCAGATTGGTGACGAAGTTGATGTTATGGTTCTTGAAGTTGACGAAGAACGTCGTCGTATTTCTCTTGGTATCAAACAAACTCGTGCTAACCCATGGGAAGAGTTTGCTAAAGACCACGACAAAGGCGAAAAAGTTTCTGGTACGATCAAATCTATCACTGACTTCGGTATCTTCATCGGTTTACCAGGCGGTATCGATGGTCTAGTTCACTTGTCTGATATTTCTTGGAACGAACAAGGCGAAGAAGCGATTCGTCGTTACAAGAAAGGCGACACTGTTGAAGCGGTTATCCTTTCTGTAGACGCTGAAGGCAACCGTATCAGCCTTGGCATCAAGCAAATGAACAACGATCCGTTCAATGACTTCCTTGCTGCTAACGAACGCGGTGCGTTGGTTAAAGGTACTGTAATTGCAGTTGACGCTAAAGGCGCTACTGTTAAGTTAGCTGACGAAGTTGAAGCGACTTTGAAAGCATCTGAAATCAACCGCGATCGCGTTGAAGATGCAACTAAGTTCCTTGAAGTTGGTCAAGAAGTTGAAGCGAAGATCATCAACGTAGATCGTAAATCTCGCGCAATCAACTTGTCTATCAAAGCGAAAGACGAAGCTGAAGAGAAAGAAGCAGTTGCTAACTTGAAAACAGCTCCTGCTGGTCAAGACAATGGTCCTAAGACGATTGGTGACCTGATTAAAGCTCAAATGGGTAACTAAGTAAGCGTTTGAATTGTATTGTTAATGTAAGTTAACTAATACTTTTTATACAAATACTGTAAACGGTAGCGTAGTATTTAATTATTGCGCTACCGTTTTGTATTTAAACAGGTTATTATCGGGAAATAGATCCCAAGTAGCTTGATAATTAAAGAGGTCGCAGATGACTACTGAAGCACTTAATAAGTCTGACTTAATAGAGCGTATTGCGTTAAAAAATCCGCATTTGGCTGAGCCTTTAGTGGAAGAAGCAGTTAAAATTATGATTGATCAAATGATAGAAGCATTATCAACTGACAATCGTATCGAGATTCGTGGATTTGGTAGTTTTGCATTGCATCACCGTGAACCGCGCGTAGGTCGTAACCCTAAAACTGGTAAATCTGTAGAAGTGGCTGCAAAAGCAGTTCCGCACTTTAAACCAGGCAAGGCACTTCGTGACGCTGTGAACGAGTCTGCACAAAAATAATTGTAAATATTTTGCGGGGTGTTCATGCGTTACGTTCTGGTCATTCTTTTATTGGTACTGTTTGGTTATTCATTAGCTTTGGTTTTGCAAAACGGTACCGAATTGTCAGTGGACTTGTTATTTACTCAAGTTCCTGCTATGCGCCTGGGATTATTACTTCTCCTCACGTTATCTTTAGGTGTTGTTTTGGGCCTGTTATTGGGCGTTCAGATCTTCCGGGTTTTTCAGACGAATTGGGAAATAAAACGACTGCGTAAAGACATTGAACATCTACGTAAGGAACAGTTGAATACAGCCAAGTTAATGGCCGCTGAAGCAGCAGCCCATACCCGGCATGAAAAAACTGTATTAGATATTACCAATGAAAATCAAAGCCCATTATAATGGGCTTATTTTTTGCCTATATGAAGGGGTAATCTCTTGAGTATCATCGTCGCACTAGATGCCAAAAGCCAATTTGATGCCTTAGCTATTGCAGAACAGCTAGATCCTGCCTTGTGTCGACTAAAAGTTGGTAAAGAGTTATTTACCCATGAAGGTCCAATCATTGTCAAAGCACTTCAAGATAAAGGCTTTGATGTATTTCTGGATCTGAAATTTCATGATATTCCAAATACAACAGCACAGGCAGTATGCGCGGCAGCAGATTTGGGTGTGTGGATGGTCAATGTGCATGCCTCAGGTGGCCGCAAGATGATGGAAACCTGTGTAGAGCGTTTGCAAGCGGGTAATTATAAAACTCAGTTGATTGCAGTGACTGTATTGACGTCAATGGGCCGTGAAGACTTGAAAGATATTGGTCTGGATATTGAGCCAAATGAGCATGTAAAACGTCTGGCACAACTGACAAAAGACAGTGGTCTAGATGGGGTGGTTTGCTCAGCTCAAGAAGCGAAAATGTTACGTGAAACGATTGGAAAAGATTTTGCATTAGTGACACCCGGCATTCGTCCAGAAGGGTCGAATGCAGATGACCAGAAACGTATTGTGACACCGAAACAGGCAATGCTAGATGGCTCAACACATCTGGTAATTGGTCGCCCGATTACCCAGTCTAAAAATATGCGTCAGACTTTGAAAGATATTTTGGCAACGCTTTAATACGGTTTGAATGACAAAAAGCCTTTCGGTCGAAAGGCTTTTTTTATATATTGAAAAAATGGTTATAAAATAAAAAGGAAAAATGATGACTTCATCTGAACCACAATTAGAAAAAGTACAGAATGACGTGATTCAAAATATTCAACAGGCGGAACAGCTTAAGCAACAAGAATAGCAACAACAGCAGGCAAGCTCAGCAGATCGGACAGCGGGGATCGATGTGGTCAGTTTGGCATCTGATGCCATCAGTCTTGCTTCGGATGTTATTGAAACAGTAGGCGATGCCTTAAGTGATATTGATTTAAGTTTTTAGTCAGCCCTCTCGGCCTACTTGCTTGTGCTTCGTTTTAAAATTCTGCTTTTAAACTGAATCAGGGAGGAGAGTTCCTCTTTATAAAAGAGGAATTTAGTGAGATTGAGAAAGTGATAAAGTAATTAAATCGCTGCCAGTACACTCACCATGACTGGTGCTAACAGTGACAAAATAAAACCACTGACCATGGCATGTGGAATAAAATCATGCCCACAGGCCTGTTTAACCATCGGTAGAGTCACATCCATCGCAGTTGCACCCGCTGCGGAAATGGCGGATCTTGGGTATCTCCAGCCCATACAATACATGAGTAAGATGGCAAAAATTTCTCTAAACAGGTCATTCATTAGCGCGATACTGCCGAGTTCTGCATTTCTGAGTTCTGTTACGACAACACCTGACATTGAGTAAAATCCATAGCCTTGTGACAGCATGATCAAATCTTTTAGACTGATGTCTGTATTCCAGAATGAATAAAGCATGACTGCAAATAATGAACCAAAAATACAACCAATCGGAACTAAGAGAATTTTAAAATTTAACCAGGAACGATCTAAAGGTGAATAAGCCAGATCCAGGCCAATCATGAACATAAATACCAGCAACAAATGCCAGGTGCTGATTTGCACGGATAGATCAAATAGATTCAAGCCCGTATGTAAACAATATCCGCCTGCGAGAGCCAAAAAGGCATAGCTCATGTTCAGTAGGGATTTAAGCACCAGGTCGACGGATACCCGACCGGAACTAGGAGGATAACCTGCCCATTTAAATAGTAGATAGCAAAATGCAAAAGCACCGAGCGAGGTCAGAAAGGCAATGCTGATCGACGTACTCAAAATCTGGAGAGGATGCTGCAATTCATCTACCAATTGTGAAAATTCAAAGGCAATTGCAATCAATAAAACATAGCTAAAATAGGGCAATAGCTTGAAACAGATTTTAATAATCGAAAGCGGAATTTGTTTTGCCATGGCAAAACCGAGTGCTAGACAGAATAGAAGCTGAAAGATAAGCCAAAGCGATTGCATAAATTTAATGGATTGAAAAAATTACCTATAAATTATGCCACCGCTTGATGTCAGATGGTAAAAGCTTTTAGGCGACTTTATTCAATAATCGATAATCTGTGGCATTTGGCTTTTTAGTTTTGAGCCAGTATTTCCAGGTATAAGTTGGCCATAAGGCAAAGTTCTTGCCACCTTCCTGCTGATACCAGTTGACACAGCCAGATTGCCACACGGTCTTTTCAAACATATGTTGCACCTGCTGATTAAATGTATCTTGTGCCTGGTCTTTAACCATAATGGCATCGCTTTGGGATCGATCGACCAGTTGCATCAATTGCAAAATATATTCGACTTGTGCCTCAATCATAAAAATGACAGAGTTGTGTGCCAATAGGGTATTTGGGCCCAATAACTGAAACAGGTTTGGGAAGTCTTTCACGCAAATGCCATAATAACTTTCAGCGCCTTGTTTCCAGACTTCATTCAGTTCTACGCCATCGAGCCCGGTACATTGAAAATTCTTCATATAGATACGTGGATCGGTAATGAATCCGGTGCCATAAATCAGACAGTCAATCGGCCGCTCTTTTCCATCTTGTGTAATGATACTGTGTTCAGTCAGTTCCTGAATCTTCTCGGTCACTAGTTCTACATTGTGGCGGTTAAAAGTCGGAAAGTAGCGGTTTGAAACCAGAATGCGTTTACAGCCCAGGATGTAATCGGGAGTCAGTTTTTTGGCTAATTCAGGATTTTTAACCTCGTATTTAATCAGTAGTTCTGCCAGTTTTTGGGTGAATTTCATAATGCCCGGTTTGACAATCGGTACGACACGCGATTCATTTGACCAATATAGGCGCGTGCGATGTAACTTTCGAAACCAGTCATATTTTTTAAAGAGTTTCTTTTCAAGATTCGGGTAGGCGCGTTCATCACGAGGAATGACCCAGGCCGCAGTACGTTGCATGACATACAGATGTTTGCATTGCGGGGCAATTTCCGGAATATATTGAATGGCACTGCCACCTGTCCCAATCGATGCGACATTTTTGCCAGTCGGGTCATAAGTGTGATCCAATTGCGCAGAATGAAAGACTTTGCCTTGGAATTTCTCAATACCGAGAATATCTGGGATTTGCGGAATATGTAAAGGTCCGGAAGCGAATATAACAAACTGGGCTTCAAGGATACTTTGATCCTGTAGCTGTAATTGCCATAGACAGCGTTCTGCCTGGTAATGTGCTGCCATTACTTCGGTATTTAAACGGCAAAAAGCACGCAGGTTATAATCGGTCACCAGATCCTGAATGTAAGAAAATATCTCGGGTGCTTCCGCATAACGTTTGGACCAATTGCTTTTCGGTGCAAATGACAAGGAATATAAATGTGATTGCACATCACAGGCTGCTCCAGGGTACTGATTGTCCCGCCAGGTTCCGCCAAAATCGCTCCCTTTTTCCAGAATAATAAAGTCATAAATACCATGCTGTTGTAAACGTATTGCCATGGCAATCCCTCCGAAACCAGCTCCAATAATGGCAACTTTAGTATGGGGATGGGAACGTGTAGCGGTGGCATAATCTAGCATCAGTACATTCCTTACTTATTTTAATGTTGGATATTTATCGTAATTTGCTCCTTGATGATTAGATAGAAAATTGATCTAAACGGCAATAGCCGACACATTATTTTTATAGTACAACTAGAATAATCACATTGTATTTGTATGGTTATGAAACGTTCTGTTCTCAGTCTGATGTATTTGATTCAAGGAATGCGCAAGGCTGGCATGGAGGTCGATCAGAAACTGCAAAACATTGGGCTGCGTGTAGATGCCTTTGATCCAAGCTCGGTGATCCATCCGAGTCTGGAACATGATGTGCTTAAGGTGGTGGGACAGGAAATCCAACCTGAACAGGGATTATTGATTGGCCAGCATTATGCTTTGGCAGGTTATGGTCCCTTACTCATGTTGCTGGTGACCAGTCCTACGGTACGTGATGCATTGAATCAGGTGATCCGTTTTCAGCAGTTGACGCATTTGACCGGTCAGTTGGCCTTGCAGCAAAGCGAGCATCATAGCGCGCTATGTTATCGAGCCAAGCAGCAGGATGATCATTTGAGAATGTTGCTGGCACAGGCAGAGATTTCCGGAACGTTTAAGTTTATCCGGGAAATCTACAAATTGATGGGCTTATCCAAACCTGATTTGCGGATCGAGTTGCCATTTGCCTATCCAGAAGATCTGAATACCTTAAAGGTCTATCATGATTATTATGGAACACAGGTACAGTTTGATGCATCTCGGGCAGCATTCTGGTTTGATGAAGCAGTGTTGGATATTAAAATTCCTTCTGCAGATGCGGTCACTTTTGCTGTCTATGAAGCCAAATGTCTGGCTGAACTGGAGCGTTTGCAACAGGATGAGCAGACGCCGACTGTGGTGCAGCGTGTGCAGGATTATCTGGAAATCCAAAGCGGCCTGATGCCGAGCATGGCTGAAACGGCACAGGCGTTGAATATTCCGGAACGAACCTTGCGGCATCAGTTACAGCAGTGTGATACCAGTTATAAGCAGATTCGCGAAGAAATTATTAAAGATAAGGCTTTGCGACTGATTGAATATAAACAGTATTCGATTGAAATGATTGCAGAATTATTAGGCTATTCCGAGCCGGCCGCTTTTAACCATGCCTTTAAACGCTGGTTTGGGCAAAGTCCTCGGCAATATATAAAATAGCCTAAGTTAGTTTATGCCAAAGTGTTATAGCGTGTTGATTAAACTCCGCTATAATTAAATTGATCCCAAATAGTACGAAATTCTATGTCCGATTTTAATTCACAGCACAGCACCGCTTTTAGTCCGATTTCTCCTGCAGAACGTTATGCACAAGCGATCTCTTCGGGACAGTTTATGCCTGATGAAGCACAGGCAATGGCAGTACATGAACTGAATCGTGTCTGGCTGGAATTGATTCAGCGTTTTAAGGCATCGAAAAAAGCATTTCGCCGCTTTCGCCGTCAGACATCTCCGAAAGGGGTGTACATGTGGGGTGGTGTGGGGCGTGGAAAAACTTGGTTAATGGATCAGTTTTACGATTCGATTCCGTTTCGCCGTAAAACCCGGATGCATTTTCACCATTTTATGCAGCATGTGCATCGTGAGTTAAACAAATTATCCGGACAGCGTAATCCGCTAGATATCGTGGCGGATCGAATTTATAAAGAAGCGGTCATCATCTGTTTTGATGAATTTTTTGTGTCTAACGTGACGGATGCAATGATCCTGAGCGATCTGTTCCAGAAGCTGTTTGAACGTGGTATCACCTTGGTCGCTACTTCGAATATCGCACCGGACGGTTTATATAAGAACGGCATTCACCGTGACCGTTTTATGCCTACCATCGAACTGGTCAAGAAAAACTGTGTGGTCTTAAATGTTGATGCCGGAGTCGATTACCGTCTACGGGTTCTAAAACAGGCACAATTGTTTAAATTTCCGTTAACGCATGATCATAAAAACTGGATTGCTCAACGTTTTAGCGCTTTGACCCAGACTCAGACCTGTTCTGAAGAGCCGATTATTATCAACAACCGTATTGTTGAAACCGTGTCACATACTGAAGATGTATTGTGGTGTGAATTTTCTGAACTGTGTTTAAAGCCACGCAGTCCGGCTGATTTTATTGAAATCGCCAATATTTATAATACGGTTTTGGTGAGTAATGTGCCACACCTGACCGATTTCCTGAATGATGGAACGCGCCGTTTTATTTATCTGGTCGATGAATTTTATGACCGTGGCGTCAAGTTACTCTTAACCTCAGAAGATAATATCGTGGATATTTACCAGGGTGAAAAACTGGCCTTTGAAATTGAACGGACCCGTTCCCGTTTGCTGGAAATGCAGTCGGATGAATACCTGAATTCTGAACATCGTCAGATTGAGAAAATCGCCTCCGTGAACGGAGACTAAGAATAAAAGCGCTGGTCATTTACCAGCGCTTTTTTTATAAAAATAGGGACTTAAATTATCGACAAGCCTGATTAAACATGGCTTAATCTTGGTCTAAATGTGATCGTGTATAACTAGAATGCATAATTTTTACTCGAAAATCTGAACTTAAGTCTAATTTCTACATTTCGAAAACTTTATACACTGTCATTAGGGTATTTAGCAGAATGATATCTATTTGTAACTGAGAAAGATCAAATATGTTTATGAGGGTATTCATATTAGAAAAAATGCTCAGTATTTAGCAATGTGATAATACTATTCAGCTAGATTTTAATCGGTATACTAGAATCTCTTGTATAAAAAGTAGCAATATCAGGAAAGACAATGACTGCACGTATTCAAAAAGGCAAGTTAGCGATTGCTAAAGAACTTTACGATTTCATCGAAAATGAAGCACTACTAGGTTCTGGTTTAGACAGCGAAACATACTGGAAAAACTTTGAACAAGTCGTTGTTGATCTTAGCCCTAAAAATAAAGCACTTTTGGCTAAGCGTGATGACATTCAAGCGAAAATTGATGAATGGCACCGCAATAACACATTTGAATTACAAGCTTACAAAGCTTTCTTGACTGAAATTGGCTACTTGTTACCAGAAGTAGAAGATTTTCAAATCAGCACTGAAAATGTAGATGAAGAAATTGCAATACTGGCAGGTCCACAGTTGGTGGTACCAGTACGTAATGCACGTTACTGCTTGAACGCTGCAAACGCACGTTGGGGTTCTTTGTACGATGCACTTTATGGCTTCGATGTCATCTCTGAAGAAGATGGCGCGGAAAAAGGCAAAGGCTATAACCCGAAACGTGGTGAAAAAGTTGTCGCATTTGCAAAGAATTTCCTCGACGAAACTTTCCCATTGGCACAAGGTTCGCATGCAGATGCAACTCAATACGCAGTTGAAGCTAATGCACTGGTTGTTACCCTAAAAGACGGTTCAAAAACAACTGTGGCAGATGCAGCTAAATTCGTTGGCTACAATGGCGAAGCTTCAGCACCGACTGAAATCGTATTTAAAAATAATGGCCTGCACGCTATTGTGCAAATTGATGCCAGCAGCCCGATTGGCCAAACTGATGCCGCTGGTGTAAAAGATGTAGTTCTTGAAGCTGCGGTTACGACCATTCAGGACTTGGAAGACTCGATTGCAGCTGTTGATGCTGAAGAGAAAGTAGAAGGCTACCGTAACTGGTTAGGCCTGATGAAAGGTACTTTAGAAGAGTCTATTGAGAAAAACGGTAAAACTGTTACCCGTAAACTGAATGAAGACCGTACTTTCAAAAATGTAGAAGGTGGTGAAACTAAAGTTCACGGCCGTTCATTGATGTTGCTGCGTAATGTTGGTCATTTAATGACAAACCCTGCGATTCTGGTAGATGGCGCAGAAATCTATGAAGGCATCATGGATGCATTGGTTACGCCATTGTTGTCTTTTGCAGACATCAAAGGTGAAAACACGATCAAGAACTCGCGTCAAGGTTCAATGTATATCGTTAAGCCGAAAATGCATGGTCCTGAAGAAGTGGCATTTGCCGTTGAATTGTTTGAACGTGCAGAACAGGCACTTGGCTTACCTGCAAAAACTTTAAAAATCGGGATTATGGATGAAGAACGCCGTACTTCTGTGAACTTGAAGAACTGTATTGCACAAGCCAAAGATCGTACGATCTTCATCAATACAGGTTTCATGGACCGTACCGGCGATGAAATCCATACCTTTATGGAAGCTGGTCCATTCGTTCGTAAAGGCGAAGTAAAAGGCCAAATCTGGTTCCCGGCTTATGAAAACCGTAACGTGATGATTGGTCTGCAAGCAGGTTTACGTGGTAAAGCACAAATCGGTAAAGGCATGTGGCCAAAGCCAGACATGCTGCTTGACATGTACAAAACCAAAACTGAACATCCTGAAGCGGGTGCGAGCTGTGCATGGGTTCCATCACCTACAGGTGCGGTGATTCACGCGATTCACTATCACCAGATTAATGTTGCAGACCGTCAGCAAGAATTATTGTCGACTCAGCCTTTATCTCTAGATGATTTGTTGACACCACCATTGGCGAAAGACACTAACTGGTCTGAAGAAGAAAAAACCAAAGAACTCGAAAATAACTGTCAAGGTATTTTAGGTTATGTGGTTCGCTGGGTAGATTTGGGTGTAGGTTGTTCTAAAGTTCCAGACATCAATGATGTCGGTTTAATGGAAGACCGTGCGACTTTACGTATTTCTTCACAACATGTTGCGAACTGGTTGCGTCACGGTATCGTAAGTCGTGAACAGGTAGAAGAAGTCATGCAACGTATGGCGAAAATTGTGGATGAGCAAAATGCCAATGATCCACTGTATACACCAATGTCTGCTGACTTTGCCAACAATATTGCATTCCAGGCAGCATCTGACCTGATTTTTAAAGGTGGTGAGCAGCCATCAGGTTATACCGAGCCGCTTCTGCACGCAGCGCGTTTAAAGTTAAAAGGTTATACAGGTGACTAATCCTGTCTAGCTTAAAAAAGCCTCTTCGGAGGCTTTTTTATTGTCTAATGGTAAGCCGTCGTTGTTTTGACTAGAAATTTTCCAGTTGAACTCTTAAAGTGGGGCAAAGCATGTGAGGAAACAATAAAATGACAACGGTATATCAAAATTTAGACCAGCAGTTTATTCATGGTCAGTGGCAAGCTGGTACTTCAACCAGAATAATAAAAAATATTAATCCCTATACCCAGAGTGAAATTTTTAGTATGCCAGCTGCCAGTTCTGTCGATGTCGACAGTGCTTATACCGCAGCAGAGCAGGCTTTTCAGCAGGGTGTTTTGAATCCCACTGAAGTACGAAAAACAGTGCTGCAAAATGTGATGACAATTATTCAGCAGCGTCGGGACGAAATCATTGACTGGCTCATTATTGAATCAGGCAGTACGCGCATTAAAGCCGGCGTTGAGGTGGATGCTGCTCTGGGCATCATTCAGGAAAGTCTGGCTTTTCCAGATCAGATCCAAACTGAACAGCTGGAAAGCAAAGATCCAGCACGTAAAAGTTTAGTTTTGCGTAAGCCTTTAGGCGTGATTGCTGTCATTAGTCCATGGAACTTTCCATTTCATTTATCCTTACGTTCAGTGGCAACTGCAATTGCCTGTGGTAATACCGTTGTGCTGAAGCCAGCCAGTGATACACCAGTGACTGGCGGCACCTTAATCGGTAAATTATTTGAAGAGGCAGGTTTGCCTGCAGGTGCACTGAATATTGTTGCCGGTGCTGGCAGTGAAATCGGGGATTATTTTGTTGAGCATTCAGTGCCGAAAATGATTTCATTTACCGGTTCGACTGAAGTGGGGAAAAGTGTAGGCAGTAAAGCCTTGGCCAGTTCCCGAATCAAGCGTCTGGCACTCGAACTGGGTGGCAATGCACCTTTGGTCATTCTGGATGATGCCGATCTTGATCTTGCGGTTGAACTAACGCTGATGGGGCGTTTTATGCATCAGGGACAAATTTGCATGAGTACTAACCGGGTCATTGTTGATACCTCTATTCATGATGCTTACGTAGATAAGCTTCTGGATCGGATCAAAATGATTCCGGTGGGTGATCCAAATCTGGAAGATACCGTGATCGGTCCGATCATTAACCAGAGTCAGGTTGAAAAGCATCAACAGATCATTCAAACAGGCAGTGAGCAGAGCGCGCAACTGGTGTATGAAGGAGGAATTGAAGGGAATCTGGTCTATCCACATATTTTTATTGATGTCGCGGAAGATTCCGATCTGGCGCAGCAAGAAAGCTTCGGTCCAATTTTACCTATCTTAAAAGCCCGGGATGAAGCACATGCTTTAAATCTGGCCAATGCGACCGAGTTTGGTTTATCCAGCGCAGTATGTACTTCAAACATCGAGCGAGGCACTGCTTTTGCCGCACAACTGGATATTGGTATGACGCATATTAATGGTATTAGTGTTGCAGATCAGTCAAATGCACCCTTTGGCGGCGAGAAAAATTCAGGATTGGGTCGTTTTAATGGCCGCTGGATTTTTGAGGAATTTACCCGGACACATTGGTTGACTGTCCCGAATTCATAACAGTCAACGCGCCTAAAACTATAGAAATACGACAGGCTTCGACTTGGCATCACGGTATAATCTGATGGTCGAATGATTTACATATATGAACCATGTGCGCCAATTTTAAGCCTTTAACCTTAGAGCAGTTGCATAATCTGGGATTGCCAGAAATTCCTTTTGAATATCCAGAGGAGGTCTATCCCAATTATGCTACACCGCTTTTATTTCATTCAGCTCAAGGACTGGAATGGCGTTCTGTGAATTTTGGACTCATTCCGAAATGGGCAGAAGACAAAACTATAGGCACCAAGACCTATAACGCCAGAAATGAAACCTTACTGCAAAAGCCCACTTTTGCTGAGGCCACTGCCAAATGTCATTTTGGCGTCATTCCGGTATCGGAATTTTATGAGTCCAAATATTTTGACAATAAACCGCAGCGTTGGGGTGTAAGACGTAAAGATGGTCAGGCGACTTTTATTGCAGCTGTGTATGAGATTGCTCGGGTACAAGGGGAAATTGTACGCTCTGCCAGTATGATTACCATGGATGCAATTGACCATCCCATGATGAAGGAGTTTCATGAGCCGGGTAATATCAAACGCTCGGTTATTGTGATTCCACAGCAGCGACTGCAAGAATGGCTAACGCTAAGGCATCCGGATATTCGTAGCTTTGTAGAGGGCTTTCCGGTAGAAGATTTTGAATGCTCACATGTACCAAAAGAAAAAATCAAAAAAGTCAGTCCACAACTGAACTTTTTTGATTTTTAGAAAGCTCTGGCGAATTATTTATTATTATAAAGTATGCGCCAATTCGCCAGCGTCTATTTAAAATAAAAAGTAGGTCTTTAACGAGCTAAATTTTTGAAAATATGACGTAAACTTTCCATGGTTTTTTCAATTTGCAAAGGCGTCAGGCCTTCAAATGACTGTTCCAGTACGACATTGGTCAGATCATTGATCTTATGTGTCATTTGCATGCCTTTGTCAGTCAAAAATACTCGGGTAATCCGTGCGTCATCCTCACATGAATAGGTTTCAACCAGACCTTCGTCTTTTAAGCGGTAGACAATTTTAGTCGTGGTCGACATTTTAGAAACAACCATCTCTGACAAATCAGAAACACTGGCATGCGGTTTGGCTTTTAGTGCAAGAAGGATGCGGCGGCGGGAATTGTCAACACCATACTTTTTTAGTGCATGATCGACATTAACGACGTATTGAGCATGAACCTGAGTTACCCAATAATATGGAAAGTTTTCTAAATTAAATTCTTCCGTACACGGCAAAAATTTTGCATATTTCTTAGTCATGAAATGTTCCTTGTATTTATTTTTCTAGGGCCCGTTCATTTTATGAAAAAGTTTATGCATATTTCAACCTTTATTTTAAAAATGTTAAAGCGCTAACACTTTTTAGTTTTGCTTAACATCCCAAGGAGTTGATCAGTTCTGCATGTGAGCCTTATCTGGCGCGAAGATTGTTCTTTAAAATCGGATGAAAGGCGATAATATTTTGTATAAATTTAATTCCTCATTATGTATTTCGTGAGTAGAAATGTTTTCCAAGACTTTTTATTGTTCTTAAGCAGCCTGTCTGAATAGGTTTTAATGCAAATAATTGTATTTCAATAAATTAATCGATTTAAGAAATATAGGGTGATTGAGTGGTTTTAGTCAATATAGTAAATGATTATTTACAGCTATATTTTTAAGTGATTGTTCTTTCAATAAAAAAATAGTTTATGCTCTAATCTTTAAGTGACCTTAAAAGTAATGGTCTAATCAAACTAAATTCTGTTTATTTTTAATTCAATTCGAATAAATGATGTAGAAAAAATTAAAATTAATCAGTTTCAGCATCAATCAGTTGATCATAAAAGTCTCAATAAAATCATGATCATGTAATTTTTTTGTAAATTAATACATTACAAAATACTCAGTTTATGCATAATGGAATAGTCTTAAGTTGCATAGGTTAAATTTTAATGGATCCCTCGCCGTGCGTTGATCTTCCATCTCTATTTCTAGCTTACTCGAACGGGGTCATTCTCTAATGGAATTTTTATTAGATCCCGGAATCTGGGTAGGTTTAATTACTCTTATTATTCTTGAAATTGTTTTAGGTATTGATAACCTAGTCTTCATTGCCATTCTGGCTGAAAAACTTCCTCCTGAACAACGCGATAAAGCACGTGTTATTGGTTTGTCTCTCGCATTATTCATGCGTCTAGGCCTGTTATTTGCCATTGCCTGGTTGGTCACTTTGACACAACCATTGATTACTGTGTTTGACTGGACCTTCTCCGGTCGGGACCTGATCTTGTTATTTGGTGGCTTGTTCCTGGTGTATAAGGCCGTTACTGAGCTGCATGAAAAGATTGAAGGTAAACCTGAAGTCACAGTGTCTACCAATGTGGTATATGCAAGTTTCACTGCTGTTGTTGCACAGATTGTTGTTTTAGATGCTGTTTTCTCTTTAGATTCAGTGATTACCGCCATTGGTATGGTCGACAATATTTATGTCATGATGGCTGCCATGATTGTCGCAATGGGCGTGATGCTACTGGCATCGAAACCATTGACCAACTTTGTGAATCGCCATCCAACCGTGGTGATTCTGTGTTTAAGCTTCCTACTTTTGATTGGTATCAGCCTGATTGCAGAAGGTTTTGGTTTCCATATTCCAAAAGGCTATATCTATTCAGGTATTGGTGTTGCGATCATAATCGAAGCATTCAACCAGTTCGGTCAGCGTAATGCTGCTAAACATGAATCCAAGATTCCTTTGCGTCATCGTACGGCTGACTCGATCCTGAAGTTAATGGGTGGCAAGCTAGAGACGACCGACAGTCAAAATAATCAGGCACAAGAAACCTTTGCAGATGAAGAACGCTATATGATTGGTGGGGTGCTTACCCTTGCAGAGCGTTCAGTCGCTTCGATCATGACGCCGCGCGGTCAGATTTCATGGGTTGATCTGGAAGATAGCCCAGAACAGATCCGTGAAAAGATTCTGTCTGTTCCACACAGCCTGTTTCCGGTATGTCGCGGTAGCCTGGATAAGGTAATTAGCGTAGTACGTGCCAAAGAATTACTGGATGTACTGGAAGAGCCGGAAGAGTTAAAAGCACTGATCAAACGTCATCGTCCAATTTATATCTTTGAAAAGATGAAAGTTATTGATGCAATCAATACCTTGCGTACTTCTAAAGGTTCTTTGGTGTTGGTGAGTGACGAGTTTGGTAATGTGCAGGGTCTGATTTCACCGCTAGATGTGTTTGAAGCAATTGCTGGTGAATTCCCGGATGCAGACGAACAGCTGGATCTGGTGAAAGTGGATGATACGCACTGGATCGCATCGGGCATGTTAGACTTGTATCAGCTTGAGCTGGAACTTGGCATGATTGATCTGATTGATGAAGATGCTGGTTATATCAGTGTGGCGGGTTTGATTCTGGATAAAACCAACAGTACGGTTGAAGTGGGTACCGAGTTAAATTATCAAGGTGTGCAGTTCAAAGTCACTGAAATTGAAAGCAATCGTATCAAGTCGGTCAGCATTCATTACGTAGGTTAAACAGGTGTTTTAAACACGTTATTTGTTCAAATTCTAAAAGTCAGTTGCTTTAGTGGCAGCTGGCTTTTTTAATGCATGTCTGTTGAATGTGGCTCATTAAAATAATATGAGCCTTCGTTTAAACTGATTTTTATCAGTTTATTCATACTATTAGTCATGTTCCCGATTGAGCTGAATATCCGGATATTGCAGTGAGATTTTGAAGCCGAAAAAGTCAAGTCAGCAATCGAAAATAAGCATGATCAAGCATCAAATATTGATTCATGTAACCTGTTAATCAAAACTTAAAAGTCATATTTAAATACTGACAAAAAATTGAACTACAATTCACATGAACTAGATTTGCATGATGCAAACAGATCTTAAGTAAAATGGAAACCGTTTGTGTGGAAATCACTAGATAAGTTGCATGAAGCCTACTCAGTTCAGAATAAAACTACTCAAAAATGATCTCCGAAAGAGCTAGGCAGAACATTTCTAAGGAGATCAATAGAGCAAATGAGCAGGATCAATCTAAATAGGGGCGTTTATCTATTCAAGAGAATAAACACCCTGTGAAGCGACCAGTAAACTAAATGGATTCTGGCAGAATTTTAAAGTTGGCGTATTTTCGGATTGTTTCAGTATTGAGTTGGTGGATTTCATCCAGAAAGGCGACATTAAAACTGCCTAACTGTTGTGCGCGTTCAAATGCCAATTGACCGGCAATGGCAAAATGTACATGTGCCGTTAATGCAGCAAGGGCTGGAGACGTTACTGCACTATAGGCAGCGATCAGTGCACCGAGTGCACATCCCATCGCCGTGATTCGGGGCTGTAAAGCAGAACCGCCTGACACCTGTATCACAGGGTAGTCTCTAGAAATAATGTAATCGGATTCACCGGAGATCGCGATACATTCACAATAATCCAGCAAACTTTGCGCCTGTAAATAAACATCTGCGCTGTCTACCGTGCTGTCTACACCCTTGGACTCAATCTGTTTACCGGCCAAGGCACCAATTTCAGAAGCATTGCCTCGTAAAATCGTAGGTTGAGAATGCATCAACTGATCTACGATGCCAGAACGCCAGTGCAGAACTGTTCCATAACCGACCGGATCAAGCACCCACGGTTTTTGCAATTGATGTGCAGTTTTCGCAGCAATCTGCATCGCCTGAACTTGCTCGGTGGTTGGTGTACCCAGATTCAGACTGATCGCTGCTGCAATCTTGGCAAAACTTTCAGCTTCAAAAGGATTGTCGATCATGGCCGGAGACGCATGTGCAGCCAGTACAATATTGGCGACATAGTTGCTGGCCACCGTATTGGTCATGATATGTACCAGAGGCTGCTGTTGCTGAAGTTTTAACCAGGCTTCACAGATCTGGTCCAGAAGTGTTTGCTGTAATGCTTGCATCGAAGTGGTCATCATGGTCATTTAGAATAAGAGAAAGATTCGTTGTATTCGGTCAGCGGGTAAAATAGTGGTCTTGATGCTTGCAGCTACGACAGAATAGGCTGACATAATCACTGGCATCATAATCCACCGACAGTTCCTGTGAGCCACAGTGCATACAACGTTTCTGGGAGTAGAATTTCAGGCGAGGTTCGATTTTGTGCCACGAACGCCACACCGGCTGAAAGAAGATATTTTCATCATAGCCCAAAAACCGATAAAACAGGATTTCGCTCATCTTGCTGAATGCCAGTTGCGGTGGACGTGGCAGGGTAGAGGTTTCCCATTTTTCCGTCACTGAACGTTCGCGATACTGCTGCAAGGTTTTTTTCAGCAGATTGGTATTAATAAAGTTTTCATTGCGGGGCTTGAGGGCTTTTTGTTTATATAGATATTCCAGCCCGGTCTGCACCAGATAATAAATCTGACCCACAGCCAGTACATCCAAAAGACGATAGCAAAAGGTCTGAAAGCTCTGATTTCCGGCAATTTGCACATTCCAGCTACGGCAATAGAATTGGGCAAACTGAATGATTTCTTCATATAGCAGGCAATAGAGTGCATCTTTGACTTCATCTGCACTTTTAAAGGGCACACCTTGGCTCAGGTTTTGATAAAACCAGTTGCGCAGCTGCTGGGTGATACTGAACAGGGTCGGTTCAGAATAACCATCCAGTCGCACATTAATATAATAATGCTGATTTTCCTGCTGGAGATCTTTGGGAATCAGAACCTGATCCCGGATCAGGCTTTTTACCAGACCATGTTGGAACAGATAGTTGGGACTGATGGAATAATATCGAATTTGATGCCAGTCAATATATTCGCGGTGCTGGCTATATTCCTGAACCTGTTCATCCAGAATCGCGAGTAAAAACAGTTTATTGATAAAACTGAGCTGATTCAGCTCAAGAACCGGCCGATCCTGCTTTTTATGATATTGACGGTTTTCCTGTAAACGGACTTCCTTGAGCATGCGTTTACGCTGCGCCAGACATTGTTCGCAATAACAATTGTGCTTTTGATCGGAGTAAAGCTGATGCTGGCAATGGCTGCATTCATGATAGCTCAGCTCCTGATCATATTGTTCTGCCTCAATCCAATACATCGATGCCTTACACAATGGGCAGTGAGTACTTTCATCAAGCTGTTTTTGCAGAACACTGAATACCATGGTCGCGAGCAACTCTAGAATGGAAGGGCATTTTATTATACACGGCTGATGAGATGCAAACGTAGTGGACTGGTGCAATTTTTCTAAATCAAAATTAGTCACCCAAACAAGAGAAGAGCTACCGAAGTAGCTCTGATTTTAAAAACATGAAATGACGTTTTTTAAACCGGGCAGGGTAATGTGTCGTCCTCCTCGCCGCGGTGTTTGGCATGAATTAAGGCCTGAACCTTTTTAGAGGGCACTTTTTTGGCACCGAGTGCATCGTAGGTGTTGAGAATGGCAGTCACTTCATGGGCCTGAAGCGGAATGCCTTCACAGCTCATCAACAGGGCAATCACTTTATGGTCAATATTGGCCTGATCCAGGGTCTGCAAAGTTTTGATATTTTCGATCCGTACAACATGCTGTTTTAAATACATGGCTCACCTCATCATCGTTATCATTATTCTTTCATTGGAAGTGTGGAAAAACACAGTTTAACTGTAGCAAGAAGTGTGCTCATTTATTAATCAGAATTTATTCGGTACTCAGCAAATAAAATTATATATTTTTAAATCAGTTATTTATGAAAATGTCAGAAATTATGATCCTGACTATTTTTATGGCACAGATATTTCTTATGTAGAGCCGAGTGCTGCCCATTTAGGCAGAATGCATTGAAAGTGGTGCATGAAATGCCCATATTAGATCTAACAATACAAATGCACAGACAGCGTTTAAAACTTGGCGTATGATTTTGACATGAACAATGTCGAACACGATAAAAGATTAGGACAGGACATGAATATTGCGGCAAACCCGGTGATCGAAGCGGATCAAACCATTTATTTAAAAGACTATCAAAAACCTTCCTTTATTGTTGATTCCATCGACCTGAATATTCAAGTCTATAGTGACCACAGTCTGGTCAGCAGCAAGCTGGAGATGCAGCGCCAAACTGCTGGCGATCTGGTTCTGCTTGGCCGCGATCTAGAGCTGCAATCGATTAAGTTAAATGGTCAAACCCTGAATGCCAGTGACTACCACTTGGATGCTGAACAGCTGGTCATTGCCAATGCACCTGATCAAGTGTTGCTTGAAATTGTGGTTAAAATCCACCCTGAAAGTAATACGATGCTGGAAGGTTTATATCAGGCCAGTTCAGATCTGTTTGTGACCCAAAATGAACCAGAAGGGTTCCGTAAAATTACTTTCTATCCAGACCGTCCAGATGTGTTGTCGGTCTTTACGACGCGTGTCGAAGCAGATAAGAAATATCCGGTTTTGCTTGCAAATGGTAACCTGCTGGAAACAGGTGAAGTCGATGCCAATCGTCATTATGCCATCTGGCAGGATCCGACCAAGAAACCGAGCTATTTGTTCGCCTGTGTCATTGGTGATTTGGCAGTGATGAAAGATTCTTATGTCACATCGGAAGGCCGCAATGTAGCTCTGGAAATCTATGCAGAAGAAAAAGATATTCCAAAATGCAAAATCGCCATGGAAGCGCTCAAACATTCCATGCGCTGGGATGAGGAGCATTATGGTCTGCCTTATGATCTGGATAACTACATGATCGTGGCGACCAGTGCATTCAACATGGGTGCCATGGAAAATAAAGGTCTGAATATCTTCAATACTTCATGCGTGCTGGCCGATGAAGAGTACACCACTGATGCCGCAATCATGCGAGTGCAGTCAGTCATTGCACATGAATATTTCCATAACTGGACTGGTAACCGGATTACCTGTCGTGACTGGTTCCAGTTATGTTTGAAAGAAGGCTTGACTGTATTCCGTGACCAGTCTTTCTCGGAAGATTTACAGTCGGCTGCGGTACAACGTATTGATGATGTAGCAGTTCTCAAAGCGCATCAGTTCCCGGAAGATTCAGGGCCGCTGTCGCATCCACCGCGTCCGGATCATTTTGTAGAAATTAACAACTTCTATACTGCCACTGTTTATGAAAAAGGTGCGGAAATTAACCGCATGATGGCGACCTTGCTTGGCAAGGAAAAATTCCGTCAGGGAACCGATGAATATTTCCGCCGTCATGATGGTCAGGCGGTAACAGTTGAGGATTGGGTGGCCGCGCTTACAGCAGGTTCAGGTGTGGATCTTTCAAACTTCCTGACCTGGTACAACCAGCCAGGTACGCCTAAATTGCAAGTAAAAGCTGAGTACGATGTTGAGACCCAAATCTATCGTCTTCACTTCAAGCAAAGCCTGAAACCGCATGCCAAATACCCGAATCTGAAAGCAGTACCCATTCCAGTCGCTTTGGCATTGTTTGATGCTGAAACAGGTGAGCAGCTAACGTTGAACTCTGAGGCACTCTTTGAAAATGGCGTGAAAGATGGCGTGTATCTGTTTGATCAGGATGAGGCAACGATCGAATTTAGCGGTGTGACAGCAAAACCAGTGGTGTCCTTGCTGCGTAATTTCTCTGCACCAGTGAATCTGGACTTTGACTATTCAGAAAAAGAGCTGGCTTTCCTGTTGCAATATGAAACGAATGGTTTTAACCAGTGGCAAGCAACTCAGACCTTACTCGAGCGTATCTTGCTGGATGACCAGCCTGCAGAAATTTATATCGAGGCTATGCTCAATACCTTGCCGGATGTGATTGAGAAAGATCCGCTGTTGGCATCACGTCTGTTTGATGTACCGTCGGAAGGTTATTTAGGTAGCCGTATTGATCAGGATTATAATCCGGTCATGATTCAGGAAAAGCGTGAGGCTTTGCTGCATACCTTGGCACGTGCTTTTGGAGAAACAGCGAAAGAAACTTATCTCAATCTGGATCCTGATCTGCAATCTGAATTCTCACAAGCGATGGGTGTGCGTGCTTTAAGAAATATTATGCTGACGATGATGGCTCGTCAGGGAGATGCATTTGCCTTTGATTTAGCCTATGAGCAATATCACACGGGGAATATGTCTGAACGTTTGGGTGCGCTGAAAGTCTTGGTCTGGAATGATGCACCACAAGCAGAAGAAGCTTTGGCAGATTTCTATAGCCGCTTTGAAGATGAAGCCTTGTCTTTAGACCAATGGTTTATGGTTCAGGCAGCACATCCAAAAGCAACGGATGCAACGATTGCGTATCTGACCCAGCATCCGGATTATGATCTGGCTGTGCCTAACCGTATCCGTGCAGTGAGCGGGGGGCTGAATGCTAATCCGGTCAATACCTGGAGCTTTGGCGTGCAGCATTTTATTGGACTGGCAAAATATCTGGACGAGAAAAATCCGATTGTAGGCTCACGTTTGCTACAGGTATTGTCACGCTGGTATACCTTGGCAGAACCGCAACGCAGTGAAGTGAAAGCACAGCTTGAAACCTTAAAGCCACTGGTTAAATCTAAAAATGTGTCTGAGACACTCAATAGTATGCTCAGCGTATAACATCAATATTCATAAAAAACCGGATCGACCTGATCCGGTTTTTTATTTCCTGTTTATTTCAAACGCTGGCTTTAAATACAGTTGAATTTCTCTAAAGGCTTAGGTAAGTACTAAAGGGTGTTACAGTATGATTATACGGAAAAGAGTATTTGTTTATTAAGCTGTAAGCTAGGTAAAGGGATCTACAGATTCGCTTACTAGAGGTTGTCCAAGATATGTTAGTGAAAATTGAAGATGGTTTTTATTTAAATAGCCAGCATATTATTGCCGTACATGTCAGCAAGAATCCTGAAAATGGCTTACTTGAAATCTCCATTCAATATACGCCGCATTCCATTCAGCAGGTCGGAGAATACAAAAAAGTATTTCAAAGCCAGCTTGATGCTGAAATTTTCTTAAGTGAGTTAAATCAAAAACTTCGCTAAAAGCCTGCATCATACAGGCTTTGATCAAGCATCTTATTGTCTGACGATGAGTACTGGAATAGAGGAAAGTGCCAGAACATTTTGAGCGACACTGCCCAGCATAAGTTTTTGCAGACCTTTACGACCATGTGAACCCATAATGATCATATCGGTCGGGGATTCATTTGCAGCCTGCATAATGCCTTCTGACGGTGCCATGCCATGCAGGATTTTTGTCGTCACCTGGATGCCATCACGAACAAAGTTCAGTTTCAGTTCATTTAAACGATCAAGTGCATTTTGTTCTGCATGCATAAAGTAATCTGTGACTGCTGGAGCAACTTTGTAAAAATCTACGCCCTTAAAGGGATCTACCGCAATCACACTGAGTAAAGTGACATGGCTATGAAATACTTTGGCCAGTTCCAGGGCGTGATCTGCGGCAGCATAGGAAATCGAGGACTCATCGAGTGCTACGAGAAGATGATCATAGTTATTCATGGTGCTTCCTCATATTTATTATTGCAGTAAGCGGGGGGTGGTTTGAGCGAGTAAATCTCCACAGCATGTTTTGCTAGAGGTTCAAATGTAAAGTAGCAAGTACTGCGCATCTTGAAGATGCGCAGCGTCAGGATTATTTTTTCACGATCAGTACGGGAATTTCACTCGCACCCAATACATCTTGTGCAAAGCTGCCCAGAATCATTTTCTGGAAGCCTTTACGGCCATGAGAACCCATAACAATCAGGTCTGCTTTCACTTCACCCGCGGTTTCAGCAATATGCTCTGCATTGACTAAACCTGTGACAATGCGGGATTGCGCTTCAATACCTTCACCGGCTGCGATGGCAGTGGCTTCTTTCAAGGCCTTTTTGGCATTGGCATGTGCCTCGATAAAATATTCCTTCATGATGGAGGAGCTGTAATAGAAATCAGCCTCGGTAAAAGGATCTTCTGCGATCAGGCTGATTAGGGAAAGCTGACTACCGAATGCCTTGGCAATTTTGGCAGCATGTCGTACTGCAGAAAAGGAAATTTCTGAACCGTCCACTGGGACTAAAATATGTTGATAAGCCATGGCTTTTCTCCGCAGGTTGTCTGATTTTTAGGCTTGGTTTATTGATAGCACAGTGCTGTGGCGGGTGCAATTGCAAAAAAGCGGTAAAATTGAAAAAACTTATTAAATTACAAATATTTTTCATGTAAAAGTGATGAAAAAAACAGAGTAAAAAACTCGGATTTACAGTTTTAATGATCAAAAATAAGAGGATGAATAGTCCTCGTTTGCAGCAGGATGGTTTAAACTGCCGTAGCCTGTTTTTAGATCATGTATAGGGGACTGTTTTGAGGTTTTTTGCCATTCATCTTTTGCTCATAAGTTCAGTTATTCTTTCCGGCTGTCAGACCGCACAGAACAGTAAAGTCATTGCCGGTGCTTTTAACCTGACCACAGGCTTGCAGCAAAAAGTGATGGATCGTTATGCACCTAGTGCGGTTATCGTGCAGCAGAATATTGCCTATGCGCCGCAACAGAAATTATCTCTGGATCTGTATCAGCCGCAGAATATTGCCAGTATTGGCCCACGACCGACCATTGTCTGGATTCATGGCGGCGGCTGGATTTCAGGTTCTAAAGAACATGCACGGGGTTATTTCAAGCTGCTGGCGGCACAGGGCTATAACGTGGTATCCGTGCAATATCAGTTTGCGCCACAAGTGACCTATCCAAGCCAGTTACACCAGATCAATCAGGCACTTGAATTTCTCGATACCTATGCAGACACCTACCAAATCGATGCCCAGAACTTATATCTGGCCGGAGATTCTGCCGGGGCGAATATGGCCAGCCATTACGCCGCGCTTTTGACCAATCCTGTATTTGCCGACCAATCCGGTATTCAGCCTCATCTGCAACCTACGCAGCTTAAAGGTTTAATCTTGCATTGTGGAATTTATGACTTGGAAGCATTTGCCAGCACAGCACCTGAAGAAATGAAAATTATCGAATGGGGTGTCTTTAACCTGATTCAGGCTTATACCGGCGATCGTAAACATGATGCCGAGTTTTTAAAGCAGATTTCTCCGATTCAGTATATTACGCCGTCTTATCCGCCAGTGTTCATCAGTGGCGGGAACAAGGATTTTCTGACCGATACTCAGTCGCTACCATTTGTAAAAGCTTTGAAGGAACAGCAGGTTCCTGTGACTGAAATATTTTATCCAGAGTCTAAGGCCTGGCTCATTCATGAATATCAGTTTTTTATGGGAAAAAAGGAAAGTCAGCAAACCTTTGTCAGAACCCTGGATTTTTTACATCAGCTTTCCCCTTGAAGAGAAAACGGTGCAAAATGAATCTCTCAAGATTGATCATGTCAGATCGTCCCGACAGCAAGCATTGAAAAATTGTTTGGAGTTTAAAAAATGAATCCTGTCTCATGGGCATATTTGTTGTTAGCGTTGGCTATTATTGCCGAAGTGACTGGATCAACATTTCTGGTGAAGTCAGAAGGCTTTACCCGATTATGGCCATCTCTGGCAGTAGTCATTTTATTCTGTATTGCGTTTTATTTGCTGTCTCAGGTCATTAAAGTAATTCCTTTAGGTATTGCCTATGCGATCTGGGCGGGAGTAGGCATCGTTCTTACGGCAATCGTAGGCTATGTAATCTTTAAGCAGGCGCTGGATGTGCCCGCTTTTATCGGGATTGCACTGATCATTTCCGGTGTGGTGGTGATTAACCTGTTTTCCCAAACTGCCGGGCATTAAAAAGGCAGCAAAAGTAATTGCCTCATTTCTACAATAAGCTTACGCCACTTGCGGTTTAAGCTTAAACAGCAAATAAACCGTCAAACCAAGTAGCAGTCCCCAGAAAGCTGAACCAATACCGAAAAACTGAATATTAGAGGCACTAAACAGGAATGTCATCAGTGCTGCTTCACGGTCATGACTGTCCTGAAAAGCCAGCGCGATATTGTGGCCAATGGTGCCAAACAGGGCAATGCCTGCCAATACTGTAATCAGAATCCCCGGAAAAGCCATTAGTACACTGGTCAAGGTCGCAGCAAAAAAACCCATCAGGATATAAAACAGGCCGCAGCTCATACCGGCAATATAACGTTTGGCCGGATCAGGATGCGCTTGGACATCCAGGCTGACCGCCGCACTGATTGCGGCAAGATTGACACTAAAACAGCCAAATGGTGCCAACATCGTCTGTGTAATACCCGTCCAGCCTAGAATAGAATTTACTTTCGGGGGATAACCATAACTTTTGATGACGGCCAAGCCAGGCAGGTATTGCGATGCCAGATTAATCACCATTAACGGTAAGGCTAATCCTAAAACAGCCTGCAAACTAAATTCAGGTGTAATCCATACCGGCTGGGCAATACTCCAGTTCAGCTGTGGAATAGTAAAATTAATAAAGAACGGACAAAGGGCAATAGCCATTAACACGGTAATCACGATGCTATAGCGCGTACTCAGTTTTTTGGAAACCAGATAAATCGCCAGTACACAAAGCACAAATTCCCATGACTGTTGCAAACTACCAAACACAGAGATACCAAATTTCAGCAAGACACCTGCCAGCATAGCACTGGTCAAACTTTGTGGAATAAACTGGAAAATTCGCTCGAAAATTCCAAAAAATCCTAGACAAGCGATCAGAATGCCAGAAATCAGAAAAGCGCCAATTGCTTCCCCCAGACTATAGTGACCGGCAGAAGCAATGACCAGCGCCAGACCGGCAGTCGACCAGGCGGTTGAAATCGGATAGCGATATTTCCAGGAAAGCAGAAACCCGGAAACTCCAATGCCGATACCCAGTGCCCACAACCAGGAACTGATCTGTGCCTGATTGGCACCCAGGCTTTGCGCAGCTTCAATAACCAGTACGGCAGAAACACTGATACCAATCATGCAGGTAATAAAACCGGCCATGATGGCGGGAAAGGAGAGATCTTGTAAAAGTTTTGGCATCATCCATGACACTATTTTTAAATGCGTTTAAATCATACGCTTTTCACGTATCAACACAATGTTTTTAACAATTTTATCCAGAGGTCTGCTGGCTTGAAGCCGGTCATTGCTAGAAAGTTGAAGTCGCCAGTTTAAGGCCAAAACCGCAAAACAGGATCCCAACCGCCGCGACACAGCTGGCAGTCACTTTATAGTTCTGATTGAAATAGGAGGCCAGTTTTACACCAGAAAAAATCAGGATCGACAGATAGGTCATACTGATCAATTGCAAGATTACAGCCAGAAGCGTGAATGTCAGGGCTGGATAAGGATAGGCAGGATCTACAAACTGCACAAAAAAAGACAGATAAAACAGAATCGCTTTGGGATTTAAAATACTGATTGTGAGCGCTGTACGAAAGGGCTGAACAGATTCTACCGTATCTGGAGTCGTCTTTTTAATCTGGACGCGTTGTGATGACTTTTCCGGAAAGAAAGTCTGGTAGGCCGCAATGATTAGCTTGATACCCAAGTAACTGAGATAGATCGCTCCAATAACTTTCAGTGCAATAAACAGTACCGGAAAGGCATGCAGTAAAGAAGCTGCTCCCAATGCTGTACATATAATCAGGATCAGATCGCCCGTATAAACCCCCAAGGCACCCATATATCCCGTCTTAATCCCAAAGCGCGAAGCAATCGACATGACATACAGGGAATTCGGCCCGGGCAGTAGCACAATCAACGTGGTTCCAATGATAAAGGTCGTTAGATCTGTGATACCAAACACGAAAAACTCGCATGAACAAAAAAGCCGATGCGGCATTATAGCAACATCGGCTTGGAGAAATTTGCTAAATTTTCTTTAAATCTCAGTGGTACTCAGGAAAGTTTCACGTAATAAAGCAGCCAGTTGCTCACGGGCTTTAATGAAACCGTCAATGCCGCCTTGCAATAATTCACTGGCCATCGGATCCTGTTTCAGTTGTGCTTCAAAATCGGCAGGGCTGATTGGACTGAGTTCACCTTGAACTTGAATATCTTTGGCTGAGAGTTGAGCTCGCACTTCACGTTGATCATTTTCTAGTTCGGCCAATAAATTTGGCGCTACCGTGAGCAGATCACAGCCGCTTAAGCCCAGTACCTGATCAATACTTCGGAAGCTGGCGCCCATGATTTCAGTCTGAATACCATGTGCTTTATAGAACTCATAAATACGCTTAACTGATAAGACCCCCGGATCTTGTTCAATCGGGTAAGACTCAACGCCTTCAGCTTTTTTGTACCAGTCCAGAATACGGCCGACAAAAGGCGAGATTAGAGTCACTTTGGCATCGGCACAGGCATGGGCCTGATGCTGACCAAATAATAAAGTCAGGTTGGTATGAATCCCTTCTTCTTCCAGTGCTTTTGCTGCTTGAATGCCTTCCCAGGTAGACGCGATCTTGATCAGGATGCGGTCTGAATCAATTCCATATTGCGCATAAAGTGCCAGCAACTCTTTGGCTTTGGCAATCGTGGCTTCAGTATTAAAAGACAGGGAAGCATCGACTTCTGTTGAAACACGGCCTTCAATGAGTTTTAAGATTTCTACACCGAATTTGACCGTCAAAATATCAATGGTACGTTCAATCAGGGCGTCATCTGTATAGCCTTCTTGCTGGGCTTGCTGAAAAGCAGCTTCAATCAAGGCCTGATTTTCAGGTTGTTTCGCTGCTGCAGTAATCAGCGATGGATTGGTGGTTGCATCAAGCGGACGAAATTTTTCAATGGCACTCAAATCACTGCTGTCTGCCACAATGGTCGTCAAGTTTTTTAATTGGTTTAATGCAGTTAATGTCATTACGATCTAGTTCTATGGTTATTGCTTATGCTTTCTTATATATCATAAATGGCCGGTTTACCAAGTAGACTGTCGTTGAATTTCTGTGATTAATGCCCGGTTTTACGTTGTTTGCGCAAGTGATTAATCAAAAAATGAGCAGCTGTGCCTAATCGGGTTTCTCTGCTCCAGACCAGATCAACAAAATATTCAAACTTTGGGGTGAAATCGAGCAGGTTGAGAACCTGTAACTGATCTTGCAAATGTGGCTGCTCATTCAGCATTTCGAGTGGCAGAACCCCCCAGCCCAGTCCTTGCTGAATCATGCTGCAAGCCGAGTGGTGGTTGTCGGTGCGCCAGTAATTTCGTGAAAAGAGTAGTTCCGGCTTGATGGTGCGATCCCGACTGGCCACCACAATCTGCCTATTTTGCAAAATCTGTTCATAACTGACTTGATCGAACTGACTTAGGGGATGCTGTTTGGCGACTACAGCCACCAGTACCTCACGTTTCAATTCCACAAACTGTTCCCGTGTTTCCAGTTGTTCGCGTTCAAACATCAAGGCTAGCTGCGCTGAACCTTCAAACAGCATACGATGTGCATCTTCCTGAGGTGCACTGAATACATTGACTTGCAGTGCAGGAAATTCCTGTTCTAGCAACACAATATAATCGGTCCAGCGCGTATGCAGCAATTCTGAGACCACTACGATATTCAGTTCAGATTCCAAGCCTGAACTTAAGGCTTGAGCATGCTGTTTCCACTGATTCATTTCGACCAGAAGTTGCTGGGTTTTTTCATACAATACCTGCGCTTGCGCAGTTGGTTTCGGTTCACGACCTATACGCTGAAACAGTTCTAGATTCAGGTCAATTTCTAGATTGGCAATGGCCATGCTGACTGCTGAAGGTACTTTGCCCAGTTGACGTGCAGCCGCAGAGAAAGAACCGGTTTCCATCACGGTTTTAAACATCAGCAGCTGTTCTTGATTAACATTCATATCTTTAATATTTCATTTTTATTGATAGATTCTAACTCGAATAGTCAGATTTAAAGAAATAAAATCCTTGCATCATGTAATGAATTGAGCTGATTTGATATGTTAATTTCCAAAAGAAGACTGATTCATGCTGCCTTATATGAAGGCATTCTACTGGTCGTGATCTCTGTCCTGCTAAGTACATTGATGCATATGCCGCTTGAGGTCACCGGTGCACTCGGGATTGCTATGGCCGTGACTTCAGTACTCTGGAACATGCTGTTTAATCATTATTTTGAAAAGTTTGAAGCCAGACATCATTTGAAAAGAACCATTAAAGTGCGAATTGCTCATGCAATTGGCTTTGAAGGCGGTTTGATGCTGGCGACCATTCCGATGGTGGCTTATGCTTTGCACATGAGTCTGGCTCAGGCCTTTCTGCTGGATTTGGCTTTAACGCTCTGTATTCTGGTGTATACCTTTATTTTTCAGTGGATTTATGATCATCTAGAAGCCAGACTGGGGCTACAGCCGGATTATCGGAAAATCTCATCATAAAATACGTCATAAAAAATACCACACAGTTCAGACTCCCTTTTCAGAATGCGAAAGGTGAAATATTCAGCGATGAGGACTTGATCAAGTCCTCATTTTTTATGCTCGAACCTAGCTGAAAATTAAGCTATAAGACTTTGATTTTTTATTTTAATTTTTAAATTTATTGGGGAATTCAATGCTATTTAGACGCGCGATCTTATCAGTGTCCATCGTGTTGCTGATGTGGGGGTGGAGGAGGTGAGAGCAGTACGCCACAGCAGACGCTGCCGGATCCAGTGACACCCCCCGGTTCGGGTGAGCAACTGAGCAAAATTGCGGAATTTAAGGTTCTGGATGTGGGTTCAGAATTAACAGCAGGGAATTTCGGTCTGGCCAGCTGGAATCCCACCGTCATGGTGGTAAATGGCGATGTCCTTTATATTGCCAATAGTCAGGCCGAATCGAATATTTTGCGTTATGACTTAAAACAAAAACGTGCACTCAGTGCGATTGATCCTACGAAAATTTCGGGTCTGGCCAAAAAATGGGATAGCCTGAATGATCTGGAAATTCATGCAGGGCGTTTGTATGTGGCCAACTATGGCTCAAACCGAATTGATGTTTTAGACATTAATAGCGAGCAGCCGAGCTTCATTATGGCCCTTGGTACAGGTGTGTGGTTGGGCGATGCGCTTAATTATGCGTTGGTACATAGCAATGCAGTGACTGCCGATGACCGCTATGTGTATGTACCTGATATTGAAGGCCGGATCAATGTTTGGCGTCAAAGTGATGTGACAGCGCAAAACCATTTAAAAGCTCGGAAATTTGCACGGCTCAGCCTGCCGGGCTGTGCACGCAACTGTAATGCACGTATGGAGGTTATGGACAACTATCTGTATACCAGCCTGCCCAATGGTATGACTTATGTTCACGATATCAATCAGATTCAGGAAAATGGAAATAATATTGCGCCCATTTTAACAGAAACGAATTTGTCGGCAGTCATACATCGCCATAATGATGGTTTGGTCTATGTGTCACGAAATGATGGAACTGTAGAAAGCTACCGGGAAAAATCCTTTAACTTGGAGTCTATCTTACCCAATAAAAGTGTGGATACCTTCCGAGACTATATTTTAAAAGGGCAAAACCAGAGCAGCCGACTAGCCAAGGCCAGCGATCTTTATATTTATGGTCAGAATCTGCTGCATATGGCCAATCATAAAATTCATATTCTGCCAATGCTGACCCTGCAACAGAATAAATCCACCCAGTTAAACCAAGCTATGATTTTAACCGAATCTAAAGCACGCGAGAGAAGCCATGTCTTGCAGGATGGTGAATCATGGGAAACCTTGACCAATAGCAGCCAGCGTCATGTCTATATGGACAAGATTTTATCGGCAACTCTAAATGGCAACCGCCTGCATTTGCAAAGCTACAGTGCTGTGCCTGTACGTGATTTGCAGATTTGTGCCAAGATTAAAAACTCAGAAGACTGGGTGATTCTGGCTAAGCTGGATCAGTTGACGCCATTTTCGAAGGCAAATTTTGGTCTCAAGTTGACCGATCAATCCCGTTTCCCGTTGCTTGATGGCACAGGCTCGATCCAGCTCGCAGGTCTGAGTCAGACCACGCAAAACCCAATCAATGTTTTTGATCTGAAAATTAGCTCTGAGACCGATGAGCACGTCAAAAAGCTGAATCAGATTAAAGCCAAATGGAAAATTTATTTTGGTACCTATGATGAACCGAATAAATGGTGTCGTATTACGCCGGTCTATGCCCGGGAACGGGTCATGATGATGACCAATCTGGCCTACATGCTCAGTACTCCAGAATTTGAAACCTTATGGTTTAACCATAAAGCGGTCATGGGACACGATTTTTTTGGCAATGATGGTCAGGTAGAAGGGCCGAATGGTTTCTTTCAGCCAGAAGATTATGTCCGGATCTATCGGGAAATTCTTAATCGCAATGAAATTAATCTTGGCATTACCAATATGGGTGGTGGTTTAGGTGGTGGAGCAGTATTAGGAGTAGATACTTGGTTATTCTATGGCCATTACAGATTATCTGGTTATCGAATTATTGCACATGAATTTGGTCATCATTGGGGCGGGCATAATAGTGCCTGGGCCATGTCGAATTATGGCTTTGAAGCTATGGTCGATTGGTTAAACTTCTATTTCCAGCGCCGTCCAGGCTCAATTCCTTATATGGACCCAAATGTGAATGCTTTCCACCTAACACCCGACAGCGCGCTTTGTCAGGGTGTGAACCAGAATATGGTGAAAGGTGTGGCATCGACTGCACCGTGGAACAAAGTGGATGAATATTTTAAAAATAACCCGATGCCAAATCCCTAAAACATAAAAAAAGCCCCTCATTTGAGGGGCTTTTTAATTGGATCGGTCAACAGATTATTTTTCAATAATCGCCGTTACACCTTGACCACCGGCTGCACAGATCGATACCAGTACGCGACCTGAACCTTTCTGGTTAATCAGTTTTGCTGCTGTCGCAATGATACGACCGCCAGTTGCTGCAAACGGGTGACCGGCAGCAAGTGAAGAGCCTTTTACGTTCAATTTTGCACGGTCAATTGAACCTAATGGTGCATCCAGACCTAAACGCTCTTTACAGAATTTCGGATCCTCCCAAGCTTTCAGCGTAGACAATACTTGAGATGCAAAAGCTTCATGAATTTCATAATAGTCGAAGTCTTGCAGTTTCAGACCTGCACGTTCCAGCATACGCGGCACGGCATAAGCAGGCGCCATCAACAGGCCTTCTTTTTTCTCGACAAAATCAACTGCGGCAGTTTCCTGGAAAGTCAGGTAAGCCAATACTTCATGACCATTTGCCTTCGCCCATTCTTCAGAAGCCAAGAGCACGCAAGAAGCACCATCTGTTAGCGGCGTAGAGTTACCCGCAGTCATGGTACGGGCATCGCCCTTACCAAAGGCCGGCTTTAATTTCGCCAGTTTTTCAACACTTGAGTCCGCACGCAGGTTATTGTCACGTTGAAGACCCAAGAATGGTGTGATCAGGTCATCAAAGAAACCTTCTTCATACGCTGCAGCCATTTTCTGGTGTGAAGATGCAGCAAGTTCATCCTGTGCTTCACGGGAAATTCCCCATTCCAGTGTAGTAATCGCCTGATGATCACCCATAGACAGACCTGTACGCGGCTCACCATTTTTTGGTGCATCCATAAGGTCTTTCACATTGATTTTGGTCAGTGCTTTCAGACGGTCTTTTGCAGTTTTCGCAATGTTTAGCTCAAGTAATGCTTTACGTAAACCGTCACCAAAAGCAATCGGTGCATCAGAAGTCGTATCTACACCACCTGCAATGCCTACTTCGATTTGACCTAAAGCAATCTTGTTGGCAACAAGAAATGCCGCTTGCAAACCAGTACCACATGCCTGCTGGATGTCATAAGCAGGCGTTTCAGGTGCAAGGGCAGTATTTAGTACACATTCACGGGTCATATTGAAGTCACGGCTGTGTTTCAGTACTGCACCCGCAACCACTTCACCTAAGCGTTGACCTTGCAGATTAAAGCGTTCAACCAGGCCGTTCAGGGTTGCTGTAAACATGTCAGTATTGGATGCCGTAAAGTAAGCACCATTAGAACGTGCAAATGGAATGCGGTTACCACCGATAATCGCAACGCGGCGAACTGTATTTTGGCTCATGTTTGGTTCCTGTAGAACAGAAGTCTGTGTTGTAGAGGTTGAATCTTTTTCAGATGAAGTCGTATTTTTGGCACGGGCAAGTGTGCTCCGTGTACTCGTGGTTTTAGTCGGACTTTTTTCTGTCCCAGTGGCTGTGTCAGTATTTTTAGTGCTACGTTTGGTGCGCGTTGATGGTTTTGACACAGTTTCTGTCGCAGAGTTCTCGACTGCTGGATTTTCTTGAGTTGTTTTGCTCATAAGGCTTTACCAGGCAAATAGATCGTCTTCTTGGCGCTTACATTAGCATAGAAGAGGATAGGCTGTATTGACTACAATGACATTACAGACTGCGCTCAGGTCAAGTCATCTGCCTATTATCTCAAGTATGATTGGGCGGAATCTGGCGGATCTATTGAAATATATGTGTCTGGCATCATATTGAAGTTTAAGGATAACTTTAGATCAACCAAAAATTAATTTGTATGAGAGATAATAAACATGACTGATCAGTACCAAACTTTTGCAAAATCTCCTATTGGTAAATTTGTCATTAAAAATTTGGGTCTGCCATCCCCAACTTCTTTAGACCGTTTTGAGTCTGCTACGCCGGTGGTAAAAGGCGCAGTATTATTGGGCGCAGCACCAGCAAGTCCATTGACGGGTGCTATTGCTCAGGTTCTGGCAAATATCCATGCCAACAGCTATGCAGGTAACAATGCTGAACTGCAACAGGCAGCTGCAGCATCTGGACTGAATCTGGGTGCGTTTAACCCGGGCGATAAAGAATCAAAATTCAAGGTCATCATTTTTGATGCTTCAGGGATCGAAAATTCAGAACAGTTAAAAGCACTTTATGATTTCTTTAACCCGATTGCACGTCAGATCCAGAGTTCTGGTCGTGTTGTAATTGTCGGTACAACACCTGAAACAGCAAAATCGGTGAGCCAGGCAATTGCTCAACGTGCACTGGAAGGTTTCGTGAAATCAGTGGCTAAAGAATTCAAGAAAGGTATTGCAGCAAACCTGATCTATGTCGATGCAGGTGCTGAAGCAAATCTTGAATCTGCATTACGTTTTACGGTTTCTCCGCGTTCTGCCTATGTTTCTGGTCAGGTGATCCGTGTTTCACCAGCTGAAAAAGTAGACGTAGACTGGACCAAGCCATTAGCGGGTAAAACTGCGGTTGTGACAGGTGCAAGCCGAGGTATTGGTGAAGCGATTGCCCATGTATTGGCGCGCGATGGGGCACATGTCATCTGTCTGGACGTTCCACAACAGCAGGCGGACCTTGATCGGGTCGCTGGTGAAATTGGTGGTTCTACCTTGGCTATTGATATTACAGCTGCAGATGCAGGTGAAAAGATCAAGGTAGCGGCAGCTGAGCATGGCGGTCTGGATATCATTGTGCAGAATGCCGGGATTACTCGTGATAAAACATTGGCCAATATGAAGCCTGAACTATGGGATCTGGTGATTAACATCAACCTGTCGGCAATTGAACGCGTGAATGATTACTTGATCTCCAACGATGGTCTAAATGCCAATGGTCGTATTATCTGTGTATCCTCAATTTCAGGGATTGCAGGTAACCTGGGTCAAACCAACTATGCAGTATCTAAAGCTGGCGTCATTGGCGTGGTGAAATTCACAGCACCGACATTAAAAAATGGTATAACCATTAATGCCGTTGCACCGGGCTTTATCGAAACACAGATGACGGCTGCGATTCCATTTGCGATCCGTGAAGCGGGCCGCCGTATGAACTCGATGAGCCAAGGTGGCCTACCTGTCGATGTTGCAGAAACGATTGCAATGTTCGCTTCTACTGCATCAACAGGTTTAAATGGCAACGTGGTACGTGTGTGTGGTCAAAGTCTGTTAGGGGCTTAAAGCATTCAAGTCCTTTCTTGCAGTTTAATTAAAGCTCATGGAGAGGATTTAGGAGAGGGAGATTAGGGGCCTTTTTTAGCCCTCTCTCTAACTCTCTCCCAAAGGGAGAGAGAACTCCACTCATATATAAATGAAAAGAATATTTTAAAGGTTCAGTATGAATACGCGCCATTTTAGTCAACTTCCAAAACCTTATTTAGCCTATCCAAAAGTGATTCAGGGCTTGATTTTTAAAAAGCCGAAAGCTGAAAAAGTTCTACCGCAAGTTGAATATGTGGTGGATTCATTCAAGGTCGATCAGAAACATCTGAAAGCCTATAACGAAGTTTGTGGTTTTAAAAATAATGGTTATATTCCAGCAATCTATCTGACGGTACTTTCACAAAGTCTGCAAATGCACATGATGACTTCAGAAGCATTTCCGTTTCCGATCTTGGGCTTGGTACATATCCGTAATCAGGTCAAGCAATACCGTAAAATCGGCGTCAATGAAACCTTAACCCTGTCATGCAAATTTGGTGAATTACAGCCACATGATAAAGGTGTGCAGTTTGATTTCATGACTACAGTCAAAGTGGGAGGTGAGGTCGTAGTTGAAGCATTGACGACTTATCTGTCACGTCAAAAGACCAATGCTAAAGCTGCTGCCAAACCTGCAGAAAGCCAAGCGCCAGAATATATACTCAATAATGAATGGAACATCTCGGAAAATACTGGTCGTCGCTATGCTATGACTTCAGGTGATTTTAACCTGATCCATATTCATGCAGTCACAGCGAAAGCCTTTGGCTTTAAACAGGCAATTGCACATGGCATGTGGAGCAAGGCCAAAGCACTGGCGAATCTGTCATTGCCAGATGCTTATGAAGCTGATGTCTGGTTCAAGTTGCCAATGTATTTGCCATCTAAAGTTGAGTTCCTGACCGCGCAGGCAGCGAATGATACAGATTTCCTGATTCGAAACAATAAGAATCAAAAACCACATGTCACCGGTCATATCAAAGCAATTTAAATCTGAATCAAAAGCCTAAATCTGATTTAGGCTTTTTCATTTTAAGGGATCAATATTCTATGGATAGAATGATGCAGCCAATTAAAGATTATCTGTTTGCTGATCAGCATAATTATCAGGGCAATGTAGATGCGCGTTTTCGCGACCTTGCTCGTCAGTTTAGCCGCCTACAGGATGCACGTACTGAACAGGGTGGTGCAGCACTTGTCGTATATTTTCAGCGACAAAAAGTTGTCGATATTTATACCGGAAAGAAGTCTGCCACAGAAAGCTGGCAGCCCGATACCATGTCACTATGCTATTCCACTGGCAAAGGTGTATTAGCAACCCTAGCGCATATTCTGGTGAGTCAGGGATTTTTGGACTATGATAGATCAGTTGCAGAATACTGGCCTGAATTTGCGCAAAAGGGTAAAGAAAATATTACTCTGGCGCATATGCTGAGTCATCAAAGCGGATTGTTTGATATCCGTAATATCATTGATGATGCCACTGAAATGGCGGACTGGTCACAGATGCTGGACCGGATTGCGGCGGCTGAACCACGATTTCAGGTTGCTACAGATGCCGCTTATCAACCGCTGACTTTTGGCTGGCAGGTGGGTGGGGCATTAGAAAAAGCGACTGGTAAAAAACTGGGTGCACTGATGCAGGAATATCTGGTTCAACCATTACAATTAAATGGTGCTTATTTTAGCGTACCGACGAATGAGTTAGCTCGGGTGGCTTTACCCATTTCAAAGCCTAAAGTAGCCAAGTCTCAAGCACAGCCTGTGAAAAAAAATATGCAAAGAAAACCCAACCTGATGGAACGAGCCTTAGTATGGAGCGGTCAGAGTCCACAGGATTTTCAGGATGCAATGATTCCCAAAGGCATGAAGAAATTTAGTTTCTTTAGTGAAAAGGGTCTAAAAGCCATTATCCCATCTGCTAACGGTGTCTTTACCGCAGAGAGTCTGGCAAAAATCTATGCCATGCTGGCCAGTCATGGTGAATGGCAAGGTCAGCAACTGATTTCGCCTGAGGTGTTCCAGCGACTGAGTCAGGTGCAGTACAAAACACGCGATCGGATCATGCCTTTACCGATGCACTGGCGCTTGGGTTATCACCGTGTTCTCACTTTAGGAAAAGCCTCTAAAGGTTTTGGTCATATGGGGTTTAATGGCTCTGGTGCCTGGTGCGATCCTGAGCGCGGTTTGAGTTTTGCCTATACGCATAATTTCCCGACAGGTTCATTAACTGGAGATTACCGTCTTTGGGGCCTGACGCAAGAAACCTTGCGCTGTGCGGATGCGGTACTGACCGGTCGCAAAGGCTGGCGCTAAATATCCCTGATTTGGGAGTTTAGCCCGTTAGCTAAATATGTTATTTTGTCGCGCAGTCCATGGCTGTGGTGTGAAGTAATGAAAAAAGTGCTGGTGATTCCTCTGGTCGCAAGCAGTGCGTTGTTCGGATGTCAGGAGCCGAATCAGCCGGCTGCAAAAACGGTGATGGAAGCCAAAGCTCAGATTCCTGCCTGGGTCGGGAGTTATCAGGGCACAACACCATGTATGGGATGTTTTTCAAGTTGTGAAGACTGTCCAGGCATGGCAGTGGCCTTGACCTTGAATGAAGATCAGACCTTTACTTTACAGCGTGAAAGTTTAAGTGGTCATAATGAAATTGAAACAATGAGCGGGCAGATTCGGTTTCAGGATGAATCACAACAAAAGATTGAACTGCTGAATGTCGATACCCGAAATCTGCTCTATGTCGATCTGAAAAAGCATGTTCTGGAAATTCGTGAAGATCAAACAGGCAAACGCTACCAGATGCAAAGTGACTTTATCCTGTTTGAATCGGTCTAATTTTAAAAAAGCATCTGTTTTATATCCCTTTTTCAATGATTTTGATCAAGGGATTTTTACTCTTTATAAACCGGCATTCATTTCACTATTTTATAAAAAAACAGTATGCTTAGACCTTTAAAAAGGAGCATACATGTATCAAGTACTTGCGCGAAAATACCGTCCTCGTAATTTTAATGAATTGGTGGGGCAAAACCATGTATCACGTGCTTTAACCAGCGCGCTCGAACGTGGCCGTTTGCATCATGCCTATTTGTTTACGGGAACGCGTGGTGTCGGAAAAACCACGATTGCACGTATTTTGGCGAAGTGCTTGAACTGCGAGACCGGTATTACCTCGACGCCTTGTGAGGTCTGTGCGACCTGTACCGCAGTCAATGAAGGTCGTTTTATTGATTTAATCGAAATCGATGCAGCATCACGCACCAAGGTCGAAGATACCCGCGAGCTGCTCGACAATGTTCCTTATGCACCGACTCAAGGCCGCTTTAAGGTCTACCTGATCGATGAAGTGCACATGCTGTCCACGCATTCTTTCAATGCGCTGTTAAAGACGCTGGAAGAACCGCCAGAACATGTCAAATTTCTGTTTGCAACCACTGATCCGCAAAAACTGCCAATTACCGTAATTTCTCGCTGTCTGCAATTTACTTTGCGTCCATTGGCAGTCGATGAAATTACTGATCATCTGGGCCATATTCTTAGCAAAGAAAGCATTCAGTCTGATCAGGATGCCATCTGGCAGATTGCTGAATCTGCGCAAGGTTCTCTGCGTGATGCCTTGTCTCTGACTGATCAGGCGATTGCCTATGGTCAGGGTGCGATTCAGCATCAGGACGTCAAAGACATGCTGGGGCTAATTGATCGCACCATTATTTATGACCTGATTCTGGCGATTCACCAGAACCAGAAAGCACAGGTCAGTCAGTTATTGCTGCAGTTCCGTCAGCAAGCTCTGGATGTGTCACTGGTGCTCGACCAGTTGATTTCGACGTTGCATGAACTGGCCTTATTGCAATATTTACCAGATTTAAGCCTGAAATATAGTGCAGAGATCAATCAAAAGATCATGCAATTATCGGCTATAATTTCAGCACAAGACCTGCAACTCTATTATCAGATTGCCTGTAAGGGGCGTGCCGATTTACAGCTTGCAGTTACGCAGGAACAAGGTTTTGAGATGACGGTGCTACGTTTATTGGCTTTCTGTCCCTTACAGCCAAGCGAAATTCCGGTGATGCAGGAGACTGCACCGCAACAGGCAGCAACCAGTACAACACGTCTACAGCAGTCCGTTCAGACACAACTTCAATCTGAATCAGTAGAAACACAATCATTGGAGGCAGAACCGGTATTTGATGATTTCTCTCTGGACGATGAGTCGGATGAGGAGATTGATGTCGCATCAGCGTCTGAACCTTCTTCGGATGATTTTTTGGATGAGGAAGAGCCAACCAACATCAATGCACCTGAACCTGTCCAGCCTGTAGCAACTCAAACAGTGATTGAAGAGATTCAGTCTGCGGATCAGATTGTTTTTGATCCAAATGATGACAAAGGCTTATTTGGTTTTGATGAAATCGAGAGTACGCCAGAAGCACCTGCTACCAGCAACAGTTCGGATGATTTGCTGCTTGAAGAGTTTATTCCTGCAGATGCTGTCATTCCTAGTGAGCCACCACAAAACAGTATGTCTGCTGATGAGGAATTTAGTCTTGCTGTACCGGAAATAGAGCTTTCACAGGAAACAACCGATCAGCCTGCTCTTAAAAATATAGCTCCGGTTCAGCCAGTCGCACAGACAGCTTTGCCGGAAGACATTTCCCAAGATGTAAATATGCAGAATCTGATGCCACAGGATATTTTGAAGATACCTGAGCAAACCTTAGAAGGCGAGTGGAGCGTAGAAAAATGGGAATACTGGTTCCGTAACAGCCAGCTTTCTCCGGCAGTACAGGAACTGGCACAGTATGGCATCATGACTGGCCAGATGAATGGCGAATCCGTTTTCCATATCCCTGAACAGTACCAGCAGTTGCTGACCCAGTTGCAACATCATCTGGAAGCTGCTTTGCAACAGCAATGGCCGCAAACCAATTTCCAGGTGAAATTTGAAAATGTGGACCAGTTAACGCCATATACCATGCAGCATCAGCGTAAGGCACGTGCCTTTAAACGTGCCGAAGAATTGTTACATGCTGAACCGGCAGTACGCAATCTGTTACAGCAGTTTGACGGTGAACTGCAAAATATTCAGCTGAAATAGGCTGGATGTTAAGTCACAACAAATCGAGATAAAGCATCCCGCATTTCAACTGGAATCGGGGTGCTTTTTCGTGTCTCACGATCGACAAATACATGGACAAAATTGCCTTGCGCGGCGGCTGTATCTGAGTTGCGTTTAAAAATAGCCAGATCATAGCTGAGTGATGAGCTTCCCATGCTTTCAATGGCCACGCCCACTTCAATAATTTCCGGATAAGACAGTTCCTGATTAAACTGACAGTTGGAGCTGACTACCAAGCCAATCATCGGGGAGTATTTAGGATCAAAATCAGCTTCCTGAATCAGCAGGGCATTGGCTGCGGTATCAAAATAACTATAATAAGTCACATTGTTGACATGGCCGTACAGATCATTGTCTGCCCAACGGGTTTGAATGGGCAGGAAAAAAGTATAGTGTTCACGCTGTTTGATGGTGGCTTTCATCACTATTCAGTCCTCAGCTAGATAAGGCTTAGGTGGAAATTGATCTAGGAATAGATCGCCTGATAAATCTGATAAGCATCCTCCACCTTGAGTTCACGTGGATTATTCTGCAACAGCCGGCTTTGTTGCATCGCATCTTCTGCCATCACCTGCAGCATATGTTCTGGAACATTCAACTGATTTAGTTTTAGAGTCAAACCGCTTTGCATCAGATGATTATTAAAATGATCAATAAACAGATCGGTCAGGCCATCATGGCAACCTTTACTACGGGGATCCAGCCAGGTCATCAATTCCGCATAGAGCTGTTTGGCCGCTGGCGCATTAAACTTTAATACTTCAGTTAGAACCAGTGCATTGCTATGCCCATGCGAAAGATGAAAATGTCCACCCAGTGGATAAGCCAGCGCATGTACGGCAGCGACTGGTGCATTGGCAAAGGCTTGTCCGGCCAGCATGGAACCGACCAGCATATTTTGGCGGGCATCTAAATCATGACCGTTTTGCAGTACACGTTGCAGATTGGCATTCAGTAATCTTAAAGCCTGTTTGGCCAGCATATCCGAATAAGGATTTTTCTTGTGTTTTGAGGTATAGGCTTCAATGGCATGTACCATGGCATCAATGCCGGTGGCGGCAGTGATCTGTGCCGGAAGATTTTGGGTAAAGGTTGCATCCAGAATGGCAATATCTGCATAGAGAATGGGCGCGACAATGCCAGTTTTGGTCGTTTCACCTGTGGTGACAATCGAAATCGGCGTCACTTCCGAACCTGTTCCAGCGGTGGTCGGTACCAGAATTAAAGCTAAACGCGGTCCGGTAGCATTATCAACGCCATACAGATCGGACAGTGTCTGATGCTGCTCGGGATGCGCCAAAATTGCAATGAGTTTGGCCACATCCATCGAGCTGCCACCACCAAAGCCCAGCACCACATCAATATTTTCCTGTTTTGCAAAAGCCGCCGCTTCAAGCACCACTGTATCGGGCGGATCGGCCTGAACATCCGAGTAAATCACGTACTCCAGCCCGGCAGATTCAATAATATCAAGAAGCGGCAGATGTAATTGCTGCTTCAGCATCCCCGGGTCAGTCACTAGCAGAAGACGTTGATAACGGCCATTTTTTAGAATTTTAAATAATTCCTGAATCGTGCCTAGTCCGGCAATGATATTGGGGACGGTTTGAAACTGAAAACGATTCATGGCGATATCCTTGATTTTTTTATTGCAAATACGAGATTATTCTATGGTTGTAAGATAGGAATCAGTATATAAATAACTTAACATAAGAATCCTTAAAATAAAGTAGCTCTGAGGTTGTTTATGTCATCCAGAACGCCATACAAGGTGTTATGTGTTTGTTTGGGGAATATTTGCCGCTCTCCCACGGCAGAAGTTGTACTCAGACATTATTGTGATGAACAGCAACTGAATATTGTGGTCGATTCTGCCGGAACCAGTAATTATCATCCGGGCAAGGCACCGGACTTGCGTAGCCAGCAGCATGCGCTGAAACGTGGCTATGACCTTTCAGCACTTCGCGCACGTCAACTTATTCCGCATGATTTTATTGATTATGATCTGATTCTGGCGATGGATCTGGAGAATTTATCCAATATCCAGAACATACAGCGTCTGGCAGAAACTCAGTTTGGTCATGTACGTGCACGTGTGGCATTGATGAGTGAACATGATCAGACCTATCCGAAACAGGCCTTACCGGATCCCTATTATGGCGAAGCGGATGGCTTTGAACGGGTGCTTGATCAGTGTGAGTCCAGCAGCCAGGCCTGGATTGAGATTTTTAAACAGAATTTACACAAGGTTTAAGCGATGCAGATTCAAACCCAGGTTCAACTTAAACCTTTTAATACCTTAAATTTAGAAGCAGTTGCTTCGCACTATGCTCAGATTCAATCCACCGCTGATCTGCTAACTGCACTGGATTTTGCGGAACAGCAGCAACTCAATTTGCTGATCCTGTCAGGCGGCAGTAATATGTTGTTGCCGGAGCAGATTGATGCACTGGTTCTGCATATGGATATTCAAGGCATAGAAATGCTGGATGCTGATGATCAGTCGCAACGTTTACGTGTAGGCGGCGGACAAGGCTGGCATGACTTCGTGCTCTGGACTACAGCACAAGGTCTGTATGGTTTACAAAATTTGGCCCTGATTCCTGGACGTGTCGGTGCTTCGCCAGTACAGAATATTGGCGCTTATGGTGTCGAAGTCGGAGAATTCATCGATTCTGTTGAGGTCTATGACCGACAATTGAAACAGTTTGCTTCGATTCAGGCAGCAGATTGTCAGTTTGCCTACCGGCATAGTATTTTTAAAGATGATCCCAACCGTTATGTGATTACCCATGTGACTTTTAGATTACTTAAACAGCCAGATTTGAAACTGAATTATGGTGATCTGAAGACTGCGGTCGGTGATCAGCTCACAGCAGAAAACTTGCAGCAACAGGTCATCCAGATTCGCCAGAGTAAATTGCCTGATCCACAAGAATTTCCCAACGTGGGCAGCTTCTTTAAAAATCCGGTGGTTGATCAGGCGGTCTTTGACCAAATTGCTGTATCTTTCCCGAATTTACCCCATTACCAGCAAACGAATGCTCAAGTTAAACTGGCAGCAGGCTGGTTGATTGATCAGGCGGGCTGGAAGGGTAAACAGTTGGGGCCTGTCGGCATGTTTCATAAACAGGCGCTGGTGTTGGTGAATTATGGTCAGGCCTCTCTCACCGATGTCCGTAAAACGTATCGTGCAGTACAGCAATCGGTTTGGGAGAAATTTAGTCTGATGCTGGAACCTGAACCTGTATTGTTCAATAAAAATGGCTTGATCCGTTCTCATCAGGAAGAGGAATAACATGAAAAACACCCATTGGATGGTACGTTTGCTACAAATTGTCACTGGACTATTTGTACTATGCGGCTGTCTACTGGTGTTGGTTTATACGCCTTTTTACTCAAAAATGATCGTCAAGGGCTTAAACCAGTTTGTCTCCTTAGAGCTAAATGAAGTCGCGGCCCAAAGCCAGAAAATGGCAGCATTAAGCGAGCATGAAAATCTAGAACCTGGATCTGATTTGTGGATAGCCCGTCAGGCATATTTAAAGGTCATGGAACAGGATATCCAGCAAAATAACTCGGCCAACCTGATGCTGATTCAGGCACGTTATAAAGCGCTGCAGCAAGTAATTGAAGAATATCAACGCGAGCAGCAAGATCAAAAAACAGAGCAAAGTCCACCTGCTCAGGTGCCGTTATTGTCCTCTCAGAAAGATGCAGAACCAGTCGATCCGACAGCAAATCTCCGGGAGTTGCTGGAGTGGGACAGTAGTGAAAACAAGGAACGCATTGAGCAATATATGGAGTTTCTGATGACGCATCCGCTGGAACAAGGGGAAGCCAGTTCGGTACAGGAAACTGATGGAGAGGAGATCCAGCAAGACTTGGCTTTACTGCAAGAGCAACAGCAGGCTAAACCCGCGAATCGCTCTCAGCCTTATGCGATTGTGGTATTGGGTGGTGGCTTAACTCTGGATGAACAAAGCAAAGAAATTGTAGTCAATAACTATACGCGACTACGTCTGGAAACCACGCTGGCAGTAGAGAAACACTACCAGTTGCCGATTGTTCTGAGTGGGGTCGAAGCACCGTATATGCAGCGCTGGTTAAAAAATCATGGTGTCGATGCCAAATTACTGGAAGATCGCAGCATGAACACCTGTGAAAATACCCGTTTCAGTTCATTATTATTACAAAAGAAAGGTGGAGCGCCTACAGTGATTCTGATTACGGATCGTTATCATATGCCGCGTACCCGCCGTTTATTTGCGTTAAATGGCATACAAACCATTCCGGTAGAAGCACCGATGCCAACGCCATTGACACGGTGGCGTCCAAGTGCACAAAATTATGATCACAGTCGTCGTGCCAATTATGAAATGTTGGCGACCATGCGCGATATGTGGTTTGGATCCAGTGACTGTCGGGAGGTGCCATAATGTCTGATATCCCATTTTTAAATCCCACCATTCTGAAACAGCTGGATTTACCCATTCCGAGTCGGGATGTTACGCCTCAACTCTTGCCACCTTTAAACCTGAATCGTAGTGATGAACCGCCGATTGATCTGCAGTCCTATCGCAAGCTTTATGGTTTTGACTTACTGGACTGCAAACACTGGCAGGGCTATGTACAGATGCCTTTATTCAGGTTACATGTACAGGTGTTTGAGCCAAATCTGGAAAATACCCGCTTTGATAAGATTCAGGGAACCGCTTTTTTGCTGCATGGTTATCTGGAACATAGCGGCATTTATCAGCCCATTGTCAAAGAGCTTTTGGAACAGGGTTTTAGCGTATTAACCTATGATCTGCCGGGACATGGTCTGAGTGATGGTTCACCTGCCAGCATTCAGAATTTTGATCATTATCAGCAGGTTTTACATGCCGTACATCGTTATGTGCAGCACGCTTCACAATTACCTAAACCTTGGGTCGGCATCGGGCAGAGTACCGGCGGTGCGATCTGGATGCACCATTTACTGGAGTTTGCGGAACGTCGTGAAAATCCTTTTGTTGAACGAGTCTTATTGTTATCACCATTGATTCGTCCCGCTAAAACTGCCTGGTGGCATAATTCGGTCGGATTGGGCATTATTAGCCGAATCAAACGTGAAGTTCCCCGACATTTCAGACGCAATAACCATAATCCGGAGTTTTTGCGTTTTATCCGGCTTAAAGATCCATTACAACCGCGAATAATGGGCATGGACTGGATTTTAGCGATGTCACGCTGGATGCTGGAAATGGAAGCGCGTCCGGCTTGTCGTATTCCAGTCTGGCTGGCGCAGGGTGCACAGGATCAGACTGTCGACTGGCGTTATAATATCGAATTTATCCGGCGTAAATTCCGGCTCCAAACTTTGCTGATGCTAGAAGAAGGTTCGCATCAGTTAATCAATGAGCGTGCTGATATTCGTGCTGCACTCACGGGTTTGATTCCTGCCTTTTTACATGCACATGGCAGCAAAACTTATTATTGATAGATTGAAAATTGAATATTTAAAAAGGCATTTGAATTAAACGCCTTTTTTGATTTTAAATGCATCAAATTAAAATTTTTCTATTTGGGCCAAATTCCACATCCGGAAGTAGAAGTTCTCCTCATCTTTATTTTCACAGGACAATAATTCGCCTTCTTTCAGCCAGAAATGAATCTGCGCAAAGTTCTTTATTTCGTGATTATTCACGCGTTGTGCCAGATGATGCGCCTTAATAGCTGAAGGGTGTTTTAAACCTGCGGAAGCGATCAGTTCAGATAGGGCATGCAAGGTGTTTTTATGGAAATGAAACACCCGTTCTGCCTTGGTCGGCACATGTAAAGCTTTCTGGCGATCTTTATCCTGGGTGGTGACTCCGACAGGGCACTGGTTGGTATGACAACTTTGTGCCTGAATACAGCCTACTGCAAACATAAAACCACGGGCAGAGTTCACCCAATCCGCACCAATGGCAAGCGTACTGGCAATATCGAATGCACTAATAATTTTACCACTTGCACCAATTTTGATCTTATCTCTCAATCCTGCACCAACCAGGGTATTGTGTACAAACAGCAAACCTTCTCTTAAAGGGGCGCCAACATAGTCAATTAATTCAATGGGTGCAGCTCCGGTTCCACCTTCAGAGCCATCAACCACAATAAAATCCGGATAAATCTGGGTATGTAACATGGCTTTGACCATGCTCATAAACTGCCACGGCTGGCCCAGACATAGCTTAAATCCGACCGGTTTTCCGTTGGAAAGTTCACGTAATTTTTGTATGAAATGCATCATTTCAATCGGTGTGCTAAATGCCGGATGACTCGAAGGTGAAACACAATCATGATCACGGCTGATGCCTCGAATTTGGGCAATTTCTTCCGAAATTTTACTTTTAGGTAAAATACCGCCGTGGCCAGGTTTTGCGCCTTGCGAAAGCTTGATTTCAATCATCTTCACTTGGGGTAATTTGGCTTGTGCAGCAAAACGTTCCGGATCAAATTGCCCATCTAAAGTACGGCAGCCAAAATAACCACTGCCAATTTCCCAGACCAGATCACCGCCATATTCCAGATGGTAGGGGCTGATACTGCCTTCGCCTGTATCATGGAAAAAATCACCTTTTTTAGCGCCGAGATTAAGGGCTCTTATTGCATTGGCACTCATGCTGCCAAAGCTCATGGCTGAAATATTTAAAATAGAAGCTGAAAAGGGCTGGGTACATTGCTCATTTCCAATCAGGATGCGAAAAGTCTGCGGATCGGCAACTTTGCAGGGCGTGATGGAATGACTAACAAAACGGTAATTATCTTCATAGACATTCAGGATCGAGCCGAAAGGTTTATCAGAATTTTCATTTTTTGCCCGCTGATACACCAGACTGCGCTGCATACGGGAAAAAGGCAGTGCGTCCCGGTCGGCTTCAATAAAATACTGACGAATCTCGGGACGGAATTCCTCAAAGATAAAGCGGAAATGTCCCATAATGGGATAATTTTTCAGAATGGAATGCTTATTTTGTAGTACATCATACAAACCCAGCAAACTCAGCAGAATGCTCAGGATCCATAGGGTATTCACTAACGTTTGCGGCATAAAATAATAGATATAACGCGGTGAATAACCGATATGAAATGTAGTAAAAATCACTGCAATCAGAATGCAGGCAAACCAGACCGAATGGCGGGAAAAGAAAGTATTGAGCAGCTTGTGACGTACTAATTGAGCAGGGTTAGCCATTGTAAAATTAAGTCCCTATTTCTACTTCTATAGGGCTTTATGATGTGCAGAGCGAGGTATCTTATACAAGCAGAGAATTGTTATTCGATTTTATAAACTTGCCGAAAATGCTATTAAGCCAGACAATGAATCGGCAGCGATTACAGATAAATTTTACGGAAAAAGTTCTATAGAAAAAATCTGCAAAAGACATGCATTCTATTTATTTCACAAGTAAGGCAGATGACTTTATAGTCGGTTTATTCACTACATAGGAGTCTTAAACCATGACCAAAAAATCCATTCGCTTTAATGATGCTGAGCTGGCTTGCTCATGTCTCAGTCATTTTTAAATATTGATGTTTCATCCAAGCTGCTTTTCGGGGTGTCAAAGAAAAGCAGCTTGGCACAGCGGCAGATCACCACAACAAGAACAAAAATATAAGCATAATTCTCCAGTCCCCAATTTGGGGATTTTTTTATTCTGGAATACCTAAAAGAATCTGGATGAAGCCTGTGTGGTTAAGGGTTTTCCTCATCCAGTTGAGCGACTGCATTGGCTACAATACTCGGTTCAATATGTTTAATCTTTTTACCAAAGCTGCGTAACCACCAGACCAGTTGTGAAGTAAATGGCACGGTAGAAATGATCAGCGACATACCATTGTCCATTTTTTCAATCTTCTGGTCTTTGCTGAGCTGGCTTTCCTCAAAATAATGTGCATCCGATTCCGACATCCTGAGTTTTAGCGTGACATTTTCAGTAGGGTGGTTGAAGTCCACCCGGAAGCCCAGCGCACCAGAATCAATATACTCATCAATATCGAAATTGACCGGATGCAAGGCACGTGAATTCAGCACGACGGCCGATTTAAAGCGGTGCAGGGCAAAGGTCTGGATATCGGACTTGTCATGACGGGTACACACCAGATAGATGATTGACCCTTTTTGTACCAATGCCAGAGGATTGAGAATATAGGTTTTTTCTTCGCTATTATGACCGCGGCCCTGATACACACATTCCAGCTGTTTGTCCTGTAACAGACCTTCATACACCGCTTGCTGCGCAGCCTTATCTACCACAGGTGGAATCAGGGGTTGGGTAGCCGGAACAATGCGTACGCGGTTAATCCATTGCCGGACATTGTTCTGGGAAGAAAGACTGCGTCGTGCCAGATCAAACCACGGATTCATTTCCTCGATCAGGCTCGGTGGCAGCAGATGTTTTAAATGTTCTTCGACCATCATGAAAGTGACCGCTTGCGAGCTGGTCATATGCGGCAAACTTTGCAGCGGCGCATCTGAACGCCAACGCCAGCCTTGCGGCGTGGTTTTACTGCTTTCAATCGGAAAGCGTTGAGCAATCTGATTCAGGTCGCGCTGAATGGTGCGCAGACTGATATCGATGCCTTCACGATTCAGGATTTCCTGTAATTCACGTGTTCCCATCCATTTGCCGGTAGAAAGGCGCGACAAGATTTGCCATTGGCGATACAGACTGTTTGAAGTTTCTTTTTCTTGTGCTGACATAATTTATTTTGCTGGCAATAAAGAAGAGGGAATCTAGGCTTAGCTTAACACAATAAAAAAACTCTGATTTTTTCGCAAGTCCCTCTGTGCAACATTTGTCCTACAATTCTAAAACAACTTGGTCGAAAATGGCATTGAGTTCAAAGGGCATTTATTAGATTAATGGTAATTGAAATACAGATGTCATGGCATGGATATTGCTTTGATTTAATTATAATAGATGATAATACGGGGGTTTGTATGCTTAAAGGAAATCAGGATACAAATGTGATTGAAACAATTGATAAATTTAGTTCCCAGAATATTGGAAAAAATTTTATAGACACTAAAACTATAGCGGTATCTACTACAACAAACCCACAACTTTTACTGCAGCAGTTGTCTTCAAAGTTCTTTAATGAAATGCAGGATGAGCATGTGCTGTCCAGTCAGGCAGGTCAAAGGCTGGAAGAATGGTTATCGCAACATACGCTGGATGAACTCAATGCACTGAATCAGGTAGCAAAAGAACATTTTTTACATCACGGTATTACCTTTACCGTTTATGGCGATGAAGAAGGTGTAGAGCGCACCATTCCCTACGACATCATTCCGCGAGTCATAGACCGGAAACAGTGGAATATGGTGGCTTTAGGTTCGGCACAACGGGTACGGGCGCTAAATTTATTCTTACATGATATTTATCATCAACAAGACATTTTAAAAGCCAATATCATTCCTGAGTTGCAGATTTTAACTCATGAAGCCTATCAGCCGCATATGTATCAACATAGCTTGAAAGGCGGGATTTATAGCCAGATTAGCGGGATCGATGTGATCCGTGATTCCAAGGGCGAGTTTTATGTCTTAGAAGATAATCTCAGAACGCCATCTGGCGTGTCTTATATGCTGGAATGCCGCAAGATCAGTGAAAAACTCATGCCAAAAGTATTCGAGCAGTCCAAGATTGCCGGAATCGAGCAATATCCACAATTATTGAAAGAAATCCTGATCGAAAATGCCTACGTCGACAAGCCATTTGTCGTGGTATTAACTCCAGGACGTTTTAATAGCGCTTACTATGAACATGCTTTCCTTGCAAGAGAGATGGATGTGCCATTGGTAACATCACGTGATCTTTTTGTTGATGACTCGAAGGTTTATGTAAAAACCATACGTGGTCGCCAACGAGTCGATGTTATTTATAGACGGGTCGATGATGCGTTTCTTGATCCCTTATGCTTTAAACCGGATAGCACTTTGGGTGTCGCTGGCTTGATGTCAGCTTATTTGCAAAATAATGTCGTGATTGCCAATGCACCGGGAACCGGTGTGGCAGATGACAAATCGGTTTATCCATATGTCGACAAAATGATTCGTTTTTATTTGGGCGAGCAGTCAATTCTAAAAAATGTTCCGACTTATCAATGTCGTAATTCTGAAGAATTAGACTATGTCGTGGCTCATTTGGATCAGCTGGTGGTGAAAGAAGCGCAGGGTTCGGGCGGTTATGGCATGCTCATTGGACCACAAGCGTCTAAACAGCAAATTGAAACTTTCAGGGAGAAAATTTTAGCTGCGCCGCATTTATATATTGCGCAGCCAACTTTGGACTTATCGGTTAGTCCGACTTTGACCAATTTTGGTATTGCTGAACGTCATATCGACTTACGCCCATTTGTATTGAGCTCGCCTTATCGTACTGAAATCGTACAGGGTGGCTTGACCCGTGTGGCGATGCAGCCCGGCTCACTGGTGGTGAATTCATCACAAGGTGGCGGTATCAAAGATACCTGGGTAGTCGACAATTTACATTCATAAGATTCCAAAGAAGGAAAATGTCATGGTTTTGCTGAATAGCAATGCACAACATATTTTTTGGTTAGGGCGTTATTTATCTCGCACTCATTTTTTATGTGCGCGCTTTCCATTTTTAGAAGACGAAGCGGCAGTAGCGTATGCCCATGCCTTTTGTTTACCTGCCTTTGATGCCAGTTCCTTAAATGAGCTGGTACTGGATCCTACGCAAGTGGCGTCTTTTAGCCAGCAGTTTAAAGTGGCCAAAGACAATATTCAGGAATTACGTGGTGTATTGTCTGCTTCAGGCTATGCGGAACTGATGAAACTGATCAAAACCGCTGATAAAAATGCCTGTTATATCTGTGAAGTGGTAACGGAATGTGAAGATATTCTGGAAGCAGAATCTTCCGATATCTTTCTGTTTTTCAGTTTAGGGCAATGTGTAGAACAGTTGGATCACCAGTTACGCCTAGGTGAAGAAACCAGTACCACACTGTGCAAGATTGATTATGTGGTCAGAATTCTGGTGGAAATGGGCTGGAATGATCTGGAACAGTACTGGGAGCAGTTGCGTACAGAGCCGAACCGGATCCAGTTCTATCAGTTTAGCGACCATATTCATCAACTGTTTGAGGCAGATGTATGAAATTGATGGTGAATCACCAAACGCACTATATGTACACGGCCGAGGTGAGGAACAGTATTCAGTACATTAAAATGATGCCTTCGAGCAATGCGCATCAGCGGGTTCATTCTTGGGATATCAGTGTACCGGGTAATAAAGAAATCCGGAAAGATGCATTTCATAATCTGTGGATGACCTGTAGCCAGCGGGAACCTTATTATTCCCTGACTATCATGGCGCAAGGAATAGTCGAGCTAAATCCTGCGCATCAGAGTGGACTGAATGATTCAATCAATCCCAATCTTTTTCTACAGCCGACCGAATCAACCCAATGTAATGCAGCAATGAAAGACTTTGCACAACGTCATGTTCCTGCATTAACCCGTCAGCATTTGATTGGACTGGCACAGGCCTTGCTGGAGCATGTGCCTTATATTTCAAACAGTACTTCAGTGCAAGGCTCTGCAATAGATGCCTTTGAGTCCAGACAGGGCGTCTGTCAGGACCATAGTCATATTTTTATTGCCATGTGCAAATATCTAGGTTTGCCTGCACGCTATGTTTCTGGTTATTTATATGCACAAAATGCTTCGCATCTGGCCAGTCACGCTTGGGTAGAGGTGTTTGTAGACCAGACATGGTATTGTTTTGATGTCAGTAATCTGTTGTTTACTCCAAGTTCGCATGTTTATGTGGCGATTGGACGGGATTATTGGGATGTGGCGCCGGTACGCGGTGTCAGAGAAAAGGGCGGTGTGGAATCCATGCATTCCATCGTTCAAGTGCTAGGATGTTAATAAGGACGAATGAATGACGTATTGTTGTGCACTACGTTTAGAGCAAGGTATGCTTTTTATCAGTGATACCCGGACCAATGCCGGAGTAGATCACATTTCTGTATTTCGAAAGTTGTATACCTTTGGTATTCCTGGTGAACGTATGATCGTCATACAGGCATCCGGAAATCTGGCAACCACACAAGCCGTGATTGGGCATATCAAAAATCAGCTCGAACTGAAGCAGGAACCCAATATCTTGAGTCTGCACACCATGTTTGATGTCGCTGAGCTGGTGGGTAGTATGCTGAAAAAAGTGATTGCCAATGTTACGAGCGATATTTCGGAACAAAGTAATTATTATTGCAATCTGCTGGTCGGGGGGCAACTTAAAGATCAGGATATGCAGCTTTATCATGTTTATCCGCAAGGGAACTTTATCTGTGCCACACGCGATACGCCGTATTTCCAGATTGGCGAAAGTAAATATGGCAAGCCAATCTTGGATCGTGCGCTGACTTATGATATGCCGCTGGATGAAGCTTTGCGCTGTTCCCTGATTTCATTTGCATCGACCCTACGTTCCAATGTATCGGTCGGCATGCCCCTCGATGTGCTGGTCTATAAAAAAGACAGTCTGATCATGCCAAGAGGCAAGCGTATTGCCGAAGATGATGAGTATTTCACGTCAATCAGCCGGCAATGGTCAGAGACCTTAAAAAAAGGACTGGCAGAACTTCCTGTTCCCTCTAATGAGTATTTCTTATAAAAACCTATCGTGGTTCAGGCTTTTCGCGTACAGTGTTAACTTCTATGCAGTCCAGCATAATATAAATAGAGAAGTTAGCGCATGTACCAATTTTGTTACGCCAGTAAAAGTACTTCTCCCAAAACTGATTTGCTTGAAGATTTAGCGAATATTTTGAAAGAAGCCCGTGATTTTAATTACCAGCATCAAGTGACAGGTGTACTTTATTTCGCAGATGGTCATTTTTTTCAATGTCTGGAAGGTGAATGTCCCACTTTAAAAAGTCTGCTGGTGGAGCGACTGAATAAAGATCCTCGCCATCAGGACATTAAACTATTTGAAACCAAGGAAATTGAATATCCAAGTTTCCCGGACTGGTCCATGAAATATATTTCCAAACGCAGTCAGATCCAGCAATTCTGTCGGGAAATGGGATTTGATGACTTTAATCCTTTTGCCTTTCAGCAAACTCATGTCGATGCCTTATTAATGCAATTATGCATAGAACAGGGCGAAGAACAAAAGTCAGCCTAAAGAAAAAGCCCAACATAAGTTGGGCTTTTTTTAGTGTGAAGACTAGATCAGACCATTTTGCGTAGTGGACGATTGCTCAGTCGGCATAATAGTTCATAACCAATCGTGCCATTCGCTTCTGCCACATCGTCAATCAGACGGGTTTTACCCCAAAGTTCAACTTCTGTGCCCAATTGCACATCTAATCCTGTGACATCAATAGCGATCATATCCATCGCTACGCGGCCAATCACGCGAGTTTGCTGGCCATTAATCGCGACATAGTTCTGTTTAGGGAAAGCGCGAGGGTAGCCATCACCATAGCCAATTGAAACAATGGCCAAAGTCATGTCTTGATCTGCGGTGAACGTCGAACCATAACCGACATGCTCACCTGCTTGAATCTCATTCAAGGCAATAATCTCGGCAGTAAAGGTCATGACCGGTTTCAAATCCAGGTCATGTACATCACGGTCTGCAAAAGGCGTCGCGCCGTAGAGCATGATCCCGGGACGGACATAGTCAAAATGCAATTCTGGATATTTATAGATTGCAGCCGAGTTACAGCAAGAGGCTAAAATTGGAGCGCAGTCATTTTTAATTTCCAAGAATTGACGGATTTGTTCATCATTCAGTGGATGCTCGGCATCGGCATTGGCAAAATGCATGGCTAGCACGCAACTAAAGCCTTCAGCTTTTAGCGTATGAATTACATCTTTGATCACATCAATCTTAAAACCTAATCGGTTCATGCCGCTGTTCAGTTTGACCCAGACTTTAAGATCTTTGGCGATATAGGTCTCTTTATGAGCCAGTAACCAGTCGAGTTGGGCCTGATGATGTACCACAACTTCAATATTCTGTTCGATTACGATTGGCATCTCATCTGCAGAAAAAACACCTTCGATGAGCGTGATCGGCTGTAGATAGCCTAATTCACGAATTTCCAAGGCTTCTTGCAGGCAGGCGACACCAAAGGCATCGGTTTCACTTAAGGCTGCTAAACAGTCTTTGACTCCGTGTCCATAAGCATTGGCTTTGACCATGCTGACGATTTTCGCGGTTGGGGCAAGTTGTTTGACACGGTTTAAATTATATTGCAGCGCAGCGCTGTCAATATAAACTGTAGCTTGACGCACCCTAAATTACTCCTAGAGGGACGATGGAAATGTGATGACGAGAGTCTGATTACTCTTCATCATCATACTGAGCATAGAACTCAGGTGAGAGATTACTAAAGCGGGTATATTGACCTTCGAATGCCAGACGCACGGTACCAATCGGGCCATTACGTTGTTTACCGATAATAATTTCGGCGGTGCCAGCTTCCTTGGATTCCTTGTTATAAACCTCATCCCGGTAAATAAACATGATCAAGTCGGCATCCTGCTCAATCGCACCGGATTCACGCAAGTCGGACATCACCGGACGTTTGTTTGGACGGTTTTCCAGCGATCGGTTGAGCTGTGACAGGGCAATTACCGGACATTGCATTTCCTTCGCTAAAGCTTTTAAGCTTCGGGAGATTTCCGAGATCTCGCCGACACGGTTATCGCCCATACCGGGTACTTTCATCAGCTGCAAGTAATCGACCATGATACAGCCCAGCTTTCCGCCATGCATTTTGGCAATACGACGCGCACGGGCACGTAATTCTGTTGGTGGTAGCGCAGAAGAATCATCGATATACAGATTTTTTTCTTGTAAATGCACAATGGTACTGGTGACTTTTGACCATTCATCACTGTCCATTTTACCGGAACGTAAATGCCCTTGGTGCACGCGACCAAATGACGAAATCAAACGCATGGCGATGGAGTCGGCTGGCATCTCCATCGAATAGACCAGAGCAGGCAGGTTGTTATTGAATAAAACACTTTCGACCAGATTCATGGCAAAGGTGGTTTTACCCATGGAAGGACGCGCTGCGACAATAATCAGGTCACCGGATTGCATGCCGGAAGTTTTGTTATCCAGTTCCACAAAACCAGTAGTTAAACCGGTAATGCTGCCTTCCATTTGCGACAGTTCATTTAATTTGTCGAATACGTCCGCGACCACCGAGTTGATCGGCTTAGGCCCTTGCGCTTTGGCATTGTTATTATGCTGTTCGGCAATCGAGAAAATATTGGTCTCAGCCAGATCCAGAATTTCACTGACAGTACGGCCTTTGGTGTCATAGGCATTTTGTAAAATTTCAGAGCTGACTTTAATCATACTACGCAGGGTAGAGAATTCTTTAATTTTGCCTGCATAAGTTTCCAGGTTATAGAAACTCGATGGCGAATCTGCCATTAACTGCATCAGATATTCTTCGCCACCAATTGCATCGAGCAAGTTTTGTTTGATGAGCCAGTCATGCACCAGAACCGCATCATAAGGCGAGTTTTCTTTAGAGAGTTGCTCAATGGCACGGAAGATATATTTATGTCGGGTGGCATAGAAATCATTTTCGGTCAGTACATCACCGACCTGCTCAAAAGATTCAGCCACAGTCATAAGGGCAGCAAGTACAGCCTGTTCAATTGCTAAATTGTGTGGCGGAGTACGGAACTCCTTGAGATTGCTATTTTCAGTAACAATTTCTGGTTTAGCAGGAGCTACCTTTTTGCTGGCATTCGCCTGTGACATATAAATCCCTGATTTTAAATACAATGGTTAAATCTCGTCGGAGATGAATAGCGTTTATTCACGACGAAATGAAATGATACGCGCTCTGATCAAAAATGCGAAGTGCAATTTTTTGTAAACACGAATAATAAAATGAATTTGACAGTGTTGGCTAGATTATATTTTTTAGAGATAAAAAAAGAGCATGCTTTCGCATGCTCTTTTTGAGGCGAGAAATTACTCAGCTACGATAGTAACTAGAACTTCTGCAGTAACATCATGGTGCAATTGGATTGCGATGTTAAATTCGCCAGTGTGACGAAGCGCGCCATTTGGAAGACGTACTTCAGCACGGTCTACTTCTAGACCAGCATTTGTCAACGCGTCAGCGATGTCACGAGTACCGATAGAACCGAATAGTTTACCTTCATCACCAGCTTTCGCAGTGATAACGATGTTCACTTCGTTCAATTGGTCAGCACGTGCTTGAGCAGCAGCCAAGATAGCAGCTTCTTCTTTCTCAAGTTCAGCACGACGAGCTTCAAAAGCAGCAGTGTTTGCTTCAGTTGCAGCAACAGCCTTACCTTGAGGGATAAGGAAGTTACGGCCGTAACCAGCTTTAACTGAAACTTTATCGCCTAGTTTACCTAGGTTTTTAATGCGTTGTAATAAGATAATATCCACAGCTCAACCTCACTTATGATTGTCAGTGTAAGGGATCAAAGACAAGTAGCGAGCTTGTTTGATAGCTAACGCTAATTGACGTTGGTAACGAGCTTTAGTACCTGTAATACGGCTAGGAACAATTTTGCCGTTTTCAGTGATGTACTGTTTTAAAGTGTCGATATCTTTGTAGTCGATGTACGTAACGTTCTCAGCTGTAAAGCGGCAGAACTTGCGACGACGGTAAAAACGTGCCATGTTATGTTCTCCTTAAGCTTCAGCAGAGTCTTGAGCGTGTTGTGCTTCTTCACGTTGAGCTTTACGCGCACGTTTTTCTTCAGCACTTTTCGCCAATAATGACTCTTCAGTGATAGCGTTTTCACGACGGATGATAAGGCTACGAATGATTGCGTCGTTATAACGGAACAATTCTTCAAGCTCATCAAGAGTAGTTTGACCACACTCAACATTCATAAGAATGTAGTGAGCTTTGTGGATCTTGTTGATTGGGTAAGCCAATTGACGACGGCCCCAGTCTTCAAGACGGTGAATTTGACCTTCAGCTTCTTTGATGTGAGTTAGGTAGCGTTCTACCATACCAACTACTTGATCGCTTTGATCAGGGTGTACTAAAAGTACGATTTCGTAATGACGCATTGTCAGCTCCTTACGGTTTGGACAGCCCCAATTTAAGTAAATTGAAGCAAGGAGTCACAACCAAAGTTGTGTCGCAGTGTTTGCGAAGGGGGAATTGTAGTGATCTTTAGGGATAATTTCAACCAAATAAGACATTTTTGCGAAATTATATCTATAGTCAGATCTTTTAATAGAAAACCACATTAACTTTAAAACAGCAGGGTTCGACTGCTTAAATTCAGCAAATGTACTATTGAGAATATCAAGTGGCTTTCTCTAACTTAAAATCTGCATACACATTATCAATGTCAGGCTAAAACCAAAAAACGGTAAATTTATCAGAGATAAGAAAAGAGAGGGAGGTTCTAAAGCAGAGATTTTGATTCTGCTCTACAGATACTTGGAATGGGGGATAGGAAAATCAAAATAAAAAAAGATAGAGACTAACTCTATCTTTTTAAAAAAACACAATCTGTGTAGATGGCGCAGTTGAGGTAAAGCTAAAGATAATACTGATGACAGTAATCAGGATCACCGAGAACAAGAAATATTTCTTTGCCCAAAGTTGATCATTTTCAGCTTTAAATCCAATGACACCGATATATAACCAGTAAATGCACAGTAAGTTTAAAATCACTGCATAGAACCAGTTGGCATAACCAAAGACAAATAACGCATTCATGGTCAGCGTAAATAACACCACATAAACCAGTGATTCAATCTTGGTACGATGAATCGAACGCGCTACAGGCAAAATCGGAATGCCTGCATTTTTGTAATCATCAAAGCGGTAAATCGCAATCGCCCATGAGTGAGGCATTTGCCATAGCGCATAACCTAAAAAGATCAGTAACGCACCGAGGTCAAATTGATTGGCCACTGCGGTATAACCAATGACAGGCGGAGCTGCACCAGAAATACTGCCTACAACAGTTTGATGAATTGTGGTTCGTTTTGTCCATAGGCTGTAGAAACCAACATATACGACAAAACCAATCACCGCGAATAAGAAAGCGTACGCATTTACCCAGAACCATAAAAGACTAAAACCAGCGATGCCTAATACCAGGGCAAAGGCCAGGGCAACAGGTTCGGAAATGGTTTTGGTGACCAGAGCACGGTTTTGGGTGCGCTGCATTTTTTGGTCGATGTCCTGGTCAATCACGTTATTGACCACACATCCTGATGCTACGACAAGCGTAGTACCGAGAAGGGTAATAAGCAGGAGAAGGAAATCTACAGAACCTTGAGTGGCTACGAAGTAGCCACCCAAAGTGGTAACAAAGTTACCGAAGAGAATTCCTGGCTTAGTCAGGAATAAATACTTTTTCAGCATGACGACCAGTTTAGATCATCATGTTGTAGTGTAGGTAATTCATGATCCATACAGAACCCACTAAAAGAATAGCGATAGTTAAGATGGTATACACGAATGCAATCACGTTCCAGCGTTGCTCTGAAGAAGAGTTCATATGCAGGAAGTAAATTAACTGCACAAGAATCTGAGCAACCGCAGTAATCGCGATGACAGTAATCAAAATACCACGGCCAAAACCGCCTGCCATCACCATACCGAATGGAATTACGGTAAGGATGACAGAAAGGATGAAGCCGACGGTATATTGCTTAACGTTACCGTGTGATTCGCCAGCAGCGTTATGATCGTGACTCATTACAGAACTCCCATCAAGTAAACTACGCTGAATACACAGATCCAAACGATGTCAAGGAAGTGCCAGAACAAGCTTAGGCAAGCTAGACGACGCGTGTTTGCAAGAGTCAAACCATATTTCTTGATTTGAACCATAAGCACGATCATCCAGACCAGACCAGAAGTTACGTGAATACCGTGCGTACCTACCAAAGTAAAGAACGCAGATAAGAACGCACTTGTGCTTGGACCGTGACCCGCATGAACTAAATGATTGAACTCATATAGTTCCATGCCGATGAAGATAGCACCGAATACCCAAGTAATCGCTAACCAAGTCAGTACTTTTGCAACGTCTTTTTTGTATGCAGCAAGAACTGCAAAACCAAAGGTTACAGAAGAGATCAAGAGGGCGAAGGTTTCAGTAAGAACGAAACCTAAAGAGTCGCCAAACAGGTCTCTCGCACTTGGAGTACCCACAGGAATGTGGCTACTCAAAACAGCGAACGCAATGAAGAGTGTACCGAACAGGACAAGGTCACTCATCAAGTAAGTCCAGAAACCAAAGACGGTGATGTCAGTATCATCGTGATGATGATGCTCATCGTGTCCGTGGTTATCGTGATGAAGTACTTCAGCCATTGTCTTAGTCCTTCTTCAAGTGTTTTTCAAGAATCGCATAGCGTTCGTTTTCAATACGCTCAACTTCAGCAGCTGGAACATAGTAATCCACTTTCTTGGTGAAAGAAGACACGATGAAGCTAATGATAGAAGCAAGGAACGTAACAACTACTAACCACCAGATGTGCCAGATTAAACCGAAGCCCATAACAGTGATGAACATCGCGATAACGAAACCGGCAGCACGGTTAGTTGGCATATGAACATCTTCGTACTTCGTTGGTTTTGCATACGCAACACCATTTTCTTTCTCGATCCAGAAAGTATCAATACCATTGATCTTTGGAAGATGAGCAAAGTTATAGAACGGAGCAGGAGAAGATGTCGCCCATTCAAGGGTACGACCATCCCATGGATCGCCAGTCAAATCCAGACGTTGGTCACGTTGTAAGAAACCAACCACGATTTGCAGAATGAAACATACGATACCAAGCGCAATCAGAACTGCACCGAACATCGCGATATTTACATACGGGTCCCATTCTGGGTTGTCAAATGTATTCAAACGACGTGTCATACCCATGAAACCAAGGATATAAAGTGGCATGAACGCAAAGTAGAAACCGAAGAACCAGAACCAGAACGCTGCTTTACCCCAAGTCTCATTCAGTCTCCAACCGAACATTTTCGGCCAGTAGAAGATGATACCTGCGAACATCGCAAATACTACACCACCAATAATTACGTTATGGAAGTGAGCAATCAGGAATAAAGAGTTATGTACCAGGAAGTCCGCTGGTGGAACCGCCATCAATACACCTGTTAAACCACCGATACCGAAAGTTACCAGGAAGCCTAGTGTCCATAGCATTGGAGTAGTGTAAACAATACGACCCTTGTACATGGTGAATAACCAAGAGAAGATTTTCACACCTGTAGGAATCGCAATAATCATGGTCATGATACCGAAGAACGCGTTAACGTTGGCACCTGCACCCATGGTAAAGAAGTGGTGAACCCATACAACGAATGACAATACTGTGATTGCTACTGTTGCATACACCATTGATTTGTAACCGAACAATGCTTTGCGCGAGAAAGTCGCAACAACTTCAGAGTAAATACCAAATGCTGGTAATACCAAGATATATACTTCCGGGTGACCCCAAGTCCAAATCAAGTTCACGTACAACATCGGGCTACCACCCAAGTCGTTAGTAAAGAAGTGGAAACCGAAGTAACGGTCAAGCGTTAACATTGCAATTGTTGCAGTCAACACTGGGAAAGCCGCAATAATCAATACTGCTGTACATAAAGATGTCCAGGTAAAGATTGGCATTTCCATAAGTTTCATGCCAGGCGCACGCATTTTGATGATGGTAACGAAGAAGTTAACACCCGTTAATAGCGTACCCAGACCTGAAATTTGCAGTGCCCAGATATAGTAGTCCATACCTACGCCTGGAGAGTATTCAATGCCAGACAGTGGAGGGTATGCCATCCAGCCTGTTGCAGCGAACTCACCTAACGCGAGTGACACCATCATTAGACCCGCCGCACCGGCGAATAACCAGAAGCTGAGTGAGTTTAATAATGGAAATGCAACGTCACGTGCACCGATTTGAAGCGGTACAGAGATGTTCATCAAACCAACAACAAGACCCATTGCCACGAAGAAGATCATGATCACGCCATGCGCGGTAAAGATCTGATCGTAATGCTCAGGGTGTAAATAACCTTCGCCGCCACCTTTTGCAAGGAACTGCTGAAGACGCATCATGATCGCATCGGCGAAACCACGCACCAGCATGATGATCGATACGAACAGGTACATGATACCAATTTTTTTATGGTCTACAGATGTGAACCATTCGTTCCACAGGTAGCCCCATTTTTTGAAGTAGGTAATACCGGCAACAACTGCGATACCACCCAAGATCATCATTGCAACAGTTGCCAATACGATTGGATCGTAAGGAATTGCATCCGGACCTAACTTACCTAAGAAGCTCATGTCTTATTCTCCTTGAGAAGCAGTCGCATGTTCACCAGCTACATGAGCTTCAGAAGCAGACGCTTCATGAGCAACAGCATCAGTCGCTGCAGCTTCTACAGGAGCTGAATGGTCAGCACCGTGGTAGTTACTCATATACTTGTGAATCACAGATTCAAACAAACCTTGCTCTACAGAAGAGTAGTAAGTCACAGGATGTGGCTTAGTAGGGTAAGGCTTCATTGCTTCAGCAGCAGCCTTCTCTTCAGGAGTCTTAGCTCTTGCAATAATCGCTTCGATCTGGTGAACACCGCGGTTACCGTCACGTAAGCTTGCAAATTCAGCTTGGTCTAGAACAGTTTTTTGTACTGCATTAGGGTTAACTGAAGTACCGTTTCCTGCCTGAATAGCAGAAACCCATTCGGCAAACTGGGCATCAGTCACAGAATGTGCACGGAAGCGCATTTGTGAGAAGCCGTAACCTGAATAGTTTGAAGAGAAACCACGGTAGCCTTCAGCTGGGCTAGTTTCATCAGCTAATAGGTTGAGGTGAGTTTGCATACCTGCCATTGCATAAATCTGACCACTTAACGCCGGGATGAAGAACGAGTTCATCGTGAAGTTAGAGGTTAAACGAAGGCTTACCGGAGTTTTCTCTGGGAAACGCAATTCGTTAACAGTTGCAATGCCTTGCTCAGGATAGATGAAGATCCATTTAAATTGCTCAGCAATAACTTGAACAGTTAATGGCGCTTTATCTGCTTCAATTGGACGGTATGGGTCATACTTGTGGGAGCCCCACCAAGTTAACCAAGCTAAAATACCAATAATAATGACAGGGATACCCCATACTACAATTTCAATCGCAGTAGAGTGTGTCCATGTAGGTTTATAGTCTGCGTCTTTATTCGATGCACGATATTTCCAACCGAACCATAATGCCATGATGATTGATGGAATAACCACCAAAAGCATTAAGTAAATCGCAGTCATCATCAGGTTACTTTGACCTGCTGCAACTGGACCTTTAGAGTTCAGAAGTACCATATCACCACCACACCCGGTCAAGAGTGCAGTCATCGCAGATAAAGACAATACAGCTAAAATCGTTTGTCTCATTTTACAACCTCGGTGAAGAGTCCCATTCCCTAATTTAATATGGGATAGCGATTAAAGTGCATATGACAAAAAAGGCTGAATTTTACAAAACATCCTATTAATCACAATACACCGCTACGTTGTAGGGCATTATGCCTGAGATTCACGAACTAAGCTATATCTAGGGCGCTTTAAATGCCTGTAATAAAAACCGATTTTGCTGGTCTGGATTGGGGAGGATTTATGGGAATTTTATTTCAATTTCAAAGTTCTGTAATCAAAATGGGATGATATTCATCCCATTTTGTGTATTCCTGCGCTATTGTTTCACAACTTTCGTTTTTGCTAGTTTATCGTGCAAGGTTTGACGTTTTTTGCCCAATCCGAAGGCCCAGTCAATAATTAAACTCAGTGGCATAAATACAATATTTAAAAATATGAAGAATACGCTACGAATAGTAAAAGCGCGCAACAGGCTGGGCTTTTCACCTGATTCTGCATCTACAATTTTGATTTTCGTGAGCTTTTTACCAATACTTTGGCCTGATTTGGCAATCAGAAAGGCTTGAATGGCCAGCATGATAATCAAATAGACCGCTGTGGCAAGCCACGCCTGCTGAGAAAACATCTCAAACATTTGAGTCTGTAATTGTTGGGCCAGTGCAGGATCTGCATCGCTACTTAGCACGACATTCATGAACTCTTCATTCAGTTGTGCAAATCGGGTTTCCTGTTCAGGCGTAAAAAATGCAGTCAAAATGAAGGTTGCTGGTAACCACAGTAACACATCTACAATTTTGGCCAGGATACGGCTTGGAATACTGGCGAGTTCATTTTTTTGAGTCGCTGTTTGAGTATGAGGCTGTGAGTAGGCCGAAGTCGTTGGCTGGCTGTTCTGGAATATCGGTGTTTCAGGTGTGACTGCCGGAGCGACATAACCTTCAGGTTGATATACCGATTTTCCTTGGGTAAGTTCACCTAAGGCTTTCCATTCTGTCATACCTTGATGCCATGCCAGGTCAGTCAGCATGACTTGTTGATTCGCCAGCATCTGATTCAATTGCTCGAGCGTATATGGACCAGCTTGTTGATTGTTTCGTGCCAAGTAAATCTGCATATAGACTGAATCTCAATATATAAATGTGAACTGATAATAGCTTTGATCAAGATTGTATTGAATTCTATTTTGAAAACAAACATCCTCTTATCGTAAGATATAGATTAATTGAGGATTTTCAATCATATTTCTCATTAAAAATGCGCCCATACAAAATTGCAAGGATCTCTACTCTTAAAAATATCTTCCCGAACACTCAATGGTTATTCATTATTATTGCCATTTTGATATGACTTTACTGTTGGTATTTGTTTGTCATTACAGTCTTTATGTGTTGATAAGCTTTGATTTAATTATATTTATAAATTCAATCGTTAATCTTGCGATTAGGCCTTTAATTATTAATTTTCAAACAGTAAATCATAATATCTATCTCATAAAAAAGACCCTATAAAAGGGTCTTTTTTATTCACAATTGCTTATGCTTTTTGCACTTTTTCTTCAGCCAGGAAGAACCAGGTTTCAAGTACCGAGTCTGGGTTTAAAGACACAGAGTCGATACCTTGTTCCATTAACCATTGTGCAAGATCTGGGTGATCAGAAGGACCTTGACCACAAATGCCTACATATTTGCCAGCTTTACGGCATGCTTGAATTGCAAGAGAAAGCAACGCTTTAACCGCAGGGTCGCGCTCATCAAATAGGTGAGAGACAATACCAGAGTCACGGTCAAGACCAAGTGTTAATTGTGTCAAGTCGTTTGAACCAATAGAGAAACCATCGAAATGTTCAAGGAACTGATCTGCCAATAAAGCATTGGTTGGAAGTTCACACATCATGATCACTTTAAGGCCATTTTCACCGCGCTTAAGACCATTTAATGCAAGAAGTTCAATGACACGTTTCGCTTCAGCAACAGTACGAACAAATGGAATCATGATCTGGATATTGGTTAAACCCATTTCATCACGTGCCTTTTTTAATGCACGACATTCAAGTTCGAAGCAATCACGGAAGTTGTCAGAAACGTAGCGACTTGCACCACGGAAACCTAGCATCGGGTTTTCTTCTTCTGGCTCGTATAACTTACCACCGATCAAGTTTGCATATTCGTTAGACTTGAAGTCTGACATACGAACAATGACTGGCTTGTCTGCAAATGCAGCAGCAAGTGTCGAGATACCTTCAACCAGTTTCTCTACATAGAATTCAATTGGAGATGCATAACCTGCAGTACGCGCCATGACTGCTGCACGTGTTTCACGTGGAAGGCTGTCAATATTGATCAATGCTTTCGGGTGAACACCAATCATACGGTTAATAATGAATTCAAGACGCGCCAGACCAATACCTGCGTTTGGAATTTGAGCAAAGTCAAATGCACGGTCCGGGTTACCCACGTTCATCATGACTTTAAATGGAAGAGCAGGCATAGACTCAATTGAATTCTTTTGAATTTCAAAATCTAGTGCGCCTTCATAGATAAAGCCAGTATCACCTTCGGCACAAGACACAGTCACTTCCTGACCGTCTACAAGAACTTCAGTTGCATTACCACAACCAACGATTGCAGGAACACCAAGCTCACGTGCAATGATTGCAGCGTGACAAGTACGACCACCACGGTTTGTTACAATCGCAGCTGCACGTTTCATGACTGGTTCCCAATCCGGGTCAGTCATATCAGATACAAGAACATCACCATCTTGTACTTTGTCCATTTCTTTAATAGACGTCACAATGCGGACTTTACCAGAACCAATGCGTTGACCGATTGAACGGCCTTCACAGATCACAGTACCGCGTTGTTTCAACAGGTAGCGTTCCATGGTGCCGACATTTTCACGGCTTTTTACAGTTTCAGGACGCGCCTGAACGATGTAAATCTTGCCATCATCGCCATCTTTTGCCCACTCGATGTCCATTGGTGCACCGTAGTGGTTTTCAATGATCAGCGCTTGTTTAGCAAGTTCTTGTAATTCCTGGTCGTTTAAAGCGAACTGTTGGCGTTCAGCTTTTTCAACATCCACGACAACAACAGATTTACCTGCAGATGCTTCTTCACCATAAATCATTTTCTGGTGCTTAGAACCCAGGTTGCGACGAAGGATTGCGTGTCGGCCTGCATTTAAAAGCGGTTTAGAAATATAGAATTCGTCCGGGTTAACTGCACCTTGAACGACCATTTCACCCAAACCATAAGATGCGGTAATGAATACTGCATCACGGAAGCCTGATTCAGTATCTAGCGTAAACATTACACCTGCAGCGCCAGTTTCTGAACGAACCATGCGTTGTACACCAGCAGACAGCGCAACTACATCATGGGCAAAGTTTTGGTGTACACGGTAAGAGATTGCGCGGTCGTTGTACAAAGATGCAAACACTTCTTTGATTGCGATCAGAACGTTATCGATACCACGAATGTTCAAGAAAGTTTCTTGCTGGCCGGCAAAAGAAGCATCCGGCAAATCTTCTGCAGTTGCAGAAGAACGAACGGCAACCGGGATGTCAGGGTTGCCGTTAGAAAGTTCTGCAAATGCTGTACGAACTTCTTGTTCTAATGCAGGCGTAAGTGGAGTATCCACAATCCATTGACGAATTTTTGCGCCAGTTTCAGCAAGTGCATTTACATCATCAACATTGAGTGCAGCAAGCTCTGCATTGATTTTAGCGTTTAGGCCACTTTGCTCGAGAAATTCACGGTAGGCATCGGCAGTCGTTGCGAAACCACCTGGCACAGATACACCAGCATTTGATAAGTGGCTGATCATTTCGCCTAGTGATGAGTTTTTCCCACCGACCAGCTCAACGTCGTGCTTCCCTAATTTTTCCAGACCAATTACGCGCGCTTCCAAAGTTGTTACTCCACTTTTGCAGTATTAATCACTATCTCGGCATGAGAGTATAGCAAATCATCTAGGTTTTTGATTTTACTAAGCGACAGTCATGTAAGATCGGTTTACTATAAAGATTATATAGCACTAAGACAAATGTTGGAGGAGAATTTTAATGTCGGAAGGTAAACAAATTCAGCGTAGTGTTTTCTTTATTTCAGATGGTACCGCCATCACCGCTGAAACCCTTGGACACTCGCTGTTAGCGCAGTTTCCGCATGTGAAATTTGACATTCATATTATCCCTTACATTAGTTCCGAAGAAGCGGCTACAAATGTGGTGGCAGAGATCAATGCAAGAGCTCAAATCGACGGTGAAAAACCGCTGGTATTTGATACCCTAGTTGATCCCTATGTGCGCGACATTATTAATACTGCAAATGCAGTAAATCTCGATGTATTTGAAGGGCTTATTAGTAAGTTGGCTGATGAATTAGGCACGATTCCTACAACTTTAGTCGGGCAGACCCACGCGGTGACCGACTCTGAGTCTTATAAGGCCCGTATTGATGCTGTTCATTTTGCTTTAGATAACGACGACGGCGCACGTACCCGTCATTATGATAAAGCTGACCTGATCCTGATTGGTGTATCGCGTTCAGGTAAAACCCCGACCTCTATTTATCTGTCTTTGCAGTTCGGTATTCGCGTGGCGAACTATCCACTGACTGAAGAAGATTTGGATGATAACCGACTGCCAGCCGTGCTGCGACCGCATAAAAACAAGCTGTTTGGCCTGATGATTGATGCGGAACGCCTTGTGGCCATTCGTTCTGAGCGTAAGGCCAATAGCCGTTATGCCAGCTTTAGTCAGTGTCAGATGGAGTTACGTGCGATTGAAGGCATTTATATTTCGGAAGGCATCAAGTACCTGAATGTGTCTGAAATGTCGATTGAAGAAATCTCAACACGTGTGTTGCAAATGACCGGTTTAAAACGTCGAATCGGTTAAGAAATTAGCCAGAGCCAAACTGCGGTTTGGCTTTGATTTATAGCTAAAAATTACAAGTAAGCATTGATTAATCGAAATAATGTATGATTTTTATAATTTAAATAAAATATCAGGTATCATTTTTAAAAATACCTTAGAGTCTTCTTTGCTCATTTTGTTGAATAAATCATCATGTCGGTTCTTGATACGTAAATAAAAATCTCATTATCAGCTTACCAATTTTTCATTTTTACTCGCCAGCGTGAGTTATTTTTCTGCTAAATAAGTATGAATAATGATATCGACCGGATGCTGTTCACCATTAATACAATGAATTGTATTTTCCGAAATTTTCAGAATCGGCCAGGTAATCAGGCGGCAATTTTCACGTTGTAGGGCAGCATAATAATGATCTGATTTCAGATAAATTTTACGGGAAGATGCAAGATTTGGCATTAACTGGCGTCTTAGCCACAAATTCTGCACCTGATTTTCTAAAAACCGCAGAGAAAGCAAGCTTTTAATGCGGTTGTTAAATAAGCGGCGATTTTTACCAATCAATGGGTGATTAATAATTCGTTGCAGAATTCGGTCGGAACCGGGCAGTACAAAAGCAGGATTAATCTGGAAAACTTTTACCGAACGGGCATGTTGACTGATTTTATCCAGCTGGCTCACGGTAAACTGATCTGTGCCAATAATAGCAATATCTTTATCTGCATAATCCAATTCTAGCAGTTCGGAAGAGGGTGCTTTAATTCCAGTAAACTGCTGAAAATGTTCGGGGCGATTTTCAAAAATACCAGCGTGTGGATCCTGCTTGGTAGACATTAGAATTCCTTGAATTTATTTAATAATTAATTTTCTTTGTATGAGATATAAACAAAAACTCAAGCCAGGGTAAAGTGAAAAATTTAACTTAGACAGTCATCTATTTGACCAAAATATAAAATCTGACTTTATTGAAGACTGAATGGATTTATATGCAATCCAAAAGGAATGACTTTTAACTTGACGAGATCGACGAAGGAAATAAAGTTGAGTTATTTGTCAAAGAAGAAGCAGTTTAATGGTGTAGTCGATAGAAATGATTTTACTGGGATGTTTCTTTTAGTCATTTATCTTTAAAGATGAAAAACATCTACCCATTGCTGAGAATAGGTAGATGCAACTCTTATTTACTGACCATTTTTAATTTGCATCAACAGCTCAAAGTTATGTAGGCGTTTGTCAGTGTCATAGATGTCGCAAGTAAAGATAAACTCATCCACGTCATATTTGGCTAAAAGCGATGCCAGACCGGCTTTAACGGTTTCTTTGGAACCGACCTGGGCCATGGCAAAGAAATTATCGACTGACATTTTTTCCGGCGGCGACCACAGACCTTCCATCGAATCAATTGGTGCTTTAAGTTTTAGGCTTTGCCCACGAATCAGTGATAAAACCCGCTGATAGGCACTGGTCGCTAGATATTCTGCTTCTTCATTGGTATCTGCGACACAGGTTGGTACGCCCATCGACACATAAGGACGATCGAGATATTCAGACGGTTCGAAATTGTCACGATATAATTGAATGGCCTGACCCAGCATACGCGGGGCAAAATGTGAAGCAAATGAATAAGGTAGACCAAGTTTTGCTGCCAGTTGTGCGCTAAACAGACTGGACCCTAATAACCATACAGGTACATGCGTGCTTTGGCCTGGAGTTGCCACAATGCGTTGACCTGGAATCGGGTCTTTAAAGTATTGCAGAATTTCTAAAACATCCTGTGGAAACTGATCTTCGGTTTCCTGACGGCCACGACGCAGGGCACGCATGGTCATTTGATCGGTACCTGGAGCACGGCCCAGACCCAGTTCAATCCGGTCCGGATAGAGCGTCGCCAATGTGCCGAACTGTTCAGCCACGACCAGCGGTGCATGGTTGGGCAACATAATTCCGCCAGAGCCTAAAGTTAAGGTTTTGGTATTCGCCAGTAAATAGCCTAAGAGAACTGCAGTTGCTGAACTGGCAATACCATCCATATTATGATGTTCTGCCAGCCACATCCGGCGATAACCCAATTTTTCTGCTGTTTGGGCAAGTTCCAGCGCATGGTTCAGCGCGAATTGAATGCTCTTGTCGTCACGAACAGGAACCAGTTCGAGTATAGAGAACTGGGTATCGTTAAGCGTACGCATAGTATTACTCTTAAATAAACATCTCTAAAAGCATACGACTTTAGAATGTATTTGTATATCGAAAAAAATCGATATAAGTGTAAACCAAAAGATAAAGATAAAAAATAAAGGCAAAAAAATAAGCATCCGAAGATGCTTATAAAGGAGGAAAGAATAAGGGGAGAGAATCTTAACGACGACGGTTGTTATAGCGATAATCGTTATAACGGTAGTTACGAGAAGAGTTATAGCGACGTTCGCTGCGGTCATCATAACGACGGTCTTCGCTAACTTTTTTACCTAAAGCTGAACCACCTGCTGAACCCAGTGCCGCACCGATATAACCACCGTTAGTGCCTGCCATGTTTCGGCCAACTGCATAACCTGCACCGCCACCTAAAGCACCACCGATAATCGCACCATTACGGTCACGTTTATTTGCCGCTACTGCGGCACCCGCACCGCCACCAATCGCTGAACCGATTGTTGCACCAGTGGTACCGCCCATTTTATTACCTACTGCAGCACCAACAACACCACCTAGTGCAGAAGCTAAAGCTGTATTGGTTGTATTGCCTGCATTGGCAGCTGTCATACCCATGGCTGAGGTTGCTACAACAGCGATCATTAGAGATTTATAGTTCATGAGGACACCTTTTATATATCTAGCTATATTTTGTTGATGAGATAAATTTAATCTAGCAAGCGCCAAACAGCATGGAGGCAATGTTGGCGAATTGTGATTTTTATCTCCTTAATTTATTCATGATGTGGGCAGGGTAATTTCATGTATTAATTGAAAATTCACGTATTAAAGCCACAATAAAAAAAGCACCAAAAGGTGCTTTTCATGTTAAATGTAGCGTCTGGTCTAAACTGCCTGAGCGCAAATTAACGGTAACGTTTTTTCCAGTGTTTAGAGCGTTTTTCAGCTGCTTTATCTTTGGCAATCTTGTTACCTAGTGCAGCACCACCGGCAGCACCCAAAGCTGAACCGATATAACCGCCGTTAGTGCCGCCCATATTTTTACCTACGGTATAACCTGCACCGCCACCTAGGGCACCACCAATGGCAGATTCAGTACGGTTTTTCTTGCTGCTTGCAACTGCTGCACCGCCAGCACCACCTAAAGCAGCACCAATGGTTGCACCAGTATTACCGCCCATGTTTTTACCTAATGCTGTACCTGCAACACTACCTAAAGCACTTGCTGCTGCAACACGCGCTGTACTGTCGGCATGTGCGTTTACGGTCATCATTGAACCAGCAGCTAAAACTGTACTCATTAAAAGTGCGTTGAGTTTCATGTCATCACTCCGTGTCCATCTACAGGACTGTAGTTATTTCGATGCGGAAAATGTAACAAATCATGCCCAAAACAATATGAAGATGTTTCTTCATAATTCCCTGCTTTATTTGGCGAATTGTAAAATCAGCAAGAAATAAGAATAAGATCGACTATAAAAAAAGCAATTCCACTGTTTTTAATCATATTTGTTAACAAATGCTGTAGAGCACGAATGATAGCAACGCGGACTTACTCAATAATGATGTTCATTAGAAGCCAGAGTCGTTAAACTAGGCGCAATTTTTTGATTTCGCTGTGCTAAATCGGTTTTTAGTCGCAGCCTATGTTTGAGATTTTTTAGAAAATGAAAGAATCGTTACGTTTACGATTAGACCAACTCTCTGACCGCCATGAAGAATTGACCGCATTACTGGCTGATGTAGAAGTCATTTCTGATAATAAGCGCTTCCGTCAATTGTCACGTGAGCATAATGACTTAACAGAAATCACCAATGTCTGGACCAAGTACAGACAGGCTGAAGAAGACATTGAAACAGCTCAGGCCATGCTGTCAGATCCGGACTTTAAGGAAATGGCGCAGGAAGAAATTAAAGAGAATAAAGCTTTAATTGAATCGCTTGAAGCAGACCTGAACATCTTGATGATTCCGAAAGATCCGAATGATGCCAACTCGGCTTATCTTGAGATTCGTGCCGGAACCGGCGGCGATGAAGCTGCGATTTTCTCAGGCGATTTATTTCGTATGTATAGTAAATATGCGGAAAACCAAGGCTGGCGTATTGAAATCCTCTCTGAAAATGAAGGCGAACATGGTGGCTATAAAGAAGTCATCTGCCTGATTAATGGTGACGGGGTTTACGGTCGTCTAAAATTTGAAAGTGGTGCGCATCGTGTACAGCGTGTACCAGCGACCGAATCACAAGGCCGTGTGCATACCTCAGCATGTACCGTTGCGATTCTTCCTGAAATTGATGTCGATACCTCGGTTGAAATCAACTCATCTGATTTGCGCATTGATACCTATCGTGCTTCAGGTGCAGGTGGTCAGCATGTTAACAAAACCGATTCTGCAGTACGTATTACTCATATTCCAACCGGCACCGTAGTGGAGTGTCAGGAAGAGCGTTCACAGCATAAGAACAAGGCCAAAGCGATGGCACTGCTGGTATCACGTTTAGAAAATGCCAAACGTGCAGCAGCAGATGCAGCAACCTCGGAAATGCGTCGTGACCTGGTGGGTTCGGGGGATCGTTCAGAACGTATCCGTACCTATAACTATCCGCAAGGTCGTATGACAGATCACCGCATTAACCTGACTTTATACAAGCTGGATGCCGTGATGGAAGGTGATTTGACTGAATTGCTGGACAGCCTGCATCGCGAATATCAGGCGGATCAATTGGCCATGCTTGCACAGCAGAATGGTGGATAATGAATATTTTACAAGCCTTGGCTTTACGCGGCGAAGCTGAAAGTTACGAACGTCAGGAAAATGCCTGGTTACTGGAACACATCACCAAGATTGATTCATTTGATCTGCTGATGAAAAAGGATCAGGAGTTAACGCCGGAACAGGAACAGGCGTATAAAGACGGATTGGCGCGTATTGCTGCCGGTGAGCCTTTGGCTTATGTCACTGGTTCACAGCCATTCTGGACTTTAGACCTCAAAGTGACCAAAGATACCTTGGTGCCACGTCCGGATACTGAAGTGCTGGTTGAGACTGTGTTGAAATTGGATTTGCCTGATGATGCCCGTGTGGTGGATTTGGGTACAGGTACTGGTGCAATTGCCTTATCACTGGCATCTGAACGTTCTAACTGGACACTAACCGCTTCCGATATCTACGAGCCTACGCTTGAGGTGGCGAAATATAATGCGGAACAACATGATATTGAGAATGTGGAATTTGTTCTGGGTTCATGGTTGAAACCATTTGGCCGTCAATTCTTTGATGCCATTGTATCGAATCCACCTTATATCGATGCTGATGATGTGCATATGCAGAATCTGGCGACTGAACCGGAACGTGCGCTGGTGGCAGATAAAAAGGGGCTGGCCGATATTGAAATGATTATTCTGCAAGCCAAGAAGCATTTGACTGTGAATGGTTGGGTGGTGCTTGAACATGGTTATGATCAGGCAGACGCCGTACAACATCTATTTAAACAGGCGGGTTATAAGCAAGTCCGCACGGTTAAAGATTATAGCGGGAATGATCGCGTGACTTTGGGTCAATGGCCGCATTAATCTGTAATTCTTTTCTATAAAAAAGCGACTACATTAGTCGCTTTTTTATTGGATTTTTTCTTTATAAATTCCTGACTGCATTTGAAACCTTAAGTATTTTTAATAACATCACGCCATAACTAAAAACAAAAAAGCGATGCCAGAGCACCGCTTTCGAGGAATTTTTAAAAATAATTACATTGGATAGTCTTGTAGACAGTCATAGACTTCTACCTGATCCAGACTACCAGTTTCCATTGCCAGACAAAGTGCCACAACTTTTAAAGTATCTGCCAGAGATTTTTCATCTTTCAAGGCAATACCTTGTTGTAATTCATTGATACGTTCTGCCGGAATTTCAAGGGCCTGAGCCGCTTCCACAGCATCTACCTGGTTAAAGAAGTGCAGAATTGCATCTTTCAGTTCTGCATCCGATGCATTTAAAATCCCTTGATTCAACTGTTCTGTGATGAGATCAGTCGAAGAAAATAAAGCTTTAGAGAAGTTTTGGACAAGATTTTGCCCAAGCACATCAGTCATCTTTAACATGGAGATACCTTCAACTAGAAAGGAAAATGGAGAGTACAGCCAATAGCAAAAGTGCTATAAATTGAATGAAAAATAATCTATTATCGGGTAAATTGCAAAGCTTTTCGGGTGACTGTGTAGTCCTGCTAATATATGTTTCAGGGCTTGAAATATATAATCATAATAAAAATAAATGCTTAGAATGTAAGTATTTTTGAATGATATTTTTAAAGTCTAAATTTATATAAATTATCTAATATTATTTTGCCGATACGCACCTGGACTGACGCCAGTCCACTTTTTGAATGCACGATGAAATGCACTGGATTCCTGAAAGTTAAGCTGATCGCTGATCTCTTGTAAACTTTGTTCAGTACGGGTCAGTAATTCAATTGCGGTATCCCGGCGTATCTCATTTTTTAATTGCTGATAGCTGACACCTTCACTTTTTAAACGTCGTTGCATGGTGGCTTCAGACATATTCATTTTTAAGGCTAGTTCATTCAGTTCCAGCCATTCTGCCGGCGAAACCTGTAGCAATTTTCGGCGAATCTGGGTGCTCAAGGCATAGGGGTTTTTAAAACGCACCAATAAATTTTGTGGTGTTTGCTGAATAAACTGATACCAAGACTGAGTGTCCTGTTTAATCGGCAGTTGCAGATAGCTGGCATCAAATTGCACGTAATTTTCGCTGGCCTGATATTCAATCTGTTCACAGAATCGAACTTTGTAATCAAAATCATTCAGTGGTGCTGCACATTTCAATTGAATCTGATTAAGCAAAATCCGTTGTCCACTTAACCAGCAGATCAGGGTATGAATCAGCATCAGATAAGTCGCATAACTAAACATACGTTTGGTTGTTTTTAAATCATAAATCACGATATAGGCATAGTGTTCCTCAACCATGAGCGTGCTTTGCAGGTCGTCCAAAACCAAGTTGAGAAATTGCAGAATGTTTTGCAGCGCTTTTTCCAGTGTATCTGCCTGCATAACCATTTTCGAAAGCAATTTAAAACTGCCACGACGCATGGCATGGCTGTCCATGCCAAAAAATTCGTCATTCATGCTATCTGCAAGCACAGTCCATAATTGGGCAAATTGGCTGACCGACACGCGTGCCTTGGGAGCATTTAATACTTCTGCTGGGATATTGGCTTTTTTCAGAATGTCAGAGATATCAAATTGCAGCCGTTTGGCATCCAGCAATGCTTCATTCACCAGATCAATCGAGATGGTGCCTTTGCTATATTCCAGTGCAGGCTTATGCATATTCAGTTTGACATCCTTGTTTTCATTGTCCAAATACATCATGCAAGATGCAATATTTGGAAATTGTACAGAATAAAAACTCTATTTACTCTGCATATTAAGTCGTATCTGAAATAGAAAAATCGCTAGGAAATAAACATGAACATTCAGGGAAAAGTTATTGTGATCACCGGTGGTGCCTCAGGTTTGGGTGCAGCTACAGCGACTCATTTGGTTGCACACGGCGCTAAAGTAATTCTGGTTGATATGAATCAGGAGCAGGGTCAGGCATTACAGCAGCAACTGGGTTCACAGTCTGAATTTGTACAGCTCGATGTGACCGATGAGCAGGCCGTTGAAGCTTTCTTCGCTCATGTTGAAAGCACGTATGGTCAACTGAATGGCTTGATCAACTGTGCCGGGATTGCACCGTCTGCCAAAGTATTGGGACGAAACGGCATCCATGAGTTGGCGATGTTTCAAAAAGTGCTGAATATTAATGTAAACGGGACTTTTAACATGCTGAGTCATGCGGCGGCTTTAATTGCAAAATATGAGCTGCAAGCTGGTGAAGAAGAACGTGGCGTGATTGTGAACACCGCTTCGGTTGCCGCTTATGACGGCCAAATTGGCCAGACTGCCTATGCGGCTTCTAAAGGTGCAGTCGTCGCCATGACTTTACCTTTGGCACGTGAACTGGCTCGTGAAGCGATCCGTGTCATGACCATCGCGCCGGGCATTATGGAAACTCCGATGCTGAAAGGCATGCCGCAAAATGTCCAGGATGCTTTGGGGCAAATGGTGCCGTTTCCACCACGTCTGGCAAAACCACAGGAATTCGCCCAACTGGTGGGGCATATCTTTGAAAATAGCTATTTAAATGGTGAGGTCATTCGTCTGGATGGCGCGATTCGCATGCAGCCTAAATAAGTCTTCGATTTATATAGGACATGATGATTTGCACAGCTACCAATTTCTCATTGAATTCAAATGACTTTGTTTAAGCATGCATTTTCTTTTGAAGGATCAAAAGAAACAAAAGTCCTTTGCGAAACTGAAGATACATCCCTGTATCTCAGTTTCGCAGGCGACATCCCTGCCGCTTTATCCGACGTGCCAATGATCTCAATAGTAAAAAGCTTGAAGTAAATAAATAGATATAGAAAGGGAAGTTCAATGATTTTAAATGATGAACAAAAAATGATTCAGGACATGATGCGCAATTATTCGCAGCAGAAACTGAAACCGACAGCGGCCTTACGCGACAAAACGGCACAATTCCCAGCACAAGAACTTAAAGAACTCGGTGAGCTTGGCGCATTGGGTATGACAGTGGCTGAAGAATGGGGCGGTGCAGGTCTGGATTATGTGTCACTGGTCTTGGCGCTAGAGGAAATTGCCGCAGGTGATGGTGCAATCTCGACGATTATTAGTGTGCAGAATTCTTTGCCTTGCGGCATTACACAGCGTTATGGTACTGAAGCACAAAAACAGCAGTATTTAAGAAAGCTGGCGACAGGTGAATGGCTTGGCTGTTTCTGCTTGACGGAACCTCAGGCCGGTTCAGATGCGAGTGCACTTGAATGTAGAGCTGAACGTGATGGTGATCAATGGGTATTGAATGGCACCAAGCAGTTTATCACGACAGGTAAACACGCACAGATTGCACTAGTCTTTGCTGTGACCGATAAATCGGCAGGGAAAAAAGGTATTTCATGTTTTCTGGTGCCGACCGATGCACCGGGTTATATCGTGTCACGTCTAGAGGAGAAAATGGGTCAACATTGTTCCGATACCGCGACCATCGTTCTGGATAATTGCCGGATTCCTGCTGCCAACCTGCTGGGGCAGGAAGGTGAAGGCTATAAAATTGCTTTATCAAATCTTGAGTCTGGTCGGATCGGCATTGCAGCACAATCTGTTGGTATGGCGCGGGCTGCACTGGATGCTGCAGTGGAATATGCCAATGACCGCAAAGCCTTTGGTGTGGAAATTGTGCAGCATCAGGCTGTGGCATTCAGACTCGCAGATATGGCAACACAAATTGAAGCTGCACGTCAGCTCACCTTGCATGCTGCAACCTTAAAAGATGCAGGCTTGGCGTGTCTAAAAGAAGCATCGATGGCAAAACTGTTTGCATCGACCATTGCAGAGCGAGTCTGTTCAGATGCGATTCAGATTCATGGTGGCTACGGTTATGTCTCTGATTTTCCGGTCGAGCGAATTTATCGTGATGTGCGAGTGAGCCAGATTTATGAAGGTGCATCAGATATTCAACGACTGGTGATTGCACGTGAAGTGTGTCAACGCTGATTATTTTTGATTGAAAGAGAGAATTTAGTTGATGTTAAAGGCCTGCACTTACATTGATGGATATGGAAATTGCAGGATTCAACTGAACATGATGATCTAAAGACATACAGTACGAATAATCGAAAAATAAGCCTTATCCATGTTCTAGTCCTAGGGCATGAATGCAGATTTGAAAAAAGTATGCTGATGGAATCAGCAGGAACAACAAATACAAATGGACAAACTCAGGCAAGGTCGCCTGAAAACTACAATAGGAAAGAGGTTGTCGTCATGAAGACACTAGAACAGGCATATGCTGATTTTAATTTTGAAAATATGGTTCAGGAACATCTGGTTGGAAGTGCAGAGAACATCAATGCGTATACCGAATGCTGTGGTCGCTATCTGGGTCAAAACCGAACTGCACTGATCTGGGAAGGCAAAAACGGAAACGCAGAGCAGTGGACCTTTGAACAGTTGGCAGTTGCTTCAGGACAGCTGGCCAATTATATGCATTCTCTGGGTTTAAAGGCCGGTGACTGTATTGCAGGATTGCTGCCAAGAACGCCAGCACTCTTAATTACCATATTGGCCACCTGGCGGATCGGTGCCATATACCAACCTTTATTTACTGCCTTTGAAAGTAAAGCCATTGAACATCGCATCAGTACCGCTGGCACCCAGTTGATTGTTACTGATGAAGAGCAGCGACTGAAACTTCATGATCTCAATGTTCCTAATATTCTGACTGTGCATCAGGCAGCAGCAGATGATTATCAAGATGCTGATTTCTGGACAGCCTTACAGCAACAACCGGAAGAGTTTGAACCGGTAAATTGCCAGTTTAATGATATTTTCCTGATGATGTTTACTTCAGGCACCACAGGCTTGGCAAAATCGGTTCCTGTGCCTTTAAAAGCCTTGTTGGCCTTTAAGGGTTATATGCTGCACGCTGTAGATCTGCGAGATGAAGATTCTTTCTGGAATCTGGCAGATCCGGGCTGGGCGTATGGACTGTATTATGGTATTGCAGGGCCGCTCAGTTTAGGGCACAGCATCATCATGGATGAACGTGGCTTTAGTGTCGATAATGCCTTACAAATCATTCAAAAATATCAGGTCAATAACCTGACCGGTTCGCCAACCGCATTTCGCATGTTCTTTGGCTTTAAAGAAAAATTTAATGCAGGCATCAGCTCACATTTACGCGTGGTAAGCAGTGCAGGTGAGCCGCTCACGCCTGAAGTGATTCAGTGGTTCAATCATGATTTAAATGTGAATATTTACGATCAATATGGACAGACTGAACTGGGTATGGTGATCGCTAATCATCATGGCCTGGAGCATCATAAAAAAGTCGGTTCAGCCGGTTTTGCCATTCCTGGGCATCGTTTTGCTGTATTGAACAAAGAGTATCAAGAAGTAGAAAAAGGCGGGATTGGAACCTTGGCAATTGACTGTGCAGCTTCACCTTTGATGTGGTTTGAAGGCTATGCTGGTCATAACCGCAAGTCATTTGTCGGGCAGTATTATCTCACTGGCGATACTGTGAAACTGAATGAATATGGTGGCATCGATTTTATTGGGCGTGCAGACGATGTCATTACAACCTCGGGCTATCGGGTTGGGCCTTTTGATGTAGAAAGTACTTTGCTTGAATGTGAGGAAGTGCTTGAATCTGCCGTAGTCGGCAAGCCAGATCCAGAACGAACAGAAATAGTGAAAGCCTTTGTGGTGCTTAAATCGGCTTATCCAGCCACTGAAGATTTAATGTTAAAATTGCAAAGTTATGTACGTTCACGTTTATCCAAACATGCCTATCCGAAAGAGATTGAGTTTGTAGCATCTTTGCCTAAAACATCGAGTGGCAAGATTCAGCGCAATTTACTCAAACAGCAGGAAGTTGCCAAACTTCAAGAGATGAAACGAGTCAGCTAATTTTTCAAATTAATTGTTTGATTGAATGCTAAAAGGCTGCCATAGCAGCCTTTTGGTTTTTTAAGAATTAAATCTTTTACTTAAATTTTAGTCAGATATTGAGCTGATTTTCCTAAGCTTATATTTTTAAGAGAGCAGATTGGGGTAAGCTAAAATTATAATTTTTATGTAATTACAGTAAAATTACATTAATATTTAAAATAAAATATATCAAAAATTTAGCCTCTTAATTTTAAGAGGCTAAATCTCGGTACTTACCAGATATTGCCTTGTAAATTCACTTTTTGATGCTCTGCATGCGGTTCGCCCGCTTCACCAGTAACGCCGCCTTTCAAGGCTTTAAAAAGTTGTGTGACTTTGTTATCTGTGACATTCCAATATTCTGCGCTCACTGCTTCAGCGATCAATACCCGTACGGTCGGATCATCCTTGCCTTCAAACCAGTTTTCAGCCCACGGATTCCACAACTGTTCAATCAGAATGCGGTCAGTACTGATCTGGGCATAGGCACTGATTGACACATAAATACCATCTGATGGTTTTGCAAAAGACAATCCAATTTGACCACGGCCTGTTTCTGCTGCTTTGACCAGATCATTGGTATTACGCAGGATGAAATATAAGTTTTGGCGTTCATTCATCTGCTCGGAGTTCAGCATGGTCATCGGCTGGGAGTGTATTTCATGTGTGTCGGTTAAATGGCTGATCATGGTGTAACGAACATCCTTGATCAATTCCCATAATTTTTCACAATTATCATGTTGAGTATTGTTATGCTCGGTCATGTATGTTCTCCATACGATTTTATGAAAGCTGAAAATATTGCTTGGTATTTTCAGATTAATCATATTTAGAGACAGATGCCTTAGGTCTCACTGAACTCATACATTTTCATACTCAAATACAGGCAGAGACTACAGAATTGCTAAACAAGACAGCTCGATTTACAGGGGAATTCAATAACAAAGATTTCAAAAACTTCAGGTCTGACACCTTTTATAAATGAGAAAGAGCTGTTTACTGGAACTGTTTAATTGAGGTGATTCAAAAAATCTTGCCAAGCCATAGCGGCTGCAGCTTGATACCGAGCATTTAGCTGATATGCTATTTGGCTCAACGATTGCCGAACCATTTATTGATGTGCTGTGAATTGAATGTGAGATTGATATTCCAGAGATTTATCACTCCTTAAAAACTTCACTAAAGCTAATTTTTGCGATCATTGTTAAAAATTTTCGAAACAAGGAAAGACGTTGTCTACATTTAACATGGATACCATATCCCCAGAATTCGAACTCACCGATGCTGAACTGCATCTGTATAGCCGTCAGATTCTTCTGGATGGCTGGGATATTGACGCTCAAGAACGGTTAAAATTTTCTAATATCTGCATTATTGGTTGTGGCGGGATTGGCTGTGCACTGGCAGAACTTCTGGCACGCGCAGGCGTGGGAAAAATCACCCTGATCGATCCAGATACTATCGAGATGAGTAATTTACAGCGACAACTGGCATTTATGCTGCAGGATATTGGATTTTATAAGGCAGAAATTCTGGCCAAAAGACTAAGTCAGGTTAATCCGAACGTACAGGTTGAATATGTGAATCAGGCCTTAACGGCTGAAAATGCAGTAAGTGTGATCGAGCATCAGGATCTGGTGCTAGATGGTTGTGACCAGTTTGCCACACGCTATCTGGTCAATCACATTTGCGTGGAGCTGAATGTGCCCTTATTGAGTGCCTCTGCGATTGGCTTGCAAGGCCAGCTGTTTATGGTCGAAGGGGATTCCGCCTGTTATGCCTGCCTGTTCCCGCCAGAAAATCAGGCCGATGAAAGTCTGCGCTGTGCAGATTCCGGTGTACTGGCGACCACACCGAATGTGATGGCCAGCTTGCAGGCACATCATGCCTTGTTATATCTGGGATTGGGCCAGATGCCACTTCGACAAAAGCTGTTGTTGTGGGATGGTATGAGCTTTAAGCAGCGGATTCTCGCTTTCGAAAAAGATACAGATTGCCCAATCTGTCAGGCAAGATAAGCCTGCAAAGTGAATTTTTTTTGCTACACTGCATTGAATTAATTTTTCCTAAGACATTATGAAAAACAATATCTGGTTAGATGGAATACGTTCAGTTGCCCGTATGGGAGAAACAGCAGTCGTCGCGGCAAAGGCGGGCTTTAAATATGCCACTGAAAAGCCGAGCAATGCCAAACTGATGCGTGAAACTTTTGAATCCTTAGGTTCAACTTATATCAAGCTGGGTCAGTTTATTGCCAGCACACCGTCGCTATTTCCACGTGAATACGTTGAAGAATTTCAGGGCTGTCTGGATCAGACTCCACGCTTACCGTTTAGCTATATTCAGCAAGTGTTGGCTTCTGAATTTGCAGGACGTAACCTAGATGAAATCTTTGCATCAATTGATGAAACGCCATTAGCCTCTGCATCTATTGCACAGGTGCATGCGGCCAAACTGGTGTCTGGCGAAGATGTCGTGATTAAAGTACAAAAACCGGGCGTAGAAACCATTTTGTACACTGACTTGAATGTGCTGCATTGGGCAACCAAGTTGCTGGAAAAAGCAGTCCCGAAAGTTAAGTTTGCTTCACTGGCTGACATTGTCGAAGAAATCAAAACCCGTATGGTGCGTGAAGTCGATTTTATCGAAGAAGCCCAGAATCTGGATGATTTCGTCAATTACCTGAATATCACCAACAATCAGGCAGCAACTGCACCTAAGGTGTATCATCAATATTCGACCCGTCGTGTGCTCACCATGCAGCGTTTATACGGTGTGCCTTTGACAGATTTTGAAGTGGTCAAAAAAGTATCCAAAGATCCATCTCAAGTACTCATCACTGCGATGAATACCTGGTTTGGCAGCTTGATGATGTGTAACAGTTTCCATGCCGATCTGCATGCAGGCAACCTGATGCTGCTCGAAGATGGCCGTGTCGGTTTTATTGATTTTGGTATTGTTGGTCAGCTCAAGCCTGAAGTATGGACGGCATGTATGGCATTTATGGATTCATTGCAACATACCAATTATGAGCTGATGGCGCAAAACATGCTGAAAATGGGTATGACCGCTGTGCAGATAGACACCAAAATCTTGGCTGCTGATCTGGAGCGTTTATTCAGTGGCGTGTTGATGGCAGATCCACAGGAATTGTTAACGTCGAATCCTGCTGATCTGAACGATATCATGATGGATATGGTGGCTGTGGGTGAACGTCACGGGATCCGGTTCCCGCGTGACTTTGCCTTGCTGTTCAAGCAAATGCTGTATTTCGATCGTTTCATGCGAATTCTGGCGCCGTATACCGATATCTATGCCGATCAGCGTTTGCAAATGGTGCAAAGCATGGATCCGAATCTGCTGTTAAAGCATTAATCTTAAACTCATCTAGACTTGGAAAAATCCCCCTAAATCCCCCTTTAAAGAGGGGGACTTTAAAAGCTCCTCCCTTTGTAAAGGAGCTTGAGAGGGATGTGGTCAGTATTAAATTCTCGAGCAATCCAATGGACGCCATTATTATTGAAGGTTTAAAAGTTGAGACAGTCGTGGGCTGCTTTAACTGGGAGCGTCAAATTATTCAGCCTCTAATGCTGGATTTGACCATTCAAACCGATTTAGAACAGGCATCAAACTCAGATGCACTTGCAGATACGCTGAATTATGCAGAAATTTGTGAGATTTCCAGCAAAGTCATTCAAGACGCCAAGCCTGAATTGATTGAACATGCAGCAAAGTTAGTGCTGAATGCACTTTTTACTACCTTTACAGCAATTGAATCGATTAATATTACGATCCGTAAGCCTGCCATTATCGCGCAAGCCAATTCTGTAGGGATACGTCTTGAACGCCACCGAAACGATTTTCGCCCTAGCATTAGCGAGTAATTGTCATCCTCAGCAACATTTTCAAGCTGCACAGCAACGTATTTCTGAATGGGGAGAAGTTCAGTTTTCTCCCATTTATATGATTCCTTGCCGGGATGGCATAGGCGCCGATTACTGGAATGCAGCATGTTTATTGCGAAGTTCGGTGTCTAGTGAAGACATGATTGAGCTGCTCAAACAGCTGGAACAGGCATCAGGGCGAGTACGTCCATCCCATCAGATTACTTTGGATGTTGATTTAATTGCCTGGGGCCCGGATCTTGGACATATGCAGTTGAATGAAAAAAAATTGCCTTTAGCTTTGGATGTGAAAGTGCCCATGTTTGATATCTGGCATGATGCCATGTTTGAACATGGATCACATAGTTTCCCAACAGTTGAACAGCTGATTTAAATCGAATCACATGATTTTCTGCTAATACAATTTATCTAGTACGAATGGTTAACCAGCCTGATCAAGCAAGATCAGGCTTTTTTATGATGCAGTTTTTTGTTTTTATATGAAAAGAAAAATTCAGATAAGATGGCTCAGGTAGATTTTAGGAATCATTTAAAAATGAAAATATTGGAAATTGTGGTTTCGATGATTTTAATCCTTGGGATCCTTTATGTGATCCAATGGGGATTTCATGGTTTTCCGACAGGGAATTAATATTTGATTGATTTAAAGCTCTGGAATTTATTTTAAGCTCGATAAAAAACCTCAAAGTAGCAAGAAATGAATCATCGCTATTTCACTTTTTCTTGTTATAAAAAATGATCAGCAATACGATAATGATCGCCAAGATGGCAAGAATGATCGTAGTTTCCATAACAATACCTCTCAGACATAGATCTTAGGGTTTAAGCATCTAAATTAAAACTGAACGTAAATTAAAATAAACTCTAATTTTGTTAGCACAGCAGTTTTTCGAAAAAACTTTATTCATGAACGTTAAAATGATAGTCGCTCAATCATATGCTATGCCTATTAAACGATAAACAGATGTTTAGGCAACAGACACATTAAATAATGATCCGATCCACGCACTGAATAACATGGCGATAATTCCCCAGAGCATCACCCGGACTGCACCTCTCCAGACACTTACTCCACCGGCATAGCTCGCCAGTGCACCCATCATCCCCAAACTTAAAACGCCAATCAGCATGACGCCTTTATCCAGATAGTGTTCCGGTAGAATCATGATTGAAATTAAAGGAAATAATGAACCTACCGTAAATGCCATAGCCGAAGAAAATGCAGCGAGAAAGGGCTGAGCCGAGGTATGTGCTGAAATACCAATTTCATCCCGGGCATGGGCATCCAAGGCATTATGGTCGGTCAGCTGTTCAGCGACCTGTTGTGCCAAAGCGGGTTCCAGACCTCGTTGTATATAAATCGTTTTGAGTTCATTTAATTCATGCGTGGGATGGCGTTGCAGTTCGCGCTCTTCCATGAGTAGATCATTGGTTTCAATATCTTGCTGGGATTTAACCGAAATATATTCACCGGCCGCCATTGATGCGGCGCCAGAAATCAATCCGGCAACACAGGTCACCAGTAAAATTTCAGTGGATGCTCCACTGGCTGCGATACCCACCACCAGACTGGTGACCGAAATAATCCCGTCATTTGCCCCCAGTACAGCTGCACGAAGCCAGCCCGCACGTTCAATATAATGTTTTTCAAGATGGTATGAATGGCGCACAATGAAGCCCTTTTTTATTATCATTATGATTATAGTAAATTTAAGTCATGTATAGATAGTAGGATTGAATCGATCTGAAAATTACCTTGAATGATCAGATCATAGTGCGCTTGGTTAAGTATTTTATCAACCCAAAATAAAACCGAGGTGAAATTCATTTATTCCAAAGACCAGACGGACTTGATATATAATTGATATCCAAGGGATCAAACTTATTTAATAAAAACAACTATATAAGAATTATAGCTGAGTGAGCTGGTTTAAAAAGAGAATTATCATGAAAGAAAAAAATGAGAGCCATAAATGTTTGGTGTGCGGCAAGCACTTTCTTCTGAAAGATCTTACTCCGATGGGAACGGTCAGAAAAGTCATTACTGAAGAGATTGGCAAGGATATTCCAGTCTGGACGCCGCAAGATTATATTTGTCAGACAGATCTAACCCGCTATCGCATGCAGTATGTACATTCATTATTAAGTTCGGAAAAGGGTGAAGTGACTGATCTTGAGTTTGAAGTGATTGATAGCATGCATCAGCATGAACTGATCACCAAAAATGTGGAAACGACTTTAGAGCAAAAGTGGACCTTAGGAGAAAGGCTTGCCGATAAAATTGCAACTTTTGGTGGAAGCTGGACCTTTTTGATTTGTTTTGCAATCTTCTTGGGCCTGTGGATTACGATAAATACTGTGGTGATGGTGACACGACCTGCTGATCCTTATCCATTTATTCTGTTGAATTTAATCCTTTCGTGTCTTGCGGCGATTCAGGCACCTATTATTATGATGAGCCAGAACAGACAGGAAGCAAAAGACCGCTTACGTTCGCAAAATGATTATCAGATTAATTTAAAAGCCGAGCTCGAAATCCAGCATTTGCATGAAAAACTAGATCATCTGTTGCTGCATCAATGGGAAAGGCTGGCTCAAATACAGGAAATCCAGCTGGATTTACTCTCTGAAATGAACAAAAAAGATTAAAAGGATGCTGTGGGGAATTTCTATCATTTTATAGAGCTTATAAGTAATAAGATCGCCAGATGCCTTGAGTTACTATTATCTCGCTTAAGATTTGACACATATTAAAAAGCCCACACATGAGTGGGCGAAAATTAAAATAGTGTAATTTAAATAAAATAGCTGGTTTTAGTCATCAATTTGGAAATGCTGGTCATGGCGACCTTGACTGGAACGGGTAAATCTACACCGCCAGCGTTTAACGCTGTATCCCGATGATGCAGTTCATCTTCGTTCATCTGTTCTAGAATACGACGAGAACGTTCATCCTGCGGTGGCAGCTGACTAATATGGTGTTGCAAATGCATGCTGACCTGACGTTCTGTTTCAGCCACAAAACCCAGGCTGTATTTATCGCCTGCAATTCCGGCAATCGCGCCCATACCGAAGGAAAGACCGTACCAGACCGGATTGAGCAGACTGGTATGGCTATCCAGTTCTTTTAAGCGGTCTTCACACCAAGCCAGATGATCCTGTTCTTCAATCGCTGCCTGTTCCATTTCGCGACGCACATTCGGGAGTTTCGCCGTCATGGCCTGACCATGGTACAGCGCCTGTGCACATACTTCACCACTATGATTGACCCGCATTAAACCTGCCACATGACGTGCATCACTGACCGTTAACTGCGTTTCTACTGGCTGGGCTGGATTTTCACGTTGAGCTGAAGTCGTGCCCGGGACTAGACTGCGTAATGCCTGGTCAAAAGAATGAATCAGTTTATCGAGACCTGTATATTGACGCATGAATTAATCCTCCAAGGGCGCTTGTGCAATTTTGATCATCGGTTTTAGACGGTAAAGTAGCCATAGGGTAAACAGGCCACTTAATACTGCGGTAATACAAAAAAGTATTTTAAGATCAAGCTCTAAAACACTCAAAATAATAATCGAGAATATAGCAGAAGATACCATGAAAACGGCATTCAGAATGTTATTTGCTGCAACCACACGCGCACGATGTGAGCGAGGAGAATGCGCCTGCATCATGGCATACAGCGGTACAATATAAAAACCGCCACTCACCCCGAGTAAGGTCACTGCTAGCATCACATGATAATAGCTCCAGCCCTGCTGAAAAACTTCTGCTAGACCGATTAATGCACCTGTACGTTCCGGAACAAAAGCCAGACTCGCGGCCAGATACAGGGCAAAGATCACAAGACCGATTGCACCAAAAGGCACCATTTTAATATTGACCTGGCTGCCGCCAATTTTACGGCACAGGAAAGAACCTAGTCCGATTCCGACAGAAAAGAAAGTTAGCAACAGACTGGCGACATTTTCCGAGGCATGCAGATTTTGTAGTGTCAGCTGTGGAATCTGAGTCAGATAGGTTGCACCATAAAACCAGTACCATGAGTTGCCCAGTAAAATGGTAAAAATCAGAGGTAAGCTTTTGGCATATTTCAAGGTCTGCAAGCTGGTGCGGAAGAAATTCCAGTCAACTTGCAGCTCAGGCGCGGGAATACTTTGTTTCAGGATATAGTGACTGGATATATAACCAATCAAGGCGATGCTGATGACGGTTAAACCGATCCAGATCAGGTTGCCGGCGGAAGCTGCAATGACTGCACCGCCCAGAATCATACCGAATAGGATTGCCAGAGAAGTTCCGGACTGAAACAGGGCATTGCCGGACATCAGTTCATTTGGTTTCAGCACTTCAGGTAAAATCGCATATTTGATCGGGCCAAAGAAAGTGGAATGGGTGCCCATCAGGAACAGGGCAAATAACAGAATCCATAAATTACCCATGAGGAAACCGACAGTTCCCAGCAACATAATGGCAATTTCCAGAAGCTTAAGATAGCGAATTAGCTGTGAACGTTCGTATTTGTCGGCAATCTGACCGGCCGTGGCTGAAAAAATAAAATAGGGCAAGATAAACAGTAAAGCCGCCAGATTATTCAAGGTACTGATGCTGGCGGATTGCTGTTGAATCCAGCCATAAGTGATCACCAGCAGCAATGCCTGTTTAAATACATTATCGTTTAATGCACCAAAAAACTGCGTCAGAAACATCGGTAAAAAACGCCGAGAAGCTAACAAATGTTCATTTTTGTTCATATAGGCCGTGCTACATTAAGTTTTATTAAGAAATGTCAGTTATGCGTAAACATTGAGAAAAATCATGTAAGATACTTTCAGCCATGTAAAGGTAAAAACCAATTAATTAAGCTTCTTAGCTTATATTTTTCGGTCAAATAATCAATTAAAGAATGTATTCGTTTCGAGTTTGCCATGCCTGCAAAGAAAAAATTTAAAAAAACGATGCTTCATCGCAGTATGGGGTCGCTTATACCACTTCAGAGTGGGGCACAGCTGTGTATGAGCATTTTTTTTATGATGTTATCCCATCAGAGCATGGCACAAACCGAACAGCCCGAAACACCCGTGGCCATTTCTCAGGCAGAAATGGTGGACGAGCTTTCCAAAGAAGCGATTCGTCAGGGGGTGGCCACGTCCGAAACGGAAGCAGAAGAAAAAATTGAAGAAGCCTTGGAACCGGAGGTACCAGTTGACAGCATGTTGATGCTGGAACAACAGCAAAATGCAGTATCTGGTCTGGGTGAATTTACGCCGATCGAGTTTGATGATCTGGAAGATCTGCCAGTACAGACTATTGATCAGAACATGGCCAATGAAATTTACCAGGTAGCCGAGCAAGCCAAACAGGAAGCACAAAACTATCGTAATACTCAGACCAGCGAAACGGTGGTGGCGGACATCAGCCAGCAAGAGCTGCTGGAAATCAATCAGGCGCCGGTTAATGTCGATCAGTTGATGCAATCAATTCAGGCAGACAGCCAGATTATTGTACAAAATAATGAAGCCGGCATGACTTTGCCAGAAGTAACGGGGCCACTTGTTGCTGAAGATGAGAAACGTCCCAATATTTTTAAACGACTATTTTATAAAATCCGTCCGCCACGTCAGATCATGACCGCGAGAGTTCCGCGAATTAGTGCGGATGTGGTGATTATGAACGGCGAAGGTATTGCGCAAAGCAACGGTATGCTGAACCGTAAAGATGTGCCTGAAGGCTATGTGAATTTAAGAAATAATGTCAAAGCCAAATTATCCAGTTTTACTCAGGAGTCTTTTGGCGACTTTAATTCAGCTTTGCCGCAATTACGTACCTTGTCCAGACAGGCAGCGCAGGCGGTGGGTTATTATAATGCCCAGTTCAGGTTTGAAAAGCTCTATGACAGTCGGGTCCGGGTTTTTGTGACACCGAATGAACCTGTCTTGATCAGTACTCAAAATATTGAATTTACTGGAGAGGGGGCGGAACAGCCACAATTCCAGGTCATCAGTCTTTTGCCTGAGCAGGAAGAAGGCGATATTTTCAATCACGGCAATTATGAACAGACCAAACAACGGATTAATACTGCCGCCAATAACAACGGTTATTTTGATTCATACTGGCGCTTGCATGATGTCAAGATTGCACAGCCACAAAATACCGCCGATGTAAATTTACGTTTCGAGACAGGCGAGCGTTACAAGCTGGGCAATGTCGAGTTTAGAATGAGTGATCCTGAAAAGGAATTCCCGCTGGACCGAGACGTACTGGAAAGTCTGGTCACCTGGACAGATGGTGCAGATTATACCTTCTGGCGGGTCAATAGCCTGGCCAATAACCTGACCAACTCGCGCTATTTTAACTATACCCTGGTGGATGCGATTCGCCCTGATCCTGTTGACAGGGAGCTGGAGCTGGCACCGGATATTCAAAGCCTGATAGAAGAGCAGAAACTTTCTGAAGATCAGGCGACTGCGACACAGCCTGATCGCTCAGTGGCATCTGCTAAAGAAGTCACTCAAAATGTCGTCGATGAAGACCAGTTTGCCGGTAGCCGCGATCAGGAAAATCCAAATTTAAGAAGCTTGCGGGTCGAGCAGCAGACCAAAGAAAATGAGCAGGAGCGTTTAAAGGCACAAGCGCGGGAAGAGAAGAAAGTTCCAGTGATTGTGACTTTAAATGCAGACCGTTTAAACAGTGCTGAACTGGGTCTGGGTTATGGAACAGATACCGATATACGCCTACGTGGTCAGTACCGCCGCGCCATTGTAAATAAGCGCGGACATTCTTTTGATGCCAACCTCGAGTTGTCCGGTATCCGGCAGTCCATTGATGGTCGTTATAACATTCCTTATCACCATCCGCTGAATGATTATGTCAGTATTGTCGGTGGTTATGAGCGCGAAGAACGTGATGGCGTGGCTCAAGGCGAAGGTCTGCAAATTGAATCGGCAGTGCTGGGTGTAGACCGGATTATTAAAAACCCGCTGGGTAACTGGCAGCGTACTTTTGGAGCGCGTTACCGTCTGGATCGCTTGAAGCAGAATGGTTCTGTTGATTTTAACCAGATTCCGGAAGCGTTTCGCTTTAATACCGAAGATGAACAGCAGTCGTTACTGGTCGGTTATGAAGTTTCACGTACCGATACCGATCGTCGGGTCAATCCGACCAAGGGTTTCAAGCAGACCTACAAAGTCGAGCTGGGTAGTGAGGCGTTATTGTCTGATGCAGATATGGCGATTGTAAATGCAGGCTGGCGTTTTATCTATTCATTGGGTGAAAATGCAGATCATCAGTTTGTTGGACGTGCCGATGCCGGTTATATCTTCACTGAAGATTTTGCCAAAGTGCCGTATAACCTGAGATATTTCACCGGTGGTGACCAGAGCATTCGTGGTTTTGATTACAAGAGTCTTTCTCCGGAAATCGAAGGCTTTAAAGTCGGTGGTCAGGCCTTAGGGGTTGCTTCCTTAGAGTATAACTATCAGTTTAGGGAAGGCTGGCGTGCTGCGGTTTTTGCAGATGCCGGAAATGCTTATAATAAAGAGTTCAGTAATCCGACCGAATATGGTGCGGGTGTGGGGATACGTTGGGCCTCACCGATTGGACCGATTCGTATCGATGTGGCGACTGGATTGTCTGATGACAATCACCCAATTCGTCTGCATTTCTTTATTGGTTCGCAGTTATAAAACATCATTTTTTAAAAATAGTTATTTGGGTACATCATGGTCGAGAACCAACCACAGCCAGAACAACAACCACAAGATAGCGTTGTGCCGAAAAAGCGCCGTATATTGAGAAGTATCCTATTGTCGGTACTTTTCTCACTCATTTTCCTGCTCTCTGTGCTGGCGCTGCTGTTTTCGACCAATCAGGGCAGTAAGTTCCTGCTAGATCAGGTATTACAACGCCAGCAAATTATTCATTATGAATATGAAGGCGGAAATTTATGGCGTGGAATTATTCTTAAAAATGTGCTGGTCAGCCTGAAACCGGTCGATGTCAAAATTGATCGTGCTGATGTCAAGCTGGGTTGGCGCGCGATTGTCAAAAAAGAAATTCATCTGACTGAAGCCGATGTCCTCAATCTGCAAATTATTAACAAGCAACCTTCAACAGGCGAACCGTTCAAGTTTAATGCTATCCGTTTACCTTTTATCTTGCGCGTTGATCATCTCTTACTCGATCATCTGGTGATTAAAACCCAGACCAATGCAGTCGATTTTTATAATATTGAATTAAATGAGGCGCTCTGGTCTGGCACCGAATTAAATTTTGAAGATTCCCGAATGGATATGGGCTATCTCTCGGTGCGTGAAGCGACGGGTAAAATGCAGTTTGAAGGCAAATATCCACTGGATGCCCGCGCAATCGTCAATCTGCCTTCTTTAAGAGACAGCTTGAATATTCATGATATTCAGGTTCGGGCACGTGGAACACTGGACACGATTCAGGCTGGCGTAGCGACCAATACGCCTGATTTATTAACCGGTTGGGTTATTGTACATCCTATGCGCCCTCAGGTACCGATGCGCGGCGAGTTGAAGTTCAAGGATTATCACTGGCCTATTCTAGCCGAACAGAAACTGTTTACCAAAGACGGCATTGCCGAGTTCAATGGTGATATCCAACGTCTAGATCTGAATGTCCAGACTGACCTGATTGGGGAAAATATTCCGCAAGGTCAGTATAGTGCGGTGATGTATACCGATCTGGTCAATCAGCTGAATATTACCGATCTGAATGGTCAGTTGATGAAAGGTGCAGTTAGCCTTGCCGGGACAGTAGGCTGGAAAGACCGGGTCAGCTGGGATCTGGCTGGGCGTTTGAACGGGATTGATCCCAAGCACGAGCGCATTCCGCAAGTCGTACAAGATTTCTTGCCGCCAAGTCTGGATGCGAATATTGCTTCTGCGGGTAACCTGGAAAATGGCTTGCACCTTACCGGGCTGGTTGATTTCGACCGTTATGAAAGCTGGAATCTGAAGCTGGATCAAAACCCGGTCAAAGGCAATAAAGTACAACCGATGCTGTTAGATGTTGCCTGGAAAAATATTGATCGCGCCGTACCTTATGTGGGCTGGCTCAGCAGTGAGTCTGGCGATGTCAAATTGGCATTGGTCGAAGGTCAGCAGAATATTCATGTGGCGACTAAAGTCGAGCAGCATGAAGAAGGACTTCTACCTGCAGGCATGTACCAAGCCAAGCTCAATCTGAACAAAAATATCCTGAATGTCCCAAGCTTCAATTACAGCGCCAATGCACAGGCAGGTAGCTTAAGCGGTCATGCGCGAATTGAACTGCCACAAGAAAAACGCCAGTTGAAATGGACTGCATTATTAAACGCCAAAGACTTAAATACCCGAAGTCTGGCTGCAGCTTCACCGATAGACCGTTTAAATGGTCAGATCAAGGCAAATGGCTATGCACAACCCAATCAGCAGATTATTAAACTGTCTAATGTAGACCTGACTGGGCGCCTGGCAGAACAGAACGAAACAGTACGTCTGATCGGTAACAGTACCATTGCCTTATTATTCCATAATGAAAAAGCCGGCGGTGGTTTTAGAGGCTATGCAGTCAATTATGATGGAGCTTTAAATGCCAGTCAGTTGCAAGCCAGTCAGGGAATCCTGAAACTGCGTGTTTCAGGTACACCAGAAGTATTGAGAGTCAATGAATTGCGTCATGATGGTATCGCTGGCAAGATTAATGCCAATGGTCTGGTGAATCTGGCAAATGGTATTGGCTGGGATATTAACGCTTCATTAATCCGCTTTAAGCCGCAATATTTTAATGCCAACCTGAAAGGCGAGTTGTCGGGCAATGTAAAAACCCAAGGGGTTTGGTCAGATGCCTTAAAACGCATTCAGATCCAGCGTTTGAATCTGGCCGGTATGTTAAATAACAAGCCGGTACGAGGTACAGGTAATTTATCAGTCGTTATTAATTCAAATCAGCGTGGTTTTGTCCCAGAGCAGTTTGAAGCCAATAACCTGTTCCTGTCTTATGCCAGCAACCAGATTCAGGCCACTGGCAATGCGCAAAATCTGCAACTCAAAGTCAACGCACCAGCATTGTATGAGTTATATCCGGGCTTAAGAGGTCGTGCGCAGGGCTATATCAATGTGCAGGCGCAGCCACGTTTGCAGGCTTCGGCAAACCTTTCGATTGATAATTTTGCCTTTAAAAACCTGTTTAGCGTGCAGAAAGTTCGTGTTCGCGGACAGTTGCCAACATCGCAAAGCACACCAACTTTATTAACCGCGACAATGGATCGCCTGCGTAGCGGTTCACGCGAGATTGTACGCGGTGAGATATCACTGGCCGGTACCCGGGCTGCACACATTCTTAAAGTTCAGGCAGAAAACCGCCTGTCAAAATTCTTTGTACAGCTCGCCGGTGGCTTTAATGCGCAAAATAACTGGCTGGGTCAGATTCAAAAAGGTGATTTCGACTCTTTACGTGCCCGTCTGGTACAGCGTCAAAATGCAGCAGTGATTTATAACAGTGCTCAATCGGATCTGTTCATCGGTGCTCATTGCTGGATGAGTCAGCAAAGCCAGTTGTGTTTTGATCAGCCGATTCGGGTCAACAAAAACCGTGGCAGTGCCTCTTTTATTACCCAAAACCTTGATCTGGAAGACTTCAGTGCATTCCTGCCTGATGGATTGGCGTTGACAGGTAAAGTCAATGGTTATGCCAAGGCAGCCTGGGCGCAAGGTGCCAAACCTAAAATTGACGCGCGTCTGGTGACGCGTAATGGTGTGGTGGGTTTATCTTCTGAAGATCCAGATTATTTGGGTTCTACACTCAAATATGATGAAGTCGGTCTGGTAGCAAAAAGTGTGGCAGATGGCTTGCAACTTCGGCTGGATGTTAAAACACCGGATATTGGAACCGGCTATGCCAATGTCATCATTGATCCTTATCGTGACAGTAAACCGATGCGTGGCGAAATTGCCTTTAACCAGGTACAGCTCAAGGTCTTTAAGCCATTTATTCAGGACATCCGTAATCTGGACGGGATTTTATCTTATGCCGGAAAAATTAGCGGAACTTTAACGGATCCTTTGCTTGAAGGTGAGGTTCGGATCAAAGATGCATCGATTAGCATGATTTCTCTGCCGGTGAACTTGACCAATGTACAGCTCTATTCATCCATACGTCAGAATTCGGCTAGCATCAATGGCGCATTTAACAGTGGCCGTGGTGTAGGAAAATTAACCGGTTCTGTGGACTGGAAAGGTGATCCGCGGGTGCAGTTAAAATTGCAAGGTGACAATCTGCTGATTCGTCAGGCTCCATTAATTACCGCTGTAGTGACACCTGATTTGACTTTGGACATGTATCCATTTAATAAAAAACTGAGTCTAAGTGGCACAGTCGATGTACCGCGTGCGCTGATTTCAATGCCTGAAGCCTCAGAACCTGTAGTCGGTTTATCTTCAGATGTACGTGTCGTACATGAAGGTGATGATCAGCTGGCGATCTTGAAGTCTGCACGTCCTTGGGATATCCGGGCAGATGTTGCTGTTTCTTTAGGCAATCAGGTGATTTTCCAGGGCTTTGACAGTCGTATTCCACTCTTGGGTCGAGTCAATCTGTCACAGCGTGGTCTGGAAACTGCAATGCGTGCCAATGGTGCAATCGGGGTATCACAGCGGGTGAAAATCGAAGCCTATGGCCAAAGTCTGGACTTGAATCGTGCTATCGCGCGTTTTAATGGTGAACTTACCAATCCGACACTGGACATTGATGCCAATAAATCGGTTCAGGGTAGTACAGTCGGGGTACGGGTAACAGGGACTGCATCGAGTCCAAGTATTCAGATTTATAATGATGCGGGCCTGTCAGAACAGGAAGCCCTGAATGCCTTGATTACCGGTCGTGTTAATGAGGGTGTATCTGGTTTAAGCCAGGCTGAAGGATTTAGGTCCGATGTGAATAATACGATCGCTGCTGCGGGGATTAGTTTGGGCTTGGGTAGCACCCGCGCACTGACCAACCAGATCGGGCGCAGTTTTGGCTTAACTGGTCTAGCTCTGGATGCCCAAGGTACAGGAGATGATACCCAGGTTTCTGTGACCGGTTATATTACGCCTGATTTATATCTGCGCTATGGGGTCGGGGTATTCACACCAGTGAATAAGCTGACTTTACGTTATCAGGTAAATCAGCGTCTGTATCTGGAAGCGAGTCAGTCTTTAGAACGTGCGATTGACTTGTTTTATAATTGGCGATTCTAATCTCATTAAAAAAGCCCTAATTTTAGGGCTTTTTTAATTTGAGATAGCACACAGATTTTATTGGTCATACAGTAGATTGATTTATGGATCAGCAGAAGCGTTAATGTCTGAATTCAATCTCTCTATATATACGACAATGAAATCACGAGTAGAGAAAGAATTTAGGATGAGACTTCAGGGTGAAGAAAACTGATCGTCGTATAATTCAGTTATCACATATAGAAAATCAATTAAAACATGCAATAACAGACTGAAAATCAATAAACCCATAATAAAAATAGGTGTATATTGAAAATACGATTTCACGCATAAGAGCATCCTCGCATGTCGACTAAATTTATCATCCGTTTTGCTGCGATTTTATTTTCTGTACTCATTTTGACTGCATTAGCCATTCAATTTTTCTTTAAACCGGATGTAACTGTAGTTCTATGGATTTTCGCTGTACCTTTCATTTTGGGCATACCAATTTTGGCTTCTGTTGTATTGACCACCAATGATGAACTTGATATTCATAGCGTTAATTAGGCTTGAACCTTAAACTGGCGCATTTAAAGTGCATCTGATCTTTGCTGATAGAGCAGCCGGCATTTGCACTTTGTTCAATAAAATAGACCTTATTTTAAAGCAATGCGGGTCAGTTAAGCATGCATCAGAAAATGTAGTAAAAATGAGTGTATGTTTACGCTCATTTTTTATCAGCTTACTCCAGAATTTGGCTTTAACTCTCAAATCATCATAATTTACATAAACTCTAAGAAATAAGGGAATATTCTTATCATTATTCATTCAAAATAGGTCTTCATCATAAAACTCATCATTTTAGAGAAAACAGAATGCCTAAAAATAATTATCTATCAGCTCTAGAACAAGTTTATGACTTTTTAAAGGAACGACCAGGTTTTAAGGATAAAAGTGAATTTGATAAAGCGGTAGAATATTTTAGAACTCTACATGAAAGTGATCCTTTGGATTTCAGAGTTCAAACACCGAATACTGTCGCTGGAAAATTTGGTGCTAAAGAAACTATAAATTTAGGGTCTATGCCAGAATTCAGTAATAAGGAAAATTTCCTTAACTGGATAGATACGCAAATTAACCACTAGTTGAAAGACTTTAAGCAAACGCATCATACGGCAGGTTTTCATTTATTATTCATACATTCATTAACATGTAGTACAGAAAACAATCGAAACTGAGCTGGAAAACTACAAATTTGAATGATAACTTTGTATTCAAATCTTCCCAGTAAAGAGGTGAGCAATGAAGTTGTTGACTTTGGTTGGTATGGGAGTAGCAGCGAGTTATTGTTATAAAACTATGAAAAATGGCAAGCTTGCTCTTTCAAAACCTGACTTTGATGAAAGTGTAAAACGATTTGTACTGCAAGAATTTGCAGCTTAGTCTTCACGATATATTTCCCCCAAAAAAGCCCATCGGATGATGGGCTTTTTTATTTTCTAAAAACGTATAATTTTAATATTCAGATTAAAAGCAGTTTAATTATAGCCACCATGTTATAAACCTACTTCGTAATCTATTTTAAATAATTAAATGAGAGCTAATGGATGATGAAGAGGTAAATGGATGGTGCGAGCTTATATATTCTGAAGCCTTGAGAATATATAAACCAACAAAATACAACACAGTCAACAAACTCAGATTCTTTGCCCTGATTTTAGAGTTATTCGCGGAAATGCAGCATGAGGATGCAATAATTCAGGTAAAGGCCGTGAATGTAAAACTTAAATTAAGATCTAAAAATTACATTTTTTGGGTGTTTGAAATGCCTGATTTTCATGATAAAACGTTATTTTTAACTTATATGTCTAGCAAATTAAGTCAGTTATAAAGTGTCGTTGAAGGTTAAAATCGTCAATCAATTTAACAAGCATAGTTATTTTTTATACAATCATAGTTATTTTATATGTTAATGGTCTATTTATATATTTCTATCAATAGCTTGCGTATTCTCTAGTCGTTGCTCACTTTGACAACATACCTAAATCAGCGCAAAAGTGATAAAGGGGAAGGCTCATCGAAAGATGGGCTTTTTTAATATGTATAGCTTATTGAACGAAAAGTAACTTAAAGCGAATGTAAGAGAACAGTTTATTAATACTCCCTATACTTTATTGATAAATTCACAGTGCTATAGTCATTTTGCGAAAACAAGAAAACGCAAATAATACGAAGAAAATGACTACAGCACTAGCCCGCTTATTTGAAAGAGTAAGCGGGCTTTTTAATTGAAAAATTAATGTAATATTATGCTAATGTATAAATTATAAGTTTATATATAATGTATGAATAGATTCTATCGCTGTAGTTTCTTTCCAATTTCAGCCTCCTTCCCTAAGGAGGCATTTTTTTATCTATGGAAAAGTAAAGTTCCAATTCCTATTGTGTTTATTCAGTTACACAAATGATCATCGTTGACTATTGAATGAATCTTTCAAATATTTGAGCATGATATTTTATTGGTTAAATAAGAGATGGATCGCCATGATAGATGAAGAAAAGCCTTTGAACTTTGACGATGATAGTGAACCTCAAGATTTCGAAGATGAAGAATTTATCGATGATAAGAAAGAGGATGAAATGTACAATGCTATTACCAAAGATGGTTCAAGTATTGATCCTGCAGATGATGGGACGCGTCATATTCGCCCTGAAGACGGTGATCCTATAGAAATAGATGAGTAATAAAAAGCCCAATTTAATATTGGGCTTTTTTATCGTCTGGTGGATGAGAATGAAAATACAATATTTCCCATTTAGAATTGAGCGGATTTATCAAAATAGCCACCTAGAAAATTTAAATATTCATTGAACTGATTTTTTCACTTAATAAAAAAGCCCCCATTAATGAGAGCTTTTATGTCAATTCAATCTAGTAGAATAGCCTAAGCTAATATTTGAAACGACATATAATTAATCTTTAAAAGTATCATTTAACGCAGTTTGAACCGCTTCCACACGTGCCTTGCAAGCTTTATAAGCAGTCATGGATTCTTCCACGATTTTCATCAAGTTATCAATATCCGGTTCTTGCTGAGATTCGAGCAATTCCGCATTCTTTTTCAAGATGTCATAGCCTTGTTGGAAGCTCAAAGTATCATGATTCATGAGGAAGTACCTGTATAAGTTGTGCTGAAAAAATGCCGTCATGTAATTCGACTTCAACCAGATCATTGGGCTGAATCTGTTGAATAGATGCAACCACATGTTCTTGCTGACGCACGATGGCATAACCCTTGGATAAAACATGTTTAGGATTTTGTAGTAGTGTTTCCCGCATCAGGGCATCGAGCTGCTGATTAATCAGCTGGGTATGCTGCTGGGCCAGACTGGCAGTATTGGCCTTGACCTGTTGCAGACGTTGCAGCGCATCCATAATCTGGTTGTTGGCCAGACTTTGAATCAGTTTCAAAAATTGATCATTCTGATTTTGATAAGCCTGAATCTGTTGCTGGGATAAACGCTGAATTCGCTGTAGATAATTAAGCACATCCTGGGTCAGTTCAAAGATATGATTGCGGATTCCTGCAATGACTTTACTCGGAGTATCAAAGGAGCGATGCGCAATCTCATCCAGAATGGTGCGGTCTTTTTCATGCCCGATGCCGACCCAGACCGGCACCGAACGCTTGCAAAGCAGGGCAGCCAGATCATAATCATTCAAATAAGCCAGATCATTGACTGCGCCACCACCTCGTATAATCACAATCAGATCCGGTGCAGTGTTATAGGTCTGTGCCCATTGTTTGAGCGCTTGTGCCAGACTGTACATAATACTTTGCGGAGCAGTATTTCCCTGAAAAGTCGCACTGTGATAGATAAACTCACACACCTGCGCGCGCTGTAGTGCATCGGCATCTTTTTTGAAATCTCCGAGGCCTGCTGCATTTTCGGGAGCAATCACCAGAATCCGGTTCAGGTCAAAAGGGCTGGGCAAGTTTTTATTGCGTTGAATCAGTCCTTCAGTCGTCAAGCGCTCAACAATCTGCTGATAACGCCGGGCAATATCTCCTAAGGTATAGCCTGAATCAATTTCAACGATATTTAAAGAAAAACCATACTGCGGATCGAAATTAGCTTTGACTTTAATCAGCACTTTCAAATCACGACTCAGCTCAATCCCGCTTTCACGTTCAAACCGCGTGACAATTTTCTGGGCACTAAATTTCCAGATGGTTGCTCGGCAACTGGCAATGACCTGATCACTATCGACTTCTTTTTCTGCCAGCTCCAGATAATAATGGCCAGCTTTAATACTTAGATTACGAATCTCGGCTTTGACCCATACTGGTGTATCGAAAGTGAGTTTGACCACTTCCTGAACCGTAGCAAGATATTCCTTGAGGGAGAGTTGAGGATCGTCTGTCATGCCAATAGAAAGTTTAAAATTCAATCAAATATTAAATCAATCCAGCACAGATCACAAATCTAAAAGTGAAGTCATATTTGATTGATGTAATGACAATGCAATGCTATTGAGGTGCATAATTACTTGGTTCAGACTATTCATCCGGAATTTTCGTATTTTGTAGAGGTTCTTCTCTTCTGTTTTTCTTGTTCATTGAAAGAAGTTATAGCGTTGAAGTCCTTAATTTCCAAAGGTCTTATTTCCATTTTTTAATGAAAAAGTACAGTTAAAAATGTACACAGACTTGTGTCTGGCGAGGACAAGGAAATATGCTAAATTGGTGAAGAATTATTAAAGAAGAATAGGCTCTCATGAAAAAAACAATGCTGTTCGGTTTGCTGGCTGTCGCTTTAAGCGCATGTACTACCACGCCGCAATCTAAGACGGAAGCTCCTAAAATAGGTTCAGCGAATCCTGCAAGCGCTTATTGTGTCAATCAGGGTGGCAAGCTTGAAATTCGTACTGAAAGCAATGGTCAGGTCGGATATTGCCATTTAAAGAATGGTCAGGTGGTCGAGGAGTGGGAATTACTGCACATAAATCAACCTAAATGTATTGCTGATCAGGCAGCGGAATTGGTCGGTCAGTCCAATTTGACTGAAGCGCAAATCAAGCAGAAAACCAAGGCACAAATTGTACGTATGGTCGAACCGGGTCAAGCGGTGACGATGGATTATCGTGAAGAACGAGTGACTGTCACCGTAGATCCTGTAAGCAAAAAGATTATTCAAGCTTCATGCGGTTAATCACATAAAATGAAAAAGCCCATGAGTGGGCTTTTTTTAATTCCATACAACTGGCATTTTGAAATGACAAATCTTCCCCGATCTTTTATATTGCCCCTCGGAAGGAGAAATTCATGAAAAAGTTATTGGCTTTATCGTTTATGCTGGCGCTGGCCGGTTGTGCCGAGAAGAAACCGTTAACCCCTGAAGAGCAGTGGCAAGGTTATTGTCGAAGTGTCGGAAATGCGGCGCGTACCATTATGCTGGATCGTCAGAATGCGATTGAGAAAGAAAAAGCAATCGAGCATGCTAACAAGATCGACGACGAAACCACTAAAGGTTTTATCCGGAATATTATTGATGAAGTTTATGCAATTCCAGCCGAAGAGATTAAGGCTGATGTAAAAGCAGCCCGTGAAAAAGTCCGCGCTGAATTTACTGCAAAGTGTATTGCGACACCGCATGATGAATTACCAGATTACAAACCGTTCTAAAGGACGGTTTTTTTATATCTGGATAAAATTTCCAACTAATATTTCCCATTAAATGTATTTAAACATACGCATCTTCAAAAGACTGAATAATAAAATAGCCTAAGCAAAATGTACACTTTGTGACAATTTCTAAATCTAAAATATAGAAATACTTATCTTTATATTGAATAATGAATTTAACTCCAATTAACCGAGGAGTAGCACAATATGGAAGTCGTAAGATATTTGCATCATTCTGATCTGCTGCTGGAAGATGAAGAGGGTGTAGTCATTATTGGCGGCAGTCGCTATGTACTCAGCGTCGGTGACAAAGTCGTTTTAAAGAAGATACTAGAACAAGATAAAAAGCTTTATCAGGTTGATATTTCCTTTGCCAGCAATAATCACAGTAGCACCTATGAAGATGAATGCGTGGTGAAATTCCAAGGCTGCCGAGACTCATATCAGCAGTATTTAAACTCGACCACTGTACACTAAGGTGGAGTATCTTTTTAACTTCAAATCAGGCAACATCAGGGTTGCCTTTTTTATGCATTAAATTCAGTTAAAAGGGCCTATTCATGGGCTTGTTTCGTGTGGTGTAAGCTGGAACTGATTATGGAATAATCATTAAGAGCATCATTTAGTTATAAAATAACGAGCATCACGAAGAAACACTTGAGTTGCATTAACTTTTAACTGGAAATTTAGTAAAATTTCGGAGTCCATATTATTTATGAAGCTTGGAATAAGCAGGAATTCATAAGTAATTTTTTAAAAAAGAGGAATAACACTGTGCTAGAAGCTTACCGCCAACACGTTGAAGAACGTGCCGCACTCGGAGTCCCACCGAAGCCACTTGACGATGCCCAAACAGCTGCATTAGTTGAACTACTAAAAAACCCGCCAGCTGGTGAAGAAGCATACTTGGTAGATTTGCTTGAAAACCGTGTACCAGCAGGTGTTGACCAAGCTGCATATGTAAAAGCTGCGTTCTTAGCTGCATTGGCAAAAGGCGAAGCAACCTCTCCACTCGTTTCTAAAGAACGTGCTGTTTACTTACTAGGTACTATGCTTGGTGGTTATAACGTAGCGCCTTTAGTTGAACTTTTAGACAATGCTGAGCTTGCTGAACTTGCAGCTGAAGCATTGAAAAAAACGCTTCTTGTATTTGATGCATTCCATGACGTTGCTGATAAAGCAAAAGCTGGTAACGCAAATGCTCAAGCAGTTATGCAGTCTTGGGCTGACGCTGAATGGTTCACTAGCCGTAAAGACGTTCCTGAAGAAATCAAACTGACTGTTTTCAAAGTAACTGGCGAGACCAACACTGACGACTTGTCACCTGCACAAGACGCTTGGAGCCGTCCAGACATTCCATTGCACGCAAATGCAATGTTGAAAAACGTACGTGACGGGATCAATCCAGAAGTTCCTGGTGAAGTGGGTCCACTTAACCAAATTAAAGAATTGATCGCGAAAGGCAACCAGGTTGCTTACGTGGGTGACGTTGTTGGTACAGGTTCATCTCGTAAATCTGCAACTAACTCTGTACTTTGGTTCTTCGGTGATGACATTCCACACATCCCGAACAAAAAAGACGGTGGTTACTGCCTAGGTTCTAAAATCGCTCCAATTTTCTTCAACACGATGGAAGATGCTGGTGCGTTACCGATCGAGATCGATGTTGCCAACATGAACATGGGCGATGAAATCGTTCTTAAGATCGATCACGCTGCTGCTAAAGTAACTGCGTTCAAAGACGGCGCGCAAATCGCTGAAGCTGAACTTAAAACTCCAGTTCTTCTAGACGAAGTACGTGCTGGCGGTCGTATTAACCTGATCGTTGGTCGTGGTTTGACGACTAAGGCTCGTGAAGCTTTAGGTCTTCCAGTATCTACAATGTTCCGTACTCCGGTTCAACCTGCTGCAACTGGCAAAGGTTTCACTCAAGCTCAGAAGATGGTGGGTCGCGCTTGTGGTCTTCCTGAAGGTCAAGGCGTACTTCCAGGTACTTACTGTGAACCTAAGATGACTACTGTTGGTTCGCAAGATACAACAGGTCCAATGACGCGTGACGAATTGAAAGACTTGGCTTGCCTAGGTTTCTCTGCTGACCTTGTTATGCAATCTTTCTGTCATACAGCTGCTTATCCAAAGCCAGTTGACGTTCAAATGCAACACTCGCTTCCTGATTTCATCATGAACCGTGGTGGTGTGTCTTTACGCCCAGGTGACGGTATTATCCACTCTTGGTTAAACCGTATGCTTCTTCCAGATACTGTTGGTACTGGTGGTGACTCGCATACTCGTTTCCCAATCGGTATTTCATTCCCGGCGGGTTCTGGTCTTGTAGCGTTCGCTGCAGCAACTGGTGTTATGCCATTAGACATGCCTGAATCTGTACTTGTGAAGTTCAAAGGTAAAATGCAGCCTGGTATCACTCTACGTGACCTTGTACATGCAATTCCTTACTACGCAATTAAGGAAGGTGACTTAACTGTAGAGAAGAAAGGTAAGAAAAACATCTTCTCTGGTCGTATCCTTGAGATCGACTTAACAGAAATGGAAACTGACCTGACTGTTGAGCAAGCGTTCGAACTTTCTGATGCTTCTGCTGAACGTTCTGCTGCAGGTTGTTCTATCACACTTTCTGAAGAGAAAGTTGCTGAATACCTTCGTTCAAACATCACTATGTTGAAGTGGATGATTTCTGAAGGTTATGGCGATGCGCGTACGATGGCTCGTCGTGTTGAGAACATGGAAAAATGGTTGGCTAACCCAAGCCTGATCAAAGCAGATGCTGATGCTGAATACACCAAAGTGTATGAAATCGATCTTGCAGATATCAAAGAACCTATTCTTTGCTGCCCGAACGATCCAGATGATGCAAAACTTCTTTCTGATGTTCAAGGCGCGAAAATTGACGAAGTATTCGTTGGTTCTTGTATGACGAACATCGGTCACTTCCGTGCGACTGGTAAATTGTTAGAGAAAGTTCCAGGTGGTGCATTGTCAACTCGTTTGTGGATTGCTCCACCTACGCGTATGGACGAACATCAGTTGATGGAAGAAGGTTTCTATAACATTTATGGTAAAGCTGGCGCGCGTACTGAAATGCCAGGTTGTTCATTATGTATGGGTAACCAAGCACGTGTAGCTCCGAACACAACTTGTGTATCAACTTCTACTCGTAACTTCCCGAACCGTCTAGGTCAAGGTGCTAACGTTTACTTGGCTTCTGCTGAACTTGCTTCTGTTGCTGCTGTATTGGGTAAATTACCTTCTCCAGAAGAATATCAACAGTACGCAGCTCAAATTGACAGCATGTCAGCTGACATCTATCAATACTTAAGCTTCGACAAGATGAGCGAATATACTGACGCTGCTAAAGACGTTGATACTAAGAAAATTGCTGCTGCTCAGTTGACTTAATGAGCTAGGATCAAGAAAAGCCGAAAGGCTTTTCCCTAGCGCAAGAGCAAATCTATGATTTGCTTTGTTAATTAGGCAATAAGCGGTATAAGATAAGGGCTGAGTAATCAGCCCTTATTTTTTGATAAATATTATGATATATGGAAACTTTAATGATTTTGTTTCATGGTTGAATGATAATCAAGGAGTGGTAAGCCTAGCTATTTTTATTTTGACATTGTTATTAGGTTGGGTTTCAGGAATCTTTAGTGCTTTGAGAAAAAGACCAAAATTCAAAATAGGGACTATAGATGGGCCAACTTTCTGTTGTACTTATAATACTGGAAATACATTTAATGGCCATGATGCACATATAACAGCATTTGCAATATATTTAAAGATTGCAAACATTGGTTCAGCATCTTCAAGTATTGAAAAAATACAGATAGGCTATCATTGGAATATAATCCCTTTTAGTTTTAATTGGCTTAAATATCGTTTCTTGGGTTGGTTTTGGCTAAAAGAGCAGGTAATAGCTTTAGATGATTTTCAAGTCAAAATTGGTGATAAAATTAAGGTATATCCATTTTTAACTCAGTTAAATAAGCTTTCTCCTGCCAAAGTAGAAAAATATATAGAAGTAGGAAAAGGTATTAGTGGTGTTGTATATTTTGAGCAGCAAGAAAGTTGGGGAGCGATGTCGCCAGTTGTACATAATAAAATCACTAAAATAAAAATCTGTATAGTTGATTCATTTGGAAAGAAGCATAAAAAAATTTTGAAAATTCCTGTGGTGCAGTTAAATGAAGCATTTAAATATAATCCGTCCTTTGGGATGACATATCACATTTTGAATGATGAAAAGAATATTTCCAAAACTTTATAAGGGACTAATCATTTAAAATGAATTTGTACTCATTAATATTTCTCTCTTTACACCTAACTCAATACAGCGTTTAATCGCCACATTGAAAAATGATTTAAAAAGTTGATCTAATCAAATGGCAAAACAATCCCGATTCCTCTGTATTGGTGGTTTTCTCAATGGAAGCCAAATCAAAGACCAAGGTGACAGCTTTGTCTGCGTCGAAAAAGGCAAAAATGTCATCTATACCAAAAAGGAAATCTTCCATCCAGACGCTTGGGATCATGATTATTATGTCTGTGAAAGCACCACAGATCAGCAAGCACGCAACTGGGTTTATGATATTCCATCACGTTAATTGCGTCTATTCAGGCTATAAATTAAACAATTATTAGAAACAATAACTTGCATTACATTTCTGTGATTGATTTTTCATCTCTCTTTCCCAAAACTGTATGAAAATAAAGCTAATAGGGAATGTTATGACTTATGAAATAGATGCCTTTGGCACTCTAGTAATTGCTGTTTTTTTTCTTTTTATTGGGCGGTATCTTGTTAGTAAAATTAGCTTCTTTAGGAACTATAACTTACCTGAACCTGTAATCGGTGGTTTAGTCGCAGCGATTACGGCCTTTATTCTCTATAAATTGTTTAATATCAGTGCCACATTTGACGCACAAATTCAAACCATCCTGATGCTGATGTTCTTTACTTCTGTTGGCTTAAGTGCAGACTTTTTGAAACTGAAAGAAGGTGGAAAATCGCTCCTGACCTTCTTGGTCTGTGTCATTTTATTTGTAGTCGTGCAAAATGCTGTCGGTATGAGTTTAGCCACAGCGCTTGGACTTGATCCATTGATTGGCTTGATTGTCGGTTCCGTCACCTTAACGGGTGGTCATGGTACCGCCGGTGCCTGGGGCGAGGTTCTGGAAACTCAATATGCGATCCAGGGAGCAGTTGTCCTTGGTATGGCAAGTGCTACCTTTGGCTTGATTATTGGTGGACTTGTGGGCGGTCCAGTTGCCAAGTTCCTGATTAAACGCAACCAACTGGCTGAAACAGTAGCGCAAGAGACCAATGAACAGCAGCTCGAATCGCACATCAACACTGCGCCCTTTGAATATCCAAAGAAAACCCGATTGATTACATCCAGTAATGCCGTGTCGACTTTGGGGATGTTTGCCCTGTGTATTTTTGTCGCCAATCAGATGACAGACTTCAGTCACGGAAGATGGTTTGAATTGCCCACTTTTGTATGGGCTTTAGGCACAGGTGTGATTGTGCGTAATGTCTTGGAGCATGTGCTGAAAGTCGATATCTTCGACCGTGCAATCGATGTATTTGGCAATGCGTCTTTATCCCTGTATTTATCTATGGCTTTACTATCACTGCAACTCTGGTTACTGGCCGATTTGGCAGGTCCGCTCATTACCATTTTATTGGCGCAGACAGCGGTATTAATTTTATTTACTGCAATTGTGACCTTTAGAATCATGGGCAAAAATTACGATGCAGCAGTATTAGTGGCAGGGCATTGTGGTTTTGGTATGGGGGCAACACCGACAGCGATTGCCAATATTCAGGCGGTGACCAATAGCTATGGTCCATCACATAAAGCTTTTTTAATTGTACCGCTGTGTGGTGCATTTTTTATTGATATTGTGAATGCTGTGGTGATCCAAAGCATCATTGCATTTTTCGGCTAAATGTTAATACGTTTTTAAAATCATACATGCAATAAAAAGCCCCATGGTTAAGTGCTATCCCAAATAGCTGAATTATAATAATATTCTATGGGGATGTTTAATAATACTATATAAAACAACAAATTAAATAAAAATGAATAACGTGATCCACCTTAAAAACTTCTTCTTAAATCCATTCAAATTGAACATATTGGACGTTTTAGACAAAAAATAAGTTAAGATGAAAGACTATTTACGCCAAGATTACGCCAGAAATGAAACTACCAAAAGCAAGGAAACGTGGAGAGTCATACCGCATTGAACTGATGTTTAATGGTAAGCGCATTAGTGCTACGCGAGATACCGAAAAGGAATGTGAGCAATGGGCCATGCTCAAAATTCTAGAATTGAAAACTGAGCAAAATAAGAATCAGAGCGAAGTCAAACAACATTATCCATTTTCCGCATTAATGCATAAGTACTATGAGGAAATTGGGAGGCATAAGAAATCTAGCAGAACCATCAGAATTTCAATCAAACAGTTTCTTGATACTTATCCTGTTATTTCGGAAATGTCAGTACACGACATTACGCCGCAAATTCTGACTGACTGGCGCAACTCAAGATTGAAAAGCGTGAGTGTTGGCACTGTACTTCGTGATATATCTTTATTTTCTGCCATCTTTACCTATGCACAGAAAGAACTCTTCCTTATTGAAAGTAATCCGTTCTCCATGGTTAGCAAACCATCTCAGCCAAAATCAAGAAATCGACGCATAAGCAATGCTGAAATTGATTTGGTGCTAGAGGCTCATAATTATGCGAGAGGGCAGATCCCAACCGAGATACAGCATTTTATTGCCTGGGCTTTTCTTTTCGCCATTGAAACAACTATGCGGCAAGGGGAGATACTATCCATTAAAAGGTCGAATATCCATAAAGACTATATCCATCTGCCTGACACAAAGAATGGCCATTCGCGTGATGTGCCATTGATGGATAGTGCGAAAGAGTTATTAAAATTAATTCCAGACAATGGGTCTGACAAGCTAATTGAGATAAGTAGCAGCACTTTTCAAAATACGTTTAGCAAAAGGGTGAAAAAGGCAAATATAAAGGAACTACATTTCCATGATACCCGACATGAAGGGATTACCAGATTGGTTAAATTAAGAAAGGTGCCAATTGAGATTCTAATGAAAATTACCGGTCACAAGACTGCCGGTATCTTGATTAATACTTATTATAATCCCACAGCAAGCGAAATCAGTGAGATGCTGAACGGGTCTAATTGACCCGTTTTGCTCCGCGTTTATTCCTTTGTGGCTTCGATAGGATCATCATGGCCACCTTGGTTTCATAAAGATGCTTACCTTCAGTTCCTTGGTTATAGCCTTCAAGCTTTTTGATGATTGTGGTTTTGGTTAATCCATATTTTTCAACCAACCACGACACTGGAACCAAAGCGGGCAAATCCTCCATCTTAAGTTGAACAATTTTCCCACCAAAGATGCTCTGTCCAAGATAAAGTTGAGGCTCAACATCAGCTTCAACTGTAATGGTGTACTTAAGCGCTCCCATCAGTTCACCTCCAATCTTTTACCTTCCGGTCTTTTCTCTAAGCTCTCACGCCAGTCACCCTTAAATGGCTTAATCCAATTCTTGTGAGGAAAATAAATAAAATCGCTGTGATGTATGAATTTCCCCCATTCTTTCTGTATTGGCTCTACATCGTAACCAAAAACTAATCCGTTTGAGTCTGTAGCAATCCATTCAACTTCATCCGGCACATTTGACCAGTCGTATTTGCTCACGACACTTCTCCCAAAGCTAACACCACACCACTCGGTAACTTGCTCAAATAGCAGGTGAATAGGTGATACAACTTATCCGCATTACTTTCATCTACCGTGATAATCCCACCAGTACCGCTTTTAACCCGCTGACGTGACCAACCTCGCATGTGATATGTGAACTCATTGTCATAATCCACCGCGTTTAAAATCGCATTGAATGAGCCAACATCACCGGCAGACCACGTTTCAATGTATGGCTTGTCTTTAGCTACGAGGTTATCGATCTGAAGCTGGGCGAACTGCACATTGGTTAATTGAATTTCAGTCATTGGCTCGGCCCTCATATTTATTTAAAGCATCAATACATGCTTCTTCTGGTGTGCAACCTTGCCCCTGCAATAGAATTTTACGGTTAGGGTCTTGCTCACGCGCATTGCTGCAAATCCAAACCATCCAGTCTGTATAGCGTGTATATGCCAATTCAAAGTAGCAGTAATGGTTGGTTTGAAGCATCTCCGCATGGATGGCCATAACTTTTTCTAGGTTTGATTGATTAGTCATTGGCTGGCTCCTGTGCTTCGACCATTACAATCTGACTTTCAAATTCATCACGCTCATCATTAAGATCACGAAAATAGTCACCCAATGCTGTCACGCCAAACATACCGCGATCATCCCCAGTGGCCGTATAACGTGCATCTTTACTGTCAAGAAAACCAACACACTCATCCTTGTTTTCATTCCAGACAAGATGTAATTGCACTGTCTTTTTCGGCACCGCTTGGGCTTCCTTACCATCCAAGTGCAACATACCAATACACGCGCACCAAGTCGTCCACTGGTCGTTAATGCTCTCAACACCATCTCCGGTGTATAGCTTTTTATCTTCATCAAAGCTAAACAGTTTTGCTTTTGGGTGCATCCCTTCAAAATCACCACGTCTTAAATCAATTTCAATATCCATCACGCCACCTTCTTTAATTTTCATGCTGCTTTCACTCCCTTGCTACGTTCAGCCATAAGCTTTGCGTAATACTCCTGACAGTGCGGAATCTTGTCTTTGATCTTTTGTATGATTGATTCATCACGCTCAATAGTCACAGTGGTCAGGCGTTCACGAATGTCGATAGCCTCAACCATGTCGATCAGTTGCTCCCGATCATCCCAATCCTTTGTGAGTTCCAGTGGAGTGGGGAATAACCAGAAATCCACCTCAGCAACTTCACATTCATACAGCCACATATAGGCTTGCATCTGAACGTCATAGCCTGCCTTTTTTACCTTCTCCATGGCCTCATCAACAAAGAAGGGATGGGTGCCAATATCCCAGGTGCATTTGGTGTCGATGATCAGTTTACGTTCCAGATCCAGCACATCACACTCACCAGTGATCAGGTCATTACTGACCCGACCAACATGTTTTGTAAGCTTGCGAAATCGCATCTTTCCAGACATTTCAATCGCCACATCTTCAAGCAAATTCCCTTTAGCCGTGTACTGGTTGCCGGTGAATGATCGGAAGCCATAAAGATCTTCTTTCACAATCTTGCGAATGGAGTTCTTAGCATCACTTGTAAGCACTTCGCTTTTAAGCTTTGGCGTACCAATCAAGTTGCTCAAGGAGGAACAGCGGAATAACTTCATGGCAGCACCTCCACAGCTTGACGTTGTGCATCTGTCAGCGCGTATTCACTCAGCACATAATCTTTCTCGAATGCACCACCTTTGATTTGCTCAAGTAGCACAGGAAACTCAGCATCTGGAACAGTCATTTTGGTTTCGATTGCGCCTACCGACTCGTTATGATCGATGTAATCAAAATCATTGGTCTCTACATCACGAACAATTGCCTGATCCGCAAGTTGCGCTGTCTGCATTTCAATTGAAAGCGGCGCCTGTTTTGATAGAAGCAGCTTGGTCACAGTCTTAAGGGCCATGGATTCAAAATTATCTTTCCATACACCAGAGCCGTATTTGAATGACTGGCTGTATTTCCCAGCATGCTTTTTCACATCAGCAGTGCTCATGTAAAGCTCAGCGGTAAAGCCATTCAGTAGCTTAAAGAAAGCCACATAACCAATTGCTTCACCTTGATTTGGAACAGTCCAGTCAAACTCATAACCAAGCAGGGGATTTGCTGAAACTAGCTGACCTTCAAATACTGGCGTTGCAGCAATACGCGCAAACTGACCTGAACGCTGAGCCAATTGAATAAAGCCTTTGTATCCCATTTGGAATTGAGCCTCTAAAGACTCAGACCACTTGCCTTGAGCGTCTTTAAATTTGCGCTTGTACGGAACAATGTAAGCAAAGCCAAGGTTATTATTGATTGGCAAATCAAGCGTTGCTGCCATCATTGCTGCATTGATTACAGTTGCCGGTACTGCACCTTTAAGTTGAGGCTGGTTTGCCACCTGCATTACCGAAGCCAAGAAGCCTTGAGTTTTTTTACCAAGCACTTCTTCAAATTTTTGGCGGATTTTTGCGTCTGACACATAAGCCTTGATGGACTTAGGATCATGCTCAGCAACCTGATTTTCTGTTTTTACTGGTGCATTCATCTCAAGCCACCTCTTCAAATAGTTGTTCCGCGTACTCATTCACAAGACGCTGTAATTCCCGAATCTGCTCATCATTCAGCGTAAATGTCTGGCCTTCCTCAGCTTCAAAATTCCAAACATCCAGCAAAGTCACAGGCGTATCTTTCACCACCAACCAAGAATCAATATCCACTGGCTCGGCATATCGCATATCACCATTTGGACTACGCATTTGCGTCATCGTGTGAGGCAATACAGCCATCGAACAATCAGCCGTTGCCCACAGGTTTTCACTAATCTGGCGATACAAACCAAAGGTCAGCACGTTATCTTCAATCGAAATATCCAGATCCACTTTGAAGCTCGGCAGGTCTGAAAAGTACAGGTCACGGGTGAAATCTTCATTTACCTTGCAGCTTGTCACACGTGTGTTATGACCATCACGGCACAGGAATAAAGACTGGTTTCCGATGTGGTTGATAGGTCGCATTGCCGCACCACATCCACAGAATTGAGCGTAAGTGTTCATTTCACACCCCCAACAGCGCCAGAGATAGCTTCGACCTGCTTGGCAGACTCATGATCCGCAACAGTGCCGGCGATATAACCCAGACTTGCAAAAATCAGGACAGGGATAAGCCAAGCGATAACATGCTGAGCCATAGAATTATTACGCGGTGCTTTCACCGGATGCTGATACAAACGCTGCGAGATCATGCGTGACGCATTGAACTCCGGCAGGTTGCTTTGAATTGGGTTTTTATTCATAATAATTTCACTCACTAGGGTGGGTCATGCCTCAAGTAGTTCCAGCTACGTTGGGGCTTTTCTTTGTTTGTGAGATTTAGTTTACCAAAGGAAACTTTATAGTCAAGAGAAAAGTTTATTAAAAGAAACTTTTTATTCTTTATGGAAACTTTTATGCTTTAATAGACAAAAGAAAACCCATCGCAGGGATGGGTTGGTTCACAAAAATAACACATGGCTAGTTATCAACTAGACCCTTATACCCTAAATAATTTACACCAATCATTGTTAATATAAGTAATTGAAATATAAAAAATAATGTAATTAAGCTGATGGTGAAGAATACTGATACAGAGACATAACCGCCATTAGTTACTGTAATAAAATCACCGATAGCCTCGATTGAATAAATGAAACGCACAAGAGTTAGAAAAAGTGCTAATAACAGACTAAGAGCTGATAAGTAGGCAAATAGCATTGTTAGAAAAATTCGGCGAGTCAAAACTTGTTTAAACTTTTCAGTTCTATTGGGTTCTGATTTCATTAAGTATGGCGCTGATTTCGAATTAATTAGCTTGTCTATAGCCTCCCTATTAATTGCTGCTATCGCAGATAATGAAGCGATGTAGAATCCTGGCAGAATAGCTAACAAAGTGAATAAGTCACTAAATCTATTACTATTAAAATAATTCCCATCCTCAAAGTTCACAGCACACCAAGTGGCTATGCCGCTCACTAGTACTGCCGCATAAAAAGGATAAATGTATAAAGCCTTCAGCTGCGAGTTGTCTGGATATTTGATCTTCAGGAAGCCAAAAACGTTGGCTGCTTGACTCAACATACGACCTCCCTAAAAGGAAATATTAAAAATTATCAATCATTTTATCATAACACTGGTTGATGGCCGTCGGGTCTTTTTTGATTAAAGCCTTTGTGGTTTCTGTGTTTCTATCTTCCCAATTAAGATAAGCTCTCTTTATTAAGCCAGTGGTTACATCATCTGTATAGGGGTATTTAATTTCCCCTTTGTTTTGTGGACTTTTTATTATCAAGTAAACATTAGGATCGCCATCAAACTGATTTTGGCTTTTACTTTTTATACTATCTATCCAATTTTTAAAAGCAGTAGGAGATATTTTCTCAAAAAATGATCGCTTATCATCTACCTTAATACCAAGTGTTTTTGTCACGTCCTTAAGTACATTATTCTCATCAAATCCAGAGTCTACTTCCGATTGCTCTACTAGTTGCATACTATTTAAGAGCCCCTTATTAACTGCATCAATAATGCTACTAGTAGTCACAGGATCAATTTCAACTTCTGGTTTACATTTCACATTCTTTTCAGTTACAGGGTCTTTCTCCAACCAAAAAGAATCATCATAAATCATTGAAAATAGTTCACAGAATAAAGATTTTGTATAATTGCCACTTAAACCTGAGACTGTCTGAATACATAAGTTTGAATATCTTCTATTAATTACATTTTTTTTGATCACTATATGTAGGAGCGTTCTTAATCCATGGGTATCAGGAATCTCTTGGGCTAAGACATCTTTTTCTCTGCTTTCTAATACCCTTGGATCCACCTGCTTATCATTAAATGTGAATAATAGTTTGCAATAGTTATCGTTGTTCTCTATTGATACCCATTTAATCCACTTATTTTGATTATTAAACTCTTTAATTAAAAGACCATTTTTATCAAATTTATCTTTATGAAGATCAAAATACTCCTTTAACTTTAAAATAAAATCATCTAAATCTATTTTTCCAAAATAATTTTGACCATTTTTAACTTTTCTTTGACGTGCTTTATCAGCTTTTAAATGATAGTAATCAAACCTGATATTAATTGACATATTTACCCTCAAAATAAATACTTAAAAAAACTATATAAAATACCCAAGCCGCATATAGCGGCTTTTATTATTTTCTAAATTCCCTGTGATGCTGCACAACCACACCAATAATTGAAATAGGATGCTTTTGTGAGTTATGAATAGGGAAGTCTGGATTTAACGGAACTAATTCAAACACTTCACGGCCATGCTCATCAAAGCCCACAACCCTGTATTTTTTGAAAGTAACTTCATAATCACCATTTTGAGCTACCACATAATCACCAGGCTGAGGAACGATTGACGCATCAATCACAATATCATCACCTGGCTGAAAGTCTGGATACATGCTCATACCTTCGACTGTCACACTAAAAATAGTGCTCGGGTCTTTATTCTCATATGTGGTGAGGGTATATCCCTTTGGCTCACCGCCATCATATGCGACTTCTCGCCACAATCCTGCCTGAACAAAATCCAACACTGGAATCCTTGTAAGTTTTTTTCCGTTAAATCTGACGTTATTAAAGCCTTTATCGTCTTCTTCTTTTGCAGGGCCACCAAGATTCTTAAGACCCTCACCATCCAAAATCCATTCAGGTGATGTTTTTAGGGCTTTTGCAAGAGATGTGATGCTTTTTCCACTAGGGACATTCACACCCGAGATCCATTTGGAGACCGTGCCTTTACTAAGGCCTGTAGCCTCAATCAGATCAACTTGCTGAAGGTTAAGCTCCTTCATTCTCATCAAGATACGTTCAGAAACGCTGCTCATTGCAAAAATACCCATAACTATTGTTTCCAATGGTAAACACTATTATTGACCTAAAAAGAAACTTATGGTTTACTTAGGGAAACTAAAAGTTTATCAAGGTAAACATTATGACTGTCGATGACGTAAAGGAGCATTACAAAGCTGAAACTGATGCAGACCTAGCGCGAATTTTAAAAAAAACTCGCGGAGCAATTAGTAAATGGCGCTCATATGGAATTCCAGCTTCAACCCAAGCAATTCTCCAGATTCAAAGTAAAGGCAAGTTAAAGGCAAATTTAGAAGCCTTAATTGCTTAAACCAATTATCAACAACTTAGCGTTTTTAATAAACGTGAAAGTAAACAAGGTGTTCACATGGATATATCGAAAGAGACCAAAACCGCATTGCACAAGATGGTGCACCAGTCGAACGGCATTACTCCAAAAGAGATAGCTGATCTTGTTGGCGTGTCTCATAACACGATTTTGAACTATGCCAATCCAAACATGGAAAACCATTTGCCGAGTCTAAAGGCATTTGAAGCAATGCTGACTTATACGCAAAACCCCGCTTCTTTAAAAGTATGGGCGCACAAATTAGGTTTTGTATTGGTTCCAGTAGATCAGGCTCAAGGCAAGGACCATGAACTGGGTGTTCTTGAATCGCTTCTTGGCATGAATGTAGGCAATGGTGCAGCAAATAAGCAGGTTTTATCTGCTTTAGAAGATGGCGTAGTGACACCTGCTGAAATGGATGAGACAGATCGCATCCTCGAAGAAATCGAACAGAAAATTCAATCTTTGCGTAAGGCCATGAAAGGCGAGTGTGCAAAGTATTTATCAGCTCTACAACGAGAAAAAGCCTGACGGTCAAGGTCAGGCTTTTTCGGTTGTTCACTAACTGACAGGAAAGTAAACATGAATATGATGACACAATTTAATCATAATCAACAGAGCATGTCCAATATTGAATTATTGGAAGTTATTAATCAGGCAAGAAAGGAATTTAACGAAAAGCCTGTTCGCCTAAATGACTTTAATAATCGTATTGCTGATGAACTGGATGGGGAGCACTACGAAAGTTTCGTAGTAAGAAATCCAAATGGCACAACCTCACAAGGCTTTAATTTAAGTATTGAGCAATGCACTTTAATTGGTATGCGCGAATCAAAAGCAGTCCGGAAAAATGTATTAGCAATTCTAAAACAGAAGCAATTCGATATCACCAATCCAGCACACCTACTTCAAGCAATCGAAGTACAAGCCAAACTCAATATTGAGCTTACTCAAAAAGTAGCAGTACTGGAACCAAAAGCCAAAGGTCTAGATCGCATTGCTGACTGCACCAATGTGTTGGGCATCCGCGAATCTGCAAAGGTTCTCAAGGTTGGTCAAAATCAGTTGGTTCAATACCTAATCGACCACAAGGTTGTATACCGCGACCAGCACGGAAAAATTCAGGCTTATCAAAAATCTGTTGATCAAAAGCTTATTCATGTTGTGACCTCTGCACCTCGCTTATTTGAGTCGGGTGAAAAGGTATTCACACAGGTAAAACTTACTCAAAAATTAATTACTCGCATTGCGAAGTGGTTGGAGCAGGGGGTAGCAGCATAATGGCTAGAGCAAGAAACATCAAACCAGCATTCTTTACCAATGATGAGCTTTCCGAATTATCACCACTGGCACGCCTATTGTTTATTGGCCTGTGGACTATTGCTGACTACAAAGGTTGTTTTGAGTACAAACCTAAGCGTCTCAAAGTTCAACTCCTGCCTTATGACGATTGTGATATCGAGCAGCTCGTGAGTGCTCTAGATAAATCGCGATTTATCTCGATCTATTCGGTACAAGGTCAAACATATGGGAAAGTGCTTAATTTCAATAAGCACCAAAATCCACACAAGAATGAAAAAGAGAAAGGCTCCGATATTCCCGATATTGAATTGCGCGATGATGTTGATGGTATTAATTCAATTCAAAACAATGGTTTAGAAAATATCGAGAATAATCACGATAAAAACGGAACTGCTCACGATCAAAACGAAACCGATCCTGCTGATTCCCTTAACCTGATTCCTGATTCCCTCAACCCTGATTCCTTAAACCTGAATACAGAAAACCGAGATCCTCGTTTTGATCTCTCTCTGTCTGATGTGAACACTCGTTTATCAATGGCAGGTTTAAAGAATATCTCTCAACATGATTTGAATGTTTTGTTGATTCAACTTCAGGATGCTTATTCACACAAAAAGCAAATGGTGAAAAACCAGATCCTTGGTAAAGCATTTGAGTGGATTAAACGTCAACAAGAAACACCATTAGCAACACCAAAACAAAATCAATCTCAAAACCAAGACAAATGGTCTGGCTACTTCCAAAACCTTGGTCAACAGGAATCAAGTGAACTGGATATCACGCCAAAAAAGTCACTACTGATTGAGGAGGTGGGTCATGCATGAGTTCACCAAAGAACAGACATTGCTTGCAACTTTGAAAGGCAAGTTTGCATCTCAGTTCGCAAAGCGTTTCGGTGATATGAACCCAAAGATGGTTGAGATGATTATCAGTGGTGCAATCCATGGCTTGAGTGATGAGCAGTTTAATCAAGGGATGACTCGGCTACTGGCACCTGGCAACAAGTTTATGCCTGACATTGCTGAATTTCAGAATTGGTGTGTGGCTGGTAGCTGGTGGACAGCAACAGAAGCTTGGCAACGTGCTTGTGATTATTCAAATCAATCTGAGCTTGAGTTACTGGAAGGCAAATTGAAAGTTACTACCCTGACCAAAAAGGCATGGGATTCGGTTTACTGGCTGGTTGAGCAGGGAAGCATGAAGGAGGCCTTCAAGCAGTTCAAATCGATCTATGAGACCTATCTGGCCAAAGCTCAGATGCAAGGTCGTCAGCAAGAGTGGTATGTGCCACCGAAGATGATTGGTACATCCAAGGCAGCGCCCAGACTTAAATCATGGCTACCTGAGCCAACCCCAGAGGAAAAATCATGGGTGGAAAGCAAGGTGAAGGAATTTCAGGAAGCGGGCATGTCTTTGCCAATGGCGATGATGAATGCGATGAAGCTGAAGTATGAGCAAAGCGCAGGGGGTGGGGTGTGAAGCATGGAACCATAAGCAGTTATAAGCACTACAAGTGCCGCTGTAATGATTGCAGAGAAGCCATTGTTGAGTATGAAAAAGCCCGACTACAGAAGCCAAAATTTGTCTACCCAAAACCATTGGAGCATGGGACGTCAAACGCATACACCTATCACGGGTGTCGTTGTGAAATCTGTAAGGCCTTCATGCGTGGTTATCAAATGGGGTACATCAAGCTCAACAAAGAAGCTGCGCTTGATGACCTTAATGATGTGCCGATGCTTGAGAAGCGTCGTGAGCATGGAACTGCGGAAGCATATTCATTCGGGTGTACTTGCGATCTATGTCTAACAAAAGGGCGTAACGAATACCTGGCGGAGATTGCAGCATGAACGAAAGAGCATATCAACACAACAAGGCAGCCTCATTAAATCGTGGCATTGACGTATTACTTGTTATTAAAAACACACCAATCGCCACAACCAAGGAAATCAAAGATCAAGCGCTGCCATACATGACGATTAGATCGGTACAGCGCTACTTAAAAACTTTGGTGCAAGTCGGTCTTATTGGATTTGTTGGAGGTGGTAATGACGAATATCGCTACTTCCTTACACCTAAAGCCAAACAACTATTTGGAGTACAGGGATGAACATCAATAAAGCAGAATTTTTAGAACTCGTAAAAGCTGAAAGCGTAGCGCGTAAATCAACAGCGGTTCCGACTGAGAGAGAAAAGCTGCGTAAACAGTTAAACCGGGACGTTAAGAAGTTTCTTAAGAGTGGTGGCCAGGTTGAGCAGTTACCAGGTACGGAATTTAAACCACGTCCACAGCGGTCAACAGTGGAAAGCAGTGAAAATGGATATATTTCCCAGTATCAGAAAACGCGTCTGGCGAACTGGTGTAATTCGGGCGGACATTCGAACCCGAGGCGCAATATTTTGTCTGAATTAACTGGTATTTCGCTTCAACGAATTAGACATACCACGGTGATGGGTCATAGCAACCGCTTAACTCGGGGTGAGTACAAGCAAATCTGTGCGGTGATATCGAAGGCCGAAGAATTGCAGAAATTGCGCGACGATGAAGTGCTTAAAAGGAAGGTGCTTAAAGAAAAAACAATACAAAAAAGAAGATATCAAAAAAGGAAAGCAGCATGAACTTAATCGAAAAATTGGGATTGGAAAACGCAAGATCACTTGATGGGATGCTTCAAAAGCATGGTGTACCTGAGAGTTGGAAAATCGCTGTAATCAACGGAATGTGGCAAAGAAGTTCGGATGGCTTTACTCATGGTGAATTACGCACCGCTCTAGCCGACCACGACCGCATTGATACATGCACGGACATCAAGAACCACATTAGCCCAAATACGAAGGTGATTGAGCATGAGTGATTTTGAAAAGTGGTTTAAGGATCAAGACTTCTACACAAACATGCGATTCATTCACGGTGACAAGCTGTTTGATAGGGATGGTGATGTTTACCGGGTGTTGCCGGTTCAGATGGTTTATCAGGGTTGGAACACACAACGTCAGCGCTCTAAGGATGAATTTGTCGAACTCACTCAAGAATGGCACACCAAAGGCTGGAATGCTCGTCAGGGTGAGATTGATGAGCTAAAAGCCCAGCTCAACAACATGGAGGCTTGTTATATCGAGAAGAAGAAGCAGGTTGAGGAGTTGCAAAAAACCAATATTAGCCTAGAGGCAGGCTTGCGGAAGAACTCCAAAAATAAACAGAAGTTACTCGGTAAAAATATTGAACTTCAAAAACGGATTGATGAGGCACTTCAAGAAGTAAAAGGCTTAGAGCGCTTCACAGGTGAAGATTGCATAGCTGACTTTGATGTGTTGCAAGGCGCTGTTTCACATGCTTGTAAGCGATTGGAGAAGACCCTGCGAGGTGAGTCATGAAAGCAATAAAAATACCGTGTGAACATGACTTGCTAAGCAAGAACCACAATGTCTGGGCAGATGCTGTAATGAGATGCAAAGGCGGAAATCCTTACTGTGGTGTTGATGGATTCTGTCACGCAGACGGGAAGTGTTTTGCGGATCAGGAACTCACAAGAGAGCAGGCTATTTTAGAAGTAGATCGTTTGGCTCAGGAACTTCATCAGGCTAAGCAGGAAAATGACAATTTAAGAACTTCTTCTGCGAGCTTAATCAAGCAGCTTGAATTTGCATTAGAGCAGAACAAGAAATCTGGAAAATCTGAGCGAGTTTTTGCGATTCGATATTGCATTGGTGAGATCAAGAAAACTTTGCGAGGTGCCAATGACTAATCTCCGTATCACCGCAGCACAGGCACGAAAAGCCGGTATTGGCCCTCGATTTGGTGTAACAGCCAAGTCGGGGAAAAAGAAATCCAATCCAGATCCAATGCCAAAGGTTCCGGCCCATTTGGTCGAAGGGAAGGGATTTGGTGTGGTGAATGATGAATTGCTCTGGTGTGAAGTTTTAATCACGCCTCCTTCGGTAAATCACTACTGGATTCGCGGGGCAAACAAGACCAATCGATTAAGTAAGCGAGCAATCCACTTTATTGACGTTATGAAGCGTTTTATCGAGCCGGCAGGGTATCAGGGTAGAGTTCGCGTAAAGATCGAATACGCACCACCTGATGCGAAAATAAGGGACATCGATAACATCGTTAAGCCTTGCTTTGATGCTTTATCGAAAGGCGGGCTGATTCTGGATGATTCCCAGGTGGATGAATTGCTTGTGAAGCGGTTGCCATCAGAAAAAGGCGGGAAGCTGATTATTCAAGTTGAAAAGTTAAGGGTTTAAGGGTGGATGGGGATGAGTACTAATAATTTTGATTGGGCGCTTTATTCAAATGGTAAGTATTGGCTTTATGAGCACTGGAATGAGACCAATACAAATATCTATGGAAAAGCCAAATTTGATTCCAAGGAAGACTTCCTAAAACACGCAGGCAAACACTTAACAACAGAACAGATTGAAACTTTAGAACAGGGCCAAAGCGTTTCAATCCCTCAACAGGACGGGACCACCTTGTTTTTTAAATACGTGAATTTGTAAGAGGGAATAGGGATGAATGCGATGGTTAAGGTTCAAAATATTATGCAGGCGGTTGATTGGGGTAAATACTCACTAGAGGAATGGCTTTATCAATTTGGGGCTTGGATGAATAGCGTGGCTGGGACATGTGGCAAAAGCATTAACCCTATTGCTGTTGCTATGGATGAAGCGATTGTAAAGCAGCGCAAGTTTAAGTTGGGCGTGAGAAAGACCCGTCAAGTTATTGCTGATTCTATGTTGGTTGAGGATAAGCCAAGGCTGACACGCACAAACATTGTATGCCAGATTGATGATAATGAGGCGCGAGCAGTGCAGCGTTTAATTCTGGATATGCAGGGTCAAAGTGAAATTATGGATGAATGGATGGATGCGATTATCTGCCGTTATTTTTATGGGAATTCGTGGTCGCAGATGGTTACACCAGAGCGATCTAGGTATGGGGCAGAGCAAGATGTAAAGTGTGGATTGGCTGCACTGCATTGCCGATATAAATTTATTGAATATAAGTGATTAGAACTTCTTGACCTTCCGGAAAGCATTTGTTAAATTCATGGTATAGTGGCGCGAAGTGTAAGTAAGTCGCACTACTGATAGAAGGCTCATCGAAAGGTGGGCTTTTTTGACATTATTTATTCATAAAATTAAGTGATAATGCCTTTTTTGTTTTTGAGCTCTAATTGAAATGGCGATTTTAACTGTTAAAAAACTAGAAGATACTCTCGGTAAATTAGTGGCTGAAGGCAAAAAGCCTGAAAAGATTTTATTAGGCTATAAAGCGTATGGCGAGCTAATGAATGATCGTAGCTTTTTTGAGGAAGTGGCTGGCTCGGCAATGGATCCAAACAAACGAAAATATAAAAATATTAAAATTAAGGTCACTCAAGACGAATACCAGTTTAACGTGAAATGTCAAAAATAGGTTTAAGCATCAAGGAAAGCTCGCCAAATGGTGGGCTTTTTTATTGCCTGTAAAAAGGCAACCCATTCCTGCTGGAGTGCTGACCAGTGGAACATGCCATCGAGTAAACTTCCTTCGGGAATCCAGACTAGGGAGTAGCGTCCCGACCTAAAGAGGATTGAAAGCAAGTAAAGCAGACCGTGCATGTTAGGTGTGTGTGATTGTGAGTAGCGTCTGGCCCTGCGAAAAGGGCTTTTTTATTGCCCTGAGAAATACTAGTGTAATCACACCAAGTTAAAATGCTTGATTAACCAGGAAGGAATCTTGCTTAGTTCGACAAAGTTAATGACATTATTTCAGCAATGAATATTATAAATTTATGTTTTATAAGTGAAAATAACTGACATTTCTTGCGACATGATTGCTTGATTGTCCAGGAGTAAAATCATGCTTAGATTACTGATGTGTTTATTTGGCCTGCATGGTGCGATTGAGATCGATTACACGATTGATGATGAAGAAATCAAGGTGTGTCGGGACTGTTTGAAAGAGGTTGAGTAATCTATAATAAACTAATCGATAAATTCACTTATTAATTAATAATTTATTTTGAAAATAAGTTGGACGTTATATTAATTCTCTATTAATTTACCACTTGTTCAAAGACTCCACATTTTGAATTTAAAGTTTCGCCCACATCGACCCCAATGGTGTGGGTATTTTTTTGACTAAAATTCGCCGGACGTATTACGGCAATCAAAGCCCCTCGCATTCTAGATGTTGAGGGGTTTTTCTTTTCTTATTGGTGGTGATCATGGACATAGTATCTGCACAAAGGGAATTAAAAGAGCATTGCGACCAGATTGATATTTTACTCAGTCTGTCCCGCAGCATGATGACTGCTAAAGAGATGGTGAATATTGATGAAAAGCTTAAACGCCACCGAGAGCGAGCAAGAAACATCAGAATCAATCTCTATGAAGCGCAACCCCAAAAGACTCGCAGCAATCAGAAAGCTTCCGTGTATTCGGTGCGGCAATCCCAATAGCCAGGCTGCTCATTCAAATTCAAGCCGTGACGGTAAAGGCAGGGGAATCAAGGCCGATGACAGCAAAACCGTTTGCCTATGCCATTCCTGCCACTTCCAGTTCGATACATTCCAATTGGGTAATCGGGCAGAGAGTGAAGCAATGTTTGATCAGTGGTTGGTGAGAGTGAATCGGATGTTGGTAATGGAAGATAGAGAGGTGTTTTGATGAAGTGGATTAGTATCAAAAAGCAAAAGCCTGAAATTATTATTGAAGACGGTCGTGTGACTGGGTGGAGTGAACCTGTTTTAACAGTGGATTTAAGAAGTGATGAAGACCCGGAAGTGCAGCGTTATTGCAAGGGTGGTCGTGGCGACCTAACAACCGAATACTGGTCTGGCTTCACATCAAATGCAACGCACTGGATGCCAATACCAAAACTACCAAAGAAGTAATTTAGTGGAGATAGGAAATGCAAAAAGCCGTGTTTCCTATCCAGAGTCATGCCGACATCACTAAAGCCATTAACTTCATGCACACCAATTACACTCAGGCGATTAATGAGGGTAAGCCGTTAAGGGTGGTGATTGATCAGAAGGAAGACAAGCTTTCGGATGCTCAGCGAAGACTGTACTGGTTATGGATGACTGAGTATGGAAAGCAGCGCGGTTTAGATAAAGAAGAATCAGCAGCATTCTTCAAATACAAATATCTGTCGATCATCTTTAATCGCGACAATGTTGGCGAATATCCAGAAACATTCAAGGTCATTCGGGATTTAAGAGAATCGCGCAATCCGGGTTATGAGCCATTAAGGCAATTTGTATCAAATCGAATGAGTATCACAGAAGCCACAACAAAGCAGATGGCTGAGTTCTTAACTGATATTGAAATGTGGTGCTTGAAAGATGGTGTGAAGCTGACTTGTCCGGATGATCTTAAATATGTGATGGAGTAAAGATATGGCGAACCTAACGCCTAAACAGCAAAGGTTTGTCGAAGAATATCTGATAGACCTGAATGCTACGCAAGCCGCGATTCGTGCTGGGTACAGTGAGAAGACAGCCAAAGAGATTGGAAGCGAAAACCTCACAAAACCTAACATTGCAAAAGCAATTGAGGAAGCGCAAAACAAACGTACTGAACAAACCCAAATTGATGCTGCCTATGTCTTAAGACGTCTGGTCGAAATTGATCAAATGGATGTCCTGGACATCATGGACGACGACGGCAATGTTAAGCCGTTGCGCGATTGGCCTAAGATTTGGCGTCAATACATATCAAACATCGAAACAATCAGCATGGATGATGGTGAGGGTTGGCTTAAAAAGATCAAATGGCCTGACAAGGTGAAGAATCTTGAGTTACTAGGTAGGCATGTCTCTGTGGGCGCATTTAAAGACAAAGTGGAGCACTCAGGGAAGCTTGAGATTCAATCACTATCTGACCTGATGGATGAGCTAAGCAACGACTGAAAATAAGGAGGGCATATGCTTAAACCTGAGCATAGAGCAAAACTTATTGATCAGCATTGGCGGCTAAACAATCTCTACCACATCACCGATAAAAACGGTAAGCAGGTTAAGTTCAAGATGACACTTGAGCAGCTTGAATACTTTGAAAATGAGTGGTCGAGAAACATCATCCTGAAAGCGCGTCAGCTCGGCTTTACGACTGAGATGTGTATTATCCAGTTGGATGCTGCACTATTCATGTCGGATAAATGTGCCTTGATTGCACATACCTTACATGACGCTAAACGCCTGTTTCGGGAAAAGGTCAAATACGCTTATGAAAAGCTGCCACATCCATTGCGTGCAGCCAATCCATTGAGCATTGAAACCAAGGAAGAACTTGTATTCTCCAAAGGTGGATCGGTCACAGTCAGTACATCATTTCGTGGTGGAACGCTTAAGCGATTACATATCTCCGAGTTCGGTAAGATCTGTGCGAAATACCCAGATAAAGCGCGTGAGATTGTTACTGGTGCTTTTGAAGCAGTTGGTTTGGGTGGAAAGATTACGCTTGAGTCTACGGCTGAGGGTAAGTCAGGTTATTTCTATGACTATTGCCAGACTGCTGAGAAGTTACAACTTCAAGGCAGAACACTTGGCATCCTCGACTGGAAGTTCTTTTTCTTCTCATGGTGGAAGAATCATGATTATGCCTTACCAGTTACAGCCGAGATTCCGCAGCGTCTAAAAGATTACTTTGCTGAACTAAAAGCCAAATACAACATCCACACCACACCAGAGCAGCAGCAATGGTACTGGCAGAAAGAGAAAACGCTTGGTGAAGATATTAAGCGTGAATATCCATCTATTCCGTCTGAAGCATTTGCTCAGTCAGTGGAAGGCGCTTACTACAAGAAGCAATTTAAGTTCTTGTATGAGAATGGCCGCATTGGTGAGTTGCCTGATAATTCACATTTGGATGTGATGACCTTCTGGGACTTGGGTGTATCAGATTCTATGGTGATCTGGTTCATTCGCAAGATCGGTGAAGACCGCTATCAGGTGATTGATTACTACGAGAACTCAGGCGAAGGTATGCGTCACTACTTCAAGGTCCTGAAGGATCGTGGCTATACCTATTCAGCACATTACGCTCCACATGATATTCAAAACCGCTCATTGATGAATGATGGTAAATCTCGTCTTGATATTGCCAAAGAAGGTTATGAGATTGACGGAGTGAAATACTCAGTTCGGTTCCAAGTGGTTCCCAATATTGGAATCATGGACGGCATTGAATTAGCCCGTGAAATCCTGCCTCGATGTGAGTTTGACGAAACCAAGTGTGAGGAAGGTATTTCTCATCTGGAAAACTATCGCAAAGAGTGGGATGACAAGAAAGGCTGCTGGAAGGATAAACCTTTGCATGACCACACTTCGCATGGTGCCGATGGGTTTAGATATTTTGCTGTGGCGATGACGAAGAAAATCAAACCTAAAACTATTTCATTAAGCACGGTGTACTAAATGGCAGTCAATTCAAAACATCCTAAATATGCTGAATTTGAAGGCCGTTGGAAGGTCGTTCACGATCTATGTGATGGTGCAAATGCAGTGAAAAAGGCAGGTGCTTTATATTTGCCTGAAATCAATGTGAGCAAAGACAAGCGTGAGAATGATTTACGCAATCAGGCATATCGTGATCGTGCTGTGTTGTATGAAATCACTAAAGATACTAAACAGGAATTGATTGGTATTGCCTTCTCGGAAGATCCGAACTTCGATCCTGATGGTATGGACTTCCTGAAATACAACGCTGATGGTACTGGTAAGTCTTACTATCACTTAATGCAAAGTGCTTTAGGTGGATTACTTGATGCTGGCCGTGGTGGACTCTTTGTGGATTATCCGCAGACAGATGGCGCGACTTCGGTTGCTGAGGTAGAGCGTTTAGGCATTCTGCCGACCGTGGTGCACTACAAAACCTTAAGCATCATCAATTGGGGTGTACGTAAGGTTGGTGCTCACTTTAAGACAGCTTTGGTAGTCCTTGCTGAGAAAGATTCCATCGTGGATCCAAGCGACGAGTTTAGCCTAAAAGAGATTCAGCTTTATCGGGTATTGCGACTGGATCAGAACGGTGAATATTGTGTTCAGATTTATTCTGACCGCACTGGTACCTTGCAAGCAGATAGCGAACCGTATTATCCAACTGATGCAAATGGTGCCAAGTGGAATGAGATACCATTTATCCCGCTTGGATCGGTGGCCAATGATTGGGAGATTGACAATATCCCACTTGAGTCACTGGCTTTAATGAATATCGCGCATTATCACAACTCAGCTGAGTATGAGAACAGTGTATTTCTTTGCGGTCAGATTCAACCAGTAATGACTGGCCTTGATACCGAGTGGCGTGATTGGTTGCAAGAGAATGGTGTAATGCTTGGCTCTACAACTCCTTTAATGCTTCCAGTAGGATCAACATTTACCTTTGCTCAGGCAGAGGAACAGATGATTGCTAAAGAAGCAATGGAAGCCAAAGAGAAGCACATGAAAGCTTTGGGTGCAAAACTGCTTGAGGAAAATCAGGTAGTGAAAACTGCAACCGAATCCAACAATGAGTCCATGGCGAAATATTCTGTCTTGTCATTGTGTGTGGCTAACTTAAATGAAGCCTCTGAAATTGTCTTGCGCTGGTGTGCCAAGTACTTCGGTTCAGGCAAAGCTAAGTTCACGATCAAACAGGACTTCGCTAAAGGCAAGCTTTCACTGGACGCACTGAAGTTTTATAACGAGCTTGTCCAGCAAGGCAAATTGAGCCGTGAAACCTTCCACACAATCCGCACGACTGGCAAAGTCCCTGAGATTGATTATGAGGAAGAAGAAAGACGGATTGAGGATGAAACGGCCAGTGCTTTACCAGGTATGAACTATGAACGACCAAATAGCACAGAAAGCAATACTTAATGCTTTAAGCCAACATTCAGCCTATAGCTATCGAGCATCAACCCAAGCTGTAAATGAAGTTTTAAGCCGATTTTACGGCCTGTCCAATAAGATGGTATCAGAGCTAAGGGAATTGCTTGAAAACCTGTCTGACGCTGAAAAAACCGCATTGGCGAGTGGTCAATACACTACTGATCAATTGAAAGAGATTCGCACCTTACTGAATGATCGATTTAAAGAGATTTCAGTAGAGGTACCAGAAACCTTTCACCAGTCAGCGGTCAGCATGGCAGTGTATGAAGCATCGTATGTCAGTCAGTTAATGACAGGTGCAGCAGCTTCGGTCAGTGGTGAGCAGCTTTATAAAAAAGCGAAGTCTACTCCATTGGCAGGCGGTCAACTCATTAATGAAATGTTTGGCTTTGTACTGGATAAGGCTCGAAAGCAGGTTGAATACGCCATTCGTGACGGTATCAATCAAGGCCAGACCAATCAGGAAATTATTACCCGCATCCGTGGCAAGCGAACCAAGGTAGGTAATCAGTACGCTTATGTTGGTGGCATTTGGGATGCAACCAAGGTGGAGATTGAGCGAACTGTCAGGACTGCACGAAGTCATGTGGCGAATGTTGCTTATGATGACACTTGGAAGGCGCTTGGATTCACTCATGTGAAATTCGTCAGCACCTTGGATGGGAGAACGTCCAAAACGTGTTCTGTACTAGATCAGTCGGTGTATGAGATTGATAAGCCACATCCGCAACCGCCTTTGCATTATAACTGCCGCAGCGTTCTCATTGGAGTTGATGCTGATGGAAAGCTATCAGGCAAGCGTCCGTTTGTAATGGATGAGCGCAAGGTTAAGGATATTCCAAAAGATGAACGTAAAGACCTGATTGGCCAGTTGGATGCCAATACATCGTTTAAGAAGTTTTTCGACCAGACCGATGAGTTTTTCCAAAAGGAATGGCTTGGTCCATCGCGTTACAAGCTCTACAAAGAAGGTAAGTATAGCATCGATAAGTTTGTCGATCCGCAAGGCGCTATGTATACGCTGGATGAGTTAAAGGCGTTGGATGCTAAGACGTTTAAGGAGTTGGGATTGTGAGTGATATAGGTAAAATTTTAGAGGTGGCTCAAACTCTAAAATACAGTGAAATATCAGAACTGATTGAAAGGTTGAGGGCTTTAAGAAATGAAAAGCCGCGGGATACAAATGCACTTTATCTATATCCGACAGCTAAAAACCAAATAAATTCTGAGATTATTTTAAAATTGATCAACGGTGAGACAAAAGCAGATGTCGCGAGATCCTACAAGGTGTCACCTTCCATTGTTCGAATGCTGGAGATTAATTTCTACAAGAAATTTAAAGATCATTATGGTGTTGTGTGCTCATGCGGGGGCGAGGCGCTCAAGTTTCATGAGTTGCTATACGCTCCGATTTTAAAGAAATAACTTGGAAGGGGCTAGGTATGAAGTTCTCTGAGGGTGGTTATGTAGAGTCAACAAAAGAGGGACTAATCCAACAGATGCTCCTGGCCTCTCAATGTATATATTCAAATATGACCGAATGGGAAGCCGAAATTCTGGGGTTCAGGAAGTCCAAGAAATTACTAGGTGAAATGAACATGAAAGACGTTGAATTAAAGCTTATTGAAGGCGCCAATCAATTTGTACTTGTAGATGCCGAAACCAAACAAGAGATAGGCATTCAGTCAAATGTTAGTGCTGAGTGTAGTGTGGATGGAATGACGATTGTGACTGCAACCTTCCAGATACCACCTAAGAAAAAGACACCTGTTATGCGAAGCTCAATTAATCAAAAAGATATTGAGTTGAGCAATCAGCGCAAATAAACCAAATCCAAACCTAGACCCAAACGGGTCTTTTTTTATGCCCGCAGTTTGTGACTGCACAATCGCTCGGAGAGCAGCATGTTTGAATATGAACTCGATAGCCTAGAGGGCTTAGAAGAATCACAGAAAGCTTTTTATGAAGAAAAGGACGGCAAATTCGTCCTGAAAGTAAAAGGCATTCCACAGCCACAAAATGATGACGGCTTACGCAAAAAGGTTGATGAACTGCTTGCTGAAAAGAAAGCTGAACAGCAAAAGCGCAAAGAAGCTGAAGAACAGGCCCGAAAAGAATCTGAAGAAAATGCTCGTAAAAAAGGCGACATTGACGCTTTGGAAAAGTCATGGGGTGACAAACTTGCAGCACGCGAAACCGAGCTGTTAAACGAAAAACAGGCGCTTGAGGCGCAAGTCTACAAATTAACGGTGGGAAGCAAAGCCACTGAACTGGCAGCAAAACTCGCTGTACCAGGTAGTGACTCAGTTTTACTTCCACATATTAGCAATCGTCTACAGGTTGAAACTGTAGATGGTGAAATCAAAATCCGTGTTCTTGATTTGCAGGGCAAGCCAAGTGCATTGAGCATTGAAGATTTAGAAAAAGAATTTCGTGCGAATGAGGCATTCAAGCCTTTGATTCGTGCGTCAAACGCATCAGGAAGTGGGGCTTCTGGTGGTCAAAGTGGCGGTGCTACTAAAAAACCAAGCGAAATGAATCAAACAGAGCGTGCTGCATGGCAGAAGGATGATCCAGAAGGATTTGCCCAAGCTGTCGCAAGTGGCGCATTTAACTCAATTTAGGAGTAATTTATGGCTACATTAGCCCAAGTATTTAACCGCGAGCTTTTACTATCTTATATCGCACCAGACCCATTAAAACGCTCACCTTTAGTGCAGTCAGGTGCATTTGCTAGTGATGCTCGTTTACGTCCATTACTAACAAGTGGCTCTAAAACTTTCGAAGTGCCGTATATCAATGGCATTGATGCAAACCTAGAGCCAAACTACGGCAACACTATCATCACAGACATTGCAGTTCCGCGAGAAATTGACGCTGGCTCAATGGGTGGTCGTGTTGCTTTCCTGAATGAAGGATTTCAGGAGTCAAACTTAGGTCGCTATTTATCTCAGGTGAATGCACTTGAAGTTATTGGTGGTTTGATTGATGGCATGTGGCAAGGTGTTGCTGAAAACCGTGCACGCGCAACCGTGACTGGTCTTCGTAACTATGACTGGGCCAACGGTAAGAAGTTGACTACCGACATTTCAAAAACATCATCTGCTAACGAAGCATCAGGCTTTAGCGTGGACGCATTTATTGATGCTGAGGCTACGATGAGTCGCGGTATGCGTGGAAATGGTGTTATTTTCGTGCATCCGCTAATCGCAGCCAAAATGCGTAAACAAAACCTGATTGAGAAGTTGACTTACAGCTCAAACTTGCCACCAGTTGATGTATATAACGGACGTGCAGTTATTGAAACCGACTTTGGCACCAAAATTGGAACTGGTGTGAATGCTCAATTCATTTCTATTCTTGCTTCAAATGGTGCGTTCTCATACGACTCTGTACCGGGTGAAGATGATTTAGAAATTGAACGTACCGGCGGAACAGGTAATGGTGCTGGTCATCGCATCTTGCGCACTCGTCGCAATGTGCTGATTCACCCGCAAGGCTTTAGCTTTGTTGCTCCAGAAAACACCCTGACTGGTGGTACGAAGAATGAAGCCTTATCTGCTTCATGGGGCGACCTACAGAAAGCCGAAAACTGGGAAATGGTCAACGGTGCATCAGCAGTTCCATTCCGTTTCTTAATTACCAACTTGTAAGGAGTAGGACATGCTTCCTAAAGACTTAGTAAAGCCAGCCATTAACTACACGTATCCATCGGAACGTGCTTACCTGGATGAAAGTACAAGCACTTTAGCCAACGGCAAAGTGTTTGATGAAACCAAGTCGGGTAAAGACTACGGCATTAAAGACCCAGATGTGACTGAACCACTAACTGGTACGAAAAGCGAAACTGGCAATGGTGCTGGAACTGGAACTTCCGAGGGTTAACTATGAATTACGTCACTATCGACTCAGTCACTCAAAGCCTTGGCCCAGATTGGGCTGGATCGGGTGACGCTAATCTCGCAGTTACTCAAGCGAATGCTTGGCTTCGTGCCAAGCCTTTGCGTCAATTTGAAGCAATCCCAGCAGATGTATTACTTGCAGGGGCTTATGCTGCACAGTTGGCCGCTAAAGGTGAGCTATATAAAGACCGTACGGATGGTGTGGTGAAATCCGAACGCGTCAAAGCAGATACCGTAGAGGTTCAGACAGAGTACGTGGCAGGTATGGAGCAGGGCAAAAGCTCGACGATGTTATTCATTGAAGACTTGGTTGCTCCCTATATGTCCAAAGGCTTTGCAATTAATACATTTGTGGTGAAGTAATGAAAGATAAAATCCAAGCCAAGGTTGCACAAGCATTCAGTACAAAATTGGCCGATGCTGTCGACACCTTCACCTGCACAAAACTGATTTACTCGGGTGAGTTTGATTTTGAAACGCAGACTTATCCCATTGTTGGTGATGAGTCATATTCAGGGCGTGGTGTGCGAGGGAATTATCTTCGAGACATGGTTAAGCCTATCGACTACCAAACTACTGATGCAAAGGCCATTGTCCTTCAAAATGAGCTTACAGGTATTCCGCAGATAGGTGATGTCTGGCAGTTTGCCGATGGTGGTTTTGAGGTTAAAAATATTAGCCAAGATCCAACAAACAGCATTTGGACCTGTCAACTTAGAAAGGTGTAGTTATGGCTTGGGAAGTACACGAAATCCATGATTCAGTTCATGTGATACCTCAAAATGATTTAAAGCCACATGATTTCAATCCCAATTGTGCGTGCGGTGTCTCTTATGAAGATGGTGTTTATACTCACAATTCATACGATGAGCGCGAATTAACTGAGAATCTGCCGAGGTGCTAAATGGCCTGGAAAAACAAACCGAGTAATTTTGTGCTTGAGATAGAGAAAATTGGCGATGAGCATTTGCGAAAAGTGAGTGCTGAGATGCTGCAAGGCGTGATTATGGGCAGTCCAGTCATGGACGGTGCATTCCGTTCCAATCATAGGGTCACAGTCAACAAAACCACAAATGAGACAGTGCCAAGTAATGGAAATAAGGCACCAAAAGGTACGCTGGATCAAGAAGTGTTTGCGGAAGGAGCAGATAAAATTTTGCAAGCCAAGCTTGGGGATAGTGTCTATATACAAAACAATCTGCCATACGCCCTAAGGCTTGAGAATGGACATTCACAGCAAGCATCACTTGGAATTTACTCACTCACATTCCTTTCAGTAGCGAGTAAATACAAATGATGACACTCACTCAGGCTGAAACTGAAATTTATAAAAAAATAGGTCAATTCACTGGTGTAGAGAAGGCTAATCTCCGTATTGAAAGCCAACCACTAGGCAGAGGGCAGCACTTTAAAGCGCCAACAAATAAAGCGTGGTGTAAAGTTTTTATACAGTACGCTGACAGTCAAGTGGCATCCATTGGTGATGGCCCATGTATCCGTGATTACGGCATTATTTCAATTCAGTGCTTCACGCCAAAGAATAGCGGAACACTTGCTATGACTGAATTGTGTGATAAGTGGCGTGCATTACTGCAATCATTCGGTGTATCTCATCTTGAAGTCTATAAGGTTCATGCACCGCAAAGCATGGATGACCAAGATTTTTACGCAAAAATAATTAGAGCTGAGTTCCGAGTGAACTAGCTTAAACACTTAATTAAACCGTCCTTATTGGGCGGTTTTTTTATGCCTGAAATATGGCAACCCACTGGCTAGGCTGATCCCCGAAAAGCACGTTTCCATGTTCAACGTGCCTGCCAGTTTCTTTTTTTTGAGCATGATCAGGAGAATGCTATGAAGATGGTAGCGCAACCACAGACTATATTTTTTCATAACGCCAATTTATCTATTGTTGAGCACAATGGGCAACCTTATGTTCCAATGCGTCCAGTTGTTGAGGGCATGGGTTTAGCATGGCAGGCACAGTTTGATAAGTTAAAACAGCGCTTTGGTTCAGTTATCATGGAAATCATGACAACCGGTAAAGATGGCAAGCAGTATCAAATGTTGTGCTTGCCTCTTAAAAAGCTTTTTGGCTGGTTGATGACTATCAGTCCAAACAAAGTAAAACCAGAACTTCGAGATACCGTCATCAAATACCAAGAAGAATGTGATGATGTGCTATGGAATCACTGGACAGGCAAATTAAATGCTAGACACAAGGCTTTTGATGAGCTGAATGCAATTGATATGGATGACAAGATATCAAAAGCAAAAGGAACTCTTTTTAGCCTTGGTATGCACCAGCGTAAACGCGAAAAGAAAATCAACAAGCAGAAGCGTCAAGACTGGATTGATAAAAATACCCTATTGCTTAATTTTGGTGCTGACCTATGAGCGATGATTTAGATGAATACATCGAAATGCGCCAAGAGCTTGAGGTAATGACGCATGCAGAGCTTGTTGAAGAAGTCATCAATCGAATGAAATTCCAACAGCAAATTGTTATTGATAACTGGAATGAAAATAAAGAGCTTCGGAAAGAAGTTCAGGATAGTCGTAGATTTCTCGAATCCACTTCTGAAAATTTCAAAAAATGGAATGAAGACCTAGATGAGATTGTGGCAAAAGGGCTGTACTGGAAAAGATCCTTTTATGTCCTTTTGGTGCTCATGATCATTATTCTTATTTATTCATTTACACAGACATAAGCCCCGCCAAGTGCGGGGTTAATTATTTCAATGCCACCGAAAGGTGGTTTTTTTATGCCTAAAATTAAGGAGCACACTATGTCATCCAAAGGCACTGATGTAGTTATCTACATTGCAAAAGAAGAGTCACCTAATGTTTTGCCTGCAGTGCCTGTCTGGCATACGTTGCGTCGAAACTCTGACTCATTAAAGAAAACCGTTTCGCTTACCGAATCTGATGAAATTGTAGATTCTCGTTTTGATCAAGGTTCAGTAGCAACTTCTGGTGAAGCGACTGGCACCATTGAGTATGAACTATCGGCTTTAAGCCAAGATATTCTGCTTGAAGGTGCAGCCGGTAATATATTTGTAGAAGATGGTGTAACAGGTGTTGCTACTCTTGAAATCGGCGGCCCTGAACTAGACACCTTTACCATTGTAAAGCATGATAAAAAATTAAACTTTATTCAGGTGTTCTCAGGTGCTCGTATCGGTGAATTAACCATTCAAGGCGACACCGAAGGCAAAATCACAGGCTCTGCAACAATTAGCGCTACAGGCTATGCAAACCCAGCAGCAAGCCCTGTAACTGCACCACTTGCTGCACCTGATACGCCATTTATGTCATCCATTAACGTGAATACATTCAAAATTAATGGTGTGAGCACGGTAGGTACTGCATGTGCTGAATCCTTCAGTATTACGATTAACAACAACCTGACAGCTCGGCCATGTTTAGGTAATCAGAGCATCATTCCAAACCGCTATACCGAAGGCAAAGTGAATATTGGTCTGAGTGCAACAGTGGTCTTAACCGAGCAATCTAAAGCCTGGATTCCATACGTTGAATCACGTGAAACCATGACTGCGGAAATTGGCATTGAAGACACTCAAGGCAATGCTTACGGGTTCCATTTCCCTAAACTGGAACTCGATAATGATGGCATGTCAGATACCAATGCGACCGATGACCACACGCTGGCTTTAGAGTTTAAGCAGGTCAAAGTGGCACCAACCATCACACGTTCAGTTGCATAACATTGGCCCCGAAAGGGGCTTTATTATTGGAAAAGAAAAAATGCAAATTACTATTTCAAAAGATTCATTAAGTACTGAAAAACATCCATCAGAATGGGTTACCCATCCAGATGGCGGCGATTACCTTATAGCGGGAATTAATCGCCCATCATTCCAGTACATGCAGGACAGCCACCAACAAAAAGAACGCATGGTGCGCGAAAGTGGTGCCCTAATTACCGATGACTTTGTGGAGCAATCTAACCGCGTATTCAGTGGCATTGTTGGCAAGTATTTAGTTTTAGGTTGGCGTGATATTCCTGCAAAAATCGAATATTCAGCACAAATGGCTCATGATCTACTTGCTTATGGGAAATCGCCTGAAGATGATGAATATGGCATGAAATTAGGCCTTTGGGTAATCACTCAAGCGCAGCGAATTCAGATTGAAGCGGATCGCAAAAAGTCTGAAATACTGGGAAAGTCATTGAACTCTACAGATGGGCAGAAGAATCAGGACGTCTTACCGACCACCAAAAAGCGATCTACAAAAAGCTCGGAAAAGAAATAAGTGAGCCACCAGAATACAATTACACCGCTAACTCTGTATTAAAAGCATTTAATATGATTGCCAGAGCGCGTGATATTCATCACAGTGGTGTGCCAATAGCCTTAAGCTCAAAGGATATGGCGGCATTTCTGGAAGTGCACGAGGCACCATGTGAGCTTTATATTCTTACTGAGTGCATAACTGCTCTGGATAACTTATTTCTAGACAAGGCTTATAAGAAGATAAGTAAGAAATCAGGTTAGCTTGGTTTCTTGCTTCTCATATATGAGAAGTACTCTGCAAATTTGCAGAGGCGATGTGAGAATTTGCATATCATGATGCCGGAAAATCAGCATCATATTCCAAAGCCTCAAATTGAGGCTCTGAAGGTAAGGCTCAGATGTGAGCATTGACACTCAATTTGAGGGTCAATGGTAACGGCACTCAATTTGAGGGTCGTTGAATTAATAATCTCGTCCATCCAAGTAATTCAACCTATCTGTAGCTTCACTCTGGAAAGACTCTAAATACTCGACACTTTTTTCAAGTTCTTCAACTCGCGTATCCAATTCTTTAAGCCTTAATAATTCATTTAATACTGACTTAGCCCAAGCCTCAAGTTTATCGGGATTAGTAATATTTTTTGGGTTGGTTGGCTCAGGGAGGCTATCGAGTTCAAATGTTCTCTCTAGTCGCAATTGAGCTTCAGCATTAATAGATCTGCTGTTTCGCTTGGCAGCATCAACTATCTGCTGTTTTAACTCAGATGGTATGCGTAAGTTAAATTGAACATCTTCAGACATTTTCTAGTCCTAATATTTTGATAGCAATTGTTAGCAAAATATGTTGACACAAGTTTGAATTGTTTGCTATGTTAGCAATTGTTAGCTAGTGCTAACATTGAAATGGAGGCAAAAATGGCAAGACAAGATCCACAGGTAAACGTGCGTATACCTGAAAAAACTTTAGAGCGATTTAAAGAGGAAACTCAGAAAGACCGCAGAACTATCACAGCTCAGCTAAATATGATCATTGAAGAATGGTTAGAAAAGCGAGAAAACCAAAAGAGTGCGAAAGCATGAAATCAATAGGCACAAAAAAACCTTGCCAGACTACCAATCAAAAACAAGGTTCAGTTGCCATCACTTAAGGATGTAAACACATGTCTAATTTAACACAAAATCTAGTAAATCCAAATACTCAACCGTTGGTTATTGGTGATTTCTCTATTCGTCAGGATGAAGATGGTCGTTATTGCCTGAATGACTTGCATAAGGCAAGCGGCAGTGAGGCAAAGCATGCGCCTAGATTTTTTATCAGAAACCAACAAACTCAAGACCTGATCACCGAAATAGAGCAAGGTGCAAATTTGCACCTTGATCAGAAAGCAGTCAACACCATCCATGGGGGCAACAACCGAGGCACTTATGTTGTTGAAGATCTGGTCTACTCATACGCTATGTGGATTTCTGCAAAGTTTCACTTAATTGTGATTCGTGCGTATAAAATGCTGACAACACAATGGAAGGTTGGTAGTCGTCAATCCATTTCACCTGAGCAAAAAGACACGCTTCACAAAATCGTTGACCATAAGGTAAACGGCAATCAAGGTTTACGTGCACAGGTCTGGACGCGACATAACCGACACTTCAAAATTAACTCTTATCACGAGCTACTGGCTATTCATTTTGAGGATGCAGTTAAGTACCTGCTGGAAATGGAGGTTAAGCAAAGGGTTGAGAAAGAAGAGGTTAAGGCTCTACCTTATCCACAAGAAGTTATTCAGGTGGCTCAACAGATTAGCAATGAGTTCAATAACTCTAAGTATGATTCTTGGCATGTGAGTGCTCGCAATGGTGTGCTGACTGCAATGCCATTGCCGCCGGGTTTTTACCCAACAATGGATATTGCTGAGTTTACGAAACGCTTTGATAGTGTTCTGGATCTTCTTTATGGTACTGATACGCTGCGAGTAGGCCGGCATTTTCTAAAAGAGCGAAATGCTTAATTAAAACCAAACCACTCTCCGGAGTGGTTTTTTAATGCTTGAAAAATATACGAAGTCAGCTATAACTATTATTCTTATTATAAAAATAGGAATAATCATGAAAAAAGTTATATTGCTGATTTTAATAACCTGCTTTGCGACAACTGCTTATTCTCATGGTGGGCGTACTGACAAGAACGGCTGCCACAAGGAAACAAAGACAGGCGAAAGACACTGCCATTAAGGGGGAAATATGGGCCTAAATTTTAGAAAGAGCTTTAAGATTGCTCCAGGTGTTCGCCTTAATGTAGGTAAAAAAGGTATTAGCAGTCTTTCGGTAGGTGGCAAAGGTGCTCGGGTAAGTGTAGGGAAAAAGGGTGCAAGATCTACAATAAGTGCACCCGGCACAGGTCTTTCATATAGTTCACATCAGCCATTTAAGCAGAATACTCAAAATAAACCTGTTCGCGGTCAGCCAAATTCACTATTCAGCGACACCCCACCTCCCTTAAATTACAAGGCGGAAAGAAGTGTTTCGATTCTTCTTGGACTGGGAATATTTTTCATGCCTTACATATTTTCATGGTTTACTCTAAGACAAGGATATTCAACACTTGCAAGATTTGTTAGTTTTGGATGGATGATCTTTTTTATTTTGCTATTGAAATGAGTAAGCTTATGAAGAAAATTCTACTGATAGGTATTTCGGGGTTGTTGATAGGAGGTTGTGTTAGTCCAGCAACCCAGATGATTGATAATAAATTTCTAGATGTGCAGTTGACACAACCTGAAGTTACAGGAATTTGGACAACTGCTGCTGCGGGTGGTTTATCAACCATTAAACTTAACCAAGATGGCACTGGGATAATGTGTGAAGATAATGGCAATAGCGTTAATGTCTACCAACTTCGCAATTCCGGTAGTTTGATTTATGCTCAAAATGGAATGGCATTAAAAAAAATCACTATCAATAATCAGCTTTTAAATGTCAAAACAACTTTCTCAGCTTTTAATGCTGATATGAAATATAGAGCTGATAACGAGCTAAAGTTAGCAACACCAAGATGCGCTAAAGAAATTAATTAAAATTTAAATAGATCCCAAGAAGCCTCGCGAAAGCGGGGTTTTTTATTGCCAAAATTTAGGAGTTTCCATGACCGCACAACAAAGTCGCTTAGAGATTGTCATCGACACAGCGAAAGCCAAAAAGGGCGCTGATGATGTTACCAAGTCTTTAAAGGATGTGGAAACTCAGGGTAATAGAACAGAAAAATCAGTTAAAGACACTGCTAAAGTTATCTCTGACACAGGAAGCACATCAACAACATCAGCAAAAAAAGTTGATGATTTATCTAAAAGTTTAGGTGGTGCCGGAACCCAAGCCAAAACAACGTCAGGCAAAATGAGTGAATTGAGAAATATACTTGCTCAAGCAGCTAATGATGGAAAATTTGGTTCACAAATCCAAAGTGCTACCGGTAAGTTATCCGAATTTCGCGGAGGTGCGCTTCTTGTGGGAGCTGCCGTAACAGGTGCACTGGTTGGTGGGGTGGTTGCTGCTACTGGTTACTTGGCAGGGCTTGCGATTGAGGTAGCGAAAAACAATGTTGAGCTGTCCAGATTTGCCGCAATAGCCAATACTACAATTCAGAACTTTCAAGGCCTATCAGGTGCCGCTCAAACCTTCGGAGTCTCTCAAGAAAAAACCTCCGATATGCTGAAAGATTTCAATGAAAAAATCGGCGAGTTTAATGCCATTGGCGCAGGTGGTGCGGTTGACTTCTTTGAGCAAATTGCTGTCAAGACTGAAGATGGTGCTGAAGGCGCTAAGAAACTTGCTGAAGAAATGTCAAAGATGGATGGCATTGATGCACTTCAAACTTATGTAGATAAGCTTGAGGAAGCAGGTGTTAACCAAAAGGAAATGTCATTCTATCTAGAATCAATGGGTTCGGATCTCACAGCCTTGGCTCCATTGCTTGTGGATGGTGGGAAGTTATGGAAAGACTACCAGGCTGCAATGGAAGAGGCTGGAATTCTTACTGGTCAGAAGGCTGTTGAGCAGTCTATTGAATTGGCTGCTCAAACCGAATCTGTACAAATGCGCTTTACAGCCCTTAAGAGCGAGCTTGCTTCAGCAGTGATGCCTGTTTTAAGTCAGGTAATTGGATACTTTCTTGAGGGTGCTGGTAAAGGCGGGCAATTTGCTGGGGTTTTGGATGCTGTTGGTGTTGCTGCAAAAGGCGTGGGTGTCATTATCATTGGGCTTGCAACAGGATTGCAAAACCTCGTCACCATCATTAGCGGTGCTTTAAATCAGCTAAAAATTATTGGGCAGACTGCGGTTAACTTTGCAACTGCTGATGGAATTATGGCAAAAGGCAAGGCATTGTGGGGTGGGGTAAGCGGCTCATATCAAAATGCTGTAGGCACAACAAGCAAGGTTATTGAAAACAGTGTCAACGGCTTTAAATCCATGGGTAATATTATTACCGGAACAAGTGGAAAATATGATGCCCTCACACAATCCATTATTAACAATCGAAAAGCTCAATTGGAATGGAATAAGACTCAAAAGGCAGGGCGTGGAGGTGGTGCAGAGCAAAACAAAAATCTCTTCCCAACCGCTAAAGCACCAAAGTCTAACAAGGCTGAAACCAACAAGGCACTAAATGAAGCCAAGCGATTAGCTGAACAAAAAAAACGTGAAGCTGAACGATTGCAAGCTGAAATTGAAAGGGCTAAAGAGAGCGTAATACGAGAGTACGCGACCCGAGAAGAAAGGCTTCTTATTGATTACAACAAATCAAAAGAAGAGATCGAAAAGGGGTTTATTAATGACTCTGCAAATCGTGAACTTTATCTCAGGAAAGCTAAAGAGGCATATGATCGGGATGTTGAGTCATACCGAGCTGCTCAAAAGGAGAAATTAGACTCATATAAAAACGATCTGCTCGACCAGATGGCGAATGCTGAAAATGCGATTTTATTATCTGGTATAGCCAACAAGTTTGGTGGAGAGGGCCTTGAGTATAAAACAGCTAGCTTAAATATTGCCTCAGCTCGTAGTAAAAGCAGTGAATTTGATTCATATACAAACAATGTGAACCGCATTAATCGGGACTATGACACACCTGAGCAGGCTCAACAGAGATATGCACTGTTAGAGCAAGCGAAAGCTACTCATATAGCCAATATGAAGGCACTGGATGTTGAATATAGCGATAATGCAAAAAGGTTGATTGAGGATCAACACTCTGCAACCTTGAGCATGTACAGCTCATTATTATCTCAGTCTGGTGCGGTTTGGGGTGAGATGACCCAAACGGTTAAAGATAGCGCTGGCGAATCAAGTGCTGCCTACAAAGTTATGTTTTTAGCACAGCAGGCGATTGCAATTGCTCAAGGCGTTGTTAATACAGAGTTGGCCGCTACTGGCGTGATGAATGACCCATCAGCCCTAACAATGGCTCAAAAGCTTATGTATGCAGGGGTGATTCGTGCCACTGGTTATGCTTCTGTGGGCATGATTGCAGCCCAAACCATTGCAGGCTTCGCCAACGGTGGCTACACCGGCCACGGTGGTAAATACGATCCTGCCGGCATTGTCCACAAAGGCGAAGGTGTTTTAACCCAAGAGGAGATTAAAGCTCTAGGCGGCCCACAAGGCTTCGAGGATTTGCGAAAGTCGATTCGTCGGGGCTACTCGGCAGGTGGATTGGTTGCTGATACCCATCGAGTTGGCATGGGGGCTGTGAGTGCTATTGGGTCGGGTGGTAGTAATGGCTCTGGTTCGGGTGGGGATGTGAAGATTTCACAATCCATTACTTTTGCTGATGGTGGTGCTAAAGTGGATACGCAAGGCCAAAAGGAAATCGCACAAAGCCTTAACAACATGATGGATGCTTGGGCTAGACGCGAGAGCCGTCAGGGTGGTGTGCTTTATAGATTAGCGAGAGGTTAGATATGTCACCAGAAAGCGAAGTAATTGTTTATGCAGTTAGATCGGTTGTTCAGCACCTAATTCAGCAGGGTGTAATTGATGAGCAAGGGTTTAAGGAGCATATGGCTGAATCGGAATTTAAATTACGAAAGGGGTTAGGGCCTGATGCGCAAGAAGCATCAGCGATTATTAGTGGTGTATTTAGCGTCATAACAAGCAATCTGGATGATTAAAATCCCATAAAACAGAAAGCCACCTCAAGGTGGTTTTTTATTGGAAAAAATTCATGAGCAATCAAAAATTCACTTGGTGCAATGACTTAGATGGAAACTCCCAAACTTCAAGCTTTAAAGTCCTTCAGTCCAGTTTTGGCGATGGATATACACAGCGAACGAGTGTAGGGATTAACAACCGGTCAGGCACATGGGCATACAAAAGGACTGGCAAGAAGGCTTTGATACAAGAGATCAAAGCCTTTTTTGATGCACATAAGGGTGCTGATTCATTCCTTTGGGATTCACCGCTAGATGGTGAAGTTCGAGTGGTCGCAGGGGATTATATGCCAGTCAGCTTGGGTGGTGGTATGTGGTCCATCTCCACCACCTTCACACAAGACTTTAAACCTTAACTTCAATCAACTTTATGCCCTCAATCGAGGGCTTTTTTTGTGGGCGTAAATTATGGCGATTCAAAATATTGTAATTGGTACACCGGGTGCGGGCGGTGGTGACCCAGCTTATGCAGCCTTCACCAAAATAAATCAGAACTTCTCCAATCAACAACATGCAGCAAGTCGGATGGTGGGCGATCAGGCTGGAAATGTGATGGAGGTGGGTGCGTTTGGGTTGGGGGGCTCAGGTCCAACAGTAGGCTCAATCAATAATCTAGATGATCTAAAAGCAGCAACATTGGGTAAAACACAAATCATTCGTACGAACACTGGAAACCTAATGAACCTGTATACGCCGATTTTATATATAAAAACAGGCGATACAAATGTAGCATTAAACCTGGGTGCCTTAGACGGAAGCATAAATATGTATGGCTGGGTAGATGCGTCGTCTGATTTCTCTTCTCGCTGCACGGTAAGAACAACACTAAATACAACCGTAGATAGCAACGGATTCATTAAAAAAGCTTCACCAGTTGTTCAACTATTTGCCGATAGAATTGCCGCAAATAAGGAAGCGCTTGAACAAGAACCTACATTTGAAAAAATAGATATTGGTCATTACCTACTTAAAAATACAGAAGGTTTTTCCGATGATGGTTGGTATATCGAAATGCCAAAGGATGCCAATGGTAATGTTCTGGTTGCGGTTCAATATCAGCAGTTAGAAGACAACACCATTGAAGTTAAAACCTTTGCTAAAAAGTTTGATGAAGAAACAGGCGATATTGTTCCAAACCTTGAAAAACCTCGTGATATTCCATCTGGTCGTTGGATTGATATTCGTTTAAAAGCATTACCCCAAACTGAAATTGAAATCTCAAAAACACTTGCAGATTTTCAACCAACTAACTTGGCTCAAGCTGTAGCGGAGGCATTGAAAGATGACTCTGAACAGTGATTTTCAGAAGCTGTATGTTGATGGTCTGATTACCTTGTTTGAATTAGATGCCAGCGCGTTAGGTGCGGGTATTCTGCGCTTTCATGGGCATCAGCAGGCAGAAAATATCATTTGGCAGGGTCAGACTTTCGAGCCGATGGCTTTAGAAGTATCGGGTTTAGAAATGCGATCCGATGGTAAAGCATCAGCACCCACTTTAAGCATGGCGAACAATATTGGCGGTATTCAGGGTGCCGTATCAGCCTATTGTTTACAGTTTGGTGACTTTGCAGGTGCAAAGCTCAAAGTCATTACCACGCTGGCTAAATATCTGGACGCTGAAAACTTTAGTGCAGGCAACCCAACAGCTTCAAACGAAGCAAAAGAGCAGCTTTGGTATATCGAACAAAAGACTTCCGAGAATGCTCGGGCAGTAACATTTGAGTTATCAAACCCAATTGATTTTGAAGGTCTGAAAATACCAGTGCGGCAGATTTCTAATTACTGTCATTGGTGCGCGATGGGAAATTATCGCGGTGAAGAATGCCAGTACACAGGTGCAGCCATGTTCACTGATAAGGATGAGCCAACGGACAACCCTGCACTGGATCGCTGCTCTGGCCGACTGTCTTCATGCCGTATTCGCAACAATGAAATCCGCTTTGGTGGTTTTCCAGCATCGAGTTTAATGTGATGAAACTAACCGAAATGTTGAAAGCAGGCATTCTTGCACATGCAGAAGAATGCTTCCCGCTTGAATGCTGCGGGGTGATTATTGATGACTATTATGTGCCATGCCGTAATATTTCCTCACATCAAGATCAATTTGAGATTCATCCTGAGGATCTAGCCAGCGTGGAAGATGTTGGTCAGATACAGGCTTATGTGCATTCACATCCAAATGCATCCGCTCGCGCCTCTGAGATCGATTTAATCCAGATTGAATTGCATGAAAAGCCATGGGTCATCTGTGCTTATCCTGATATTGAATTTCAGGTCTATGAGCCATGCGGATATAAAGCGCCTTTAGTCGGTCGCAACTACATTCACGGCATTCAAGACTGCTTTGCCATCGTTCGTGATTTTTATGCACGTGAATTAGGTGTTTATATTTCAGATTATGATCGCGATGATTTATGGTGGGAGTCCAAAGACAGTCCATCTCTCTATCTGGATAATTTCCAAAAGGAAGGCTTTATTGAGGTGGATCAGCCTGAATATGGCGATGTGCTGTTATGCCGGGTTGGTCGTACCGAGCATATCAATCATGCTTTGATCTGGCTGGGTGATAACGGCATGCTGAAATCTGAGCAAACCGAGCCTTGCATTGGGTCAGCACTTATTTTGCATCACCCGTATGGCCGTAAATCTGTTCGTGAAATCTTTGGTCAGCAATGGCAGGAACGAGTTGCAAAGGTGGTTCGATATGCTCAAAACAATTAAGTTGTACGGCATTCTAGCTAAAAAGTTCGGTAAAGAATTTCGGCTCGATGTAGAAAATACTCGTGAAGCCATGCGAGCTTTATCAGTTCAGGTGCCGGGCTTTGAGCATTTCATGCTGCATGCGCATGAACAGGGTTTAGAGTTTGCTATTTTTCAGGATAAGCAAAATATTTCTGAAACCGAACTCGACATGAGTACCAGTGCAAAAGTCATCAAGGTTGTGCCGAAAGTGAAAGGTGCAGGTGGTGCAGTTCAGACAATTCTCGGTGCTGTGCTAGTAGTGGTTGGTATTGTTGTTGGGGTCACAACGGGCTGGACCGGTGTTGGTGGAGCAGCAGGTGCTGCATTAATTGGTGCTGGTGTCGGTATGATGGTCGGTGGTATTGCAATGATGCTGATGCCTAAGATTGAGAATCAAGACCAAAACCAAGACGGAAACAAGGCCAATAAAGGCTTTGGTGGTGCAGTCACCACGGTTGCACAAGGGAATCCAGTGCCAGTGCTTTACGGTCAGCGTGAGGTTGGTGGCTTTATTGCAAGCGCCGGACAATACCCTGAAGATCTAATGTAAATAATAGGAATATACAGGCGCATAGAGCGCCTTTTTTATTGTCTGAGGATAAGTATGAATGCAGTAATTAAAGGCGCAAAGGCAGGTGAAGGCAAGGCAAGAAAAGCAGTGATTGCGCCAGATTCAGCACAATCTAAAACCTATATTAAAATTTTGTATGGCTTATCTGAAGGTGAAGTCGAAGGCTTGGCGAATGGTTTACAGTCTGTTTATTTAGAAGAAACACCGCTGCAAAATCCGACTGGTGGCTGGAACTTTGAAGATGTTCAGGCTGATTTTCGTCATGGCACCAATGACCAAACTCATATTGAAGGCTTTCCAGACATCTCCTCTGAAACTGCAATCAATGTTGAATTAAAATCTGATACGCCTTGGGTGCGCTCAGTCACCAATACCGATCTTGACGCAATCCGCTTGCGCTTCAAGTGGGGGCCGCTACGCGAGCAGAATGCTGAAAATGGTGATGTAAAAGGCATCGTCATTCAGTATGCGATTGATCTGCAAACTGATGGCGGCACATGGACTGAAGTTTTAAACACCCAGATTGCCGATAAAACCTCTGCAAACTATGAACGCTCACACCGTATTGATTTACCAAAATCTGATACTGGCTGGACAGTTCGTGTACGTCGTATTACGCCAAACTCAACTTCAGAATATATCAGCGACAAAATGTATGTTGATGCATTGACTGAAGTGATTGATCTAAAGCTCAGTTATCCGAATACCGCTTTGCTTGGCCTGCAATATGACGCTGAAACCTTTTCCAATGTGGCAAAAGTCGCAGTTGATCTAAAGGGGATTAAGCTTCAGGTTCCATCAAATTATGATCCTGTTGCACGCACTTATGCGGGCATGTGGGATGGCACATTTAAACGCGCCTATACCAATAACCCGGCATGGATTTATTACGATATCTGCACCGCAAAACGCTATGCCTTGGGTGATCGATTAACGTCTGCAATGTTGGATAAATGGTCTTTATATCGCCTTGCACAGTATTGCGACCAAATGGTGGATGATGGCAAAGGCGGTCAGGAGCCACGTTTTACGTGTAACGTGTATCTACAATCAACCGAAGATGCTTATACCATTTTGAGCAAACTGGCAGGCGTATTTCGTGCGATCAGTTATTGGGACGGAAACTCTATTGTCTGTGATGCCGATATTCCGCAAGATACCTATTTCACTTACACTCGCGCCAACGTCATTGATGGTCTGTTTGAGTATTCAGGCACTCGTGCGCGTGACCGTCACACCGTTGCAAAAGTGGCTTGGGATAATCCTGCAAATCACTACAAGACTGAATATGTCTATGTGCGTGATGAAGCAGCTATTGCAAAGCTCGGTGTGCGTATTGCTGAAATTGATGCTTGGGGTTGTACGAGTGAGGGGCAGGCACAGCGTGCAGGTCTTTGGGCTTTAAAATCCGAGCAGCTAGAAACTCGCACCGTATCTTTTAAAGTTGGTTTGGATGGTTATATTCCGCAGCCGGGCCGTGTGATTGAGATTGCAGATGAGCTTTTCGCTGGTCGTGCCAATGGTGGTCGTATTTTTGCTGTCAGTGCTGATCGCAAAGTCATTACTCTGGATCGTGATGATGTCGTGTGCCGTGCCGGAGATAGGCTGGTAGTAAATGGTGAGAATGGTAAAGCGCAAGCTCGAATCGTGTCATCAAAAATTGGGCGAAATGTCACAGTCACAGTGGCGTTTGATAGCGTTGCAGCGGAAAATGTCTGGGCAGTTGATGCGCAAGATTTGAAGACTATGAAGTTTCGCGTCATGAGTATTACTCAGGATGACAAGCATCAATTTTCAATCACTGCGCTGCAGTATGAATCAGCCAAATACGATGCCATCGATTTTGGCGCTTTCATTGATGAGCGTCCAATTTCAATCATTAATCCAACTGTTCAAGCGCCTGTCGAGTCCGTATCAATCACATCTGAAACTATGGTGCAGCAAGGCCTTGCAGTGGAAACCATGATTATCTCATGGCCACAGGCGCAAGGCGCAACCAAGTACCAGGCAGAATGGCGCAAGGATGATGGCACCTGGATTAAGTTGCCGATTACCGGAAATAACTCAGCTGAAGTGCCAGGCATTTATGCGGGTAATTATGAAGCGCGTGTGACTGCAATTTCAGCCTTTGATATTGCTTCACTGCCAACATATTCAATTCTGACTGCGCTGACCGGAAAACAAGGCTTGCCGCCTGCTTTGGCAAATCTATCAGCCACCGGCATTCTGTTCGGTTATCGCCTGAACTGGTCTTTCCCTGCGGTTGGTGCGCTTGATACTGCATATACGGAAATTGAGATTTCTAGCACAGCCAACGGTGCCAATGCTGCGCAGCTTGGCTTATTTGCATATCCGACCACGACGCATGATATTCAGGGCATGCAGCCAAACTTAACCCGCTTTTTCCGTGGTCGCTTGATTGATCGAATCGGGAATATCGGCCCGTGGTCGAATTGGGTTAGCGCAACTACATCAGCAGATGCCTCCGCTGTTCTGGATATTTTGTCGGGAAAAATCAGTGAAACGCAACTGGCGCAGGATTTAGCAACTAAAATTGCAGATATTGACCAGTATGATCAGCGTATTTCCGATGCTGAACAGGCTG